>NZ_VOSK01000001.1 GCF_009296175.1 Microvirga tunisiensis | reverse complement strand
AGGACCTCGGTCTTGCCTCTATCTACGTCAAGCCGGTCGAGTAATCCGACGAACCGCCGTATACGGACCCGTATGTACGGTGGTGTGGGAGGGGCGGAACCGCGAGGTTCCCCCCTATCCCGATTTGGGCATGCCAACTCACTGAGGAGCGCTGAAGTGTAGTGAGACCGTTTAACAGTGACCTTCTGGAAAACCCTACAAAGATGATCAGCAACCAGGCCGTATCCCCAACCCGCGCCGCCGGCGCATCGATCCTCGACACACTCAACGAGGATCAGACCCGTGCGGCGACCACCTTTGACCGGCCCGTTCTCGTCCTTGCAGGCTCCGGTACCGGGAAGACCCATATCCTGACTGCAAAGTTCGTCGCCGCAATGGATCGCGGGATCGCGCCGGATCGGATTATGGCCGTCACGTTCACACGAAAAGCGGCACAGGAGCTACGGGAAAGAATTTCGCCCTATGCCGCCGCCAAGGGATTCAATCCCGAGAAACTCTGGATCGGGACGTTCCATTCCCTTTCCTCGAGGATCCTCCGGCTGAACCCGAACCTTTCCCCCGTCGGCTCCCAGTTCACGACCCTCGAGCCAACCGACGTGGACTACATCATCTCGGCCATTCTCCGACAGATGCGGCATGAGTGCATCCAGTCCCCACACGCGCTCGCCAAGAAGGTTCGTCAGATCGCTGGCCTCCTCGACCGGCTCAAGAACACTGGCCTCACCATGGACGAGGTTGTGGCAAGCCGCGAACATGACCGCGAGACCCTGGACATCCTCAAGAGCTACGAGACGCATCTCCGTGGCCGCGGATTGGCCGATTACGGCGACCTCATCGTTGGCGTCCTGACCCTCCTAAGGAACGAAGTCGTGTCACGCGCCTGGCACAAGAAGTTCGACGCAATTCTGGTCGACGAATACCAAGACATCAACACTGCTCAGGGCAGATGGATCGACGCCATTACCGGTGACAATACGAGCCTTACCTGTCTCGGCGACGACGACCAGGTGGTTTACCAATGGCGCGGAGCCGATCCTCGTCTCATTCTTGGTTTCAAGAAGCGTTACCCGAGTGCCGACGTCATCACGCTTCGTACCAACTACCGCTCCCCTGCCCCAATCGTGAATGCGGCGCTTAGACTAATCTCTCATAATTCGGATCGTTACGAGAAGACCGTGTACGCCGCCAACGACGGCGGATTCGACTCCACCATCAATCTCCATCCTCATGGACCACGCCAACGCGACGAAGTGCTCGCCGACATCCTCAGGGCCGAGAGCATTGCCTATGCCTGGTCTTCGATGATGGTTCTGACCCGCACCAATGCCGAGGCGCAGGACATCGCCCTGAGCCTCGGAAACAGAGGTATCCCAGTTAACCTCATTCGTCCCTCAGCCGTGGATTCCGGCCCGATGCGGCTCCTGAGTGCCTGGCTGCGCCTCGTATCTAACGCGAACGACACACCCGCCCTCGCCCAGTGCTGCGTCCTCACAGAGAGCGATCCGACGCTTACGAACCTCTGGACGATGGGCGTTCTCAAGAGCCGTCCCATTCTTGAGATCCTAATGGACGAAGTAGATCGCAATCGCATCCAGAGGCCGGAGCTAATTCAGCTTGTGCAGCGGTACCGGACCATCATGCCAATGCTCGATAACCGCGACGCGGTCTATGGGCTCCATACCATTTTCGCCCAAGCCGGGTTCGAGCAGCTCCTCGACACATTGCCCGAGGGGGAGCGAATTCACTTCCTCACCGTGTTCAACGGCCTCGCGGCTGATGCCTCGGCGGTGAAAACCCTCTCGGAGCTCGCCGATCTCATCCAGACCCAGATGCCAGGCAAGACGATCAAGACTGATGCTGTCATGGTCTCGACCATGCACGGGGTAAAGGGCCTAGAGGCACCGATCGTCTGCACGACAGGCTGGAGCAAGAAGCAGTTCCCACGTTCTCTAGATGATGACGACATCGAAGAGCAGCGGCGCCTGGCATTCGTGACCGTCACGCGGTCATCAGAGCGCGTCCACATCCTGTTCTCAGAACAGTCCGGCCCTTCCCAGTTCGTTTCAGAGATGCAGGGAGCCGCTGCCTAGACCAACCCCGCACGGGTAGACTGGCGAAGGCCAAGCCTACCCTTCACTTCCGAAGTCAAAAACCACAGAGCGCCAGGAAGCTCGGAGAAAAGCTAACGTCCTTGCCGTCAACTCCTTCCCGTTTGTATGTCTCGATCGTAACGCCAACATCCTTTGCGGCCTTGATCAGGACAGGCTTTGGCAACCTCGGGACAAGTAGAATGGCCCGATGTTTCCTCACGGACGGGATTAGTCGACGATAGAGCATCAGCTGCCCGATACCCCCGAAGACATCCGAAGCTTTGATCGAGCTCTTGATCTCAATCAGCAACGCCTCCGGGGGGCCAGCCATGGCACCGTCCACTTCGTAGCCGGCTGCATGCCGCTGCTTCTTCAGCTCTTTTCCGGCTTCTTTGAGTTTCGCCTTCAAGGCTTTCCAAACCTCACCCTGGAGGTTACGCACCAACTTTTCAGGTTGAGCGTCTTTAGGGCCGATGACATAGGGCTCTGAACTCTCGTCAGGTCCAAGCAACTCTTGAATAACCGCTGTATCGTTTGGATCCAGGGGAGCCAAAGCATACCGAGCCCGCACCTCTGAGCAGCGGGCGACAAACTCAGAGGTCTGCTCGCGGATCGTCTCCGGCGGAACGTTAAGCCTTGCCACCGGGTACCATTCTCGGTTCTTCAGCCCGCCCGAGACATTAACCCGAGCAAGACCCGAGGGAACTCTGAAGGCGTCACCTCTTATGTGGCCGGATTTCGTACTTTTGTCTGCGGACTCGGAGTTCTTCTTCAGCCAGCCCTGACGGAGAAGCCATAGATTATCGTTTTGGTCCCGTGCCACACCGGTCAGAACGTTTCCCACATTGCCTTTTGGCAAGTTGAGTTGCACCGTCCAAGAAGCTCCGTCTCCGTCGAAAGCAACCCAAGTCTCTTCGGGCAACGGTCCGCCCGACTGGTATTCAGAACTCGTCTCCAAAAGCAGGCGCTCAGCACTTAGTGAGTATAGGGTCGGTCGTTTAGTCTCGCTATCCGCGTCCTCGATCATTGCATCAAGCCAGATCCGGTAGCCCGTCTCGGCAGTGATCGCATCGGTGAGCACGAAGTTAGGAGTAGACATGAAGACTTACCTTTCAGCGCGGCTAACAGACTGGAATCTCGACGGCGTTTACCACCTCACATTCCTACTCGATAGCTAGTCGAAGGCTGAATCGAACAATGGATGCCTAAAATCTGGCAACGGTCCAACTCGCACAACGTCTGGACCTACTGAACATCTCGAATCAAAACGGAAAGGGCGGCCTTTCAGCCGCCCTTTCTTATTCCCGATCGAAAAATGATTTACCTTTCGTGCCCGGATTGCTGACGACGGCGGAACGAGGAGGCGGCCTTCTTGGCATCGCCTGCAATCACTTCGGACTTGGTATCAACCTGCGCTGCCGCCTGCTCATTCTCTACAGCCTTGCGCAGTCCGGAGACGGACACGCCGATATCGTGCCCGGTCACCTCCTTGTATCGTGCAGCCAGGAACTGGTAGCCGCGACGCAGGCTGGCCATTTCGCCGGTTTCCTCCCTCTTCAGGCCTGCAGTCTGGAGGCTCCCGTCGCTCGCGCGATACGTCGCGAGATCCCGCTTCTTGTTGAAGTCAAGCATGCCGAAGTCCTTAAACAGCTTCGCGACTGCCTGGGTCGGTTCGTCGGCGCGGGAGGCACGCTGATACTTGCCCCTCCAGGTCTCATCATTGCGAACCGCGAAGCCGAAGCGGATCTTGTCCTCCTTCCGAGACAAGTATGCAATCGACTGCGATGTGCGGCTGGCGAGATCCTTGAGCTTGTCCGGGGAAGCCTTGTCGAGCCCCACGAGCTCACGTCCGTGACTGTCCTTTCCACCAGCGACCACTAGCCGGCCGGCTGCTTCATCCCGAGGCATCATTACACCCCGAGCATAGAACCGGGCAAAGGGGTCGTTGCTCCGTTCGGCTGCGACTTGACGCGCAGCGTTCCGCAGAGCCTGGTCGCCGTCCTCCCGCTCGTTGTGCTCTGCCACAAACTGAGCGTGTGCTTCCGGCTTCGTCCAGTCGGCGAAGTCGGCCGGATCGCCACCGGTGAGGATGAAAGCACCGCGACCTCCGAAGCCATTATCCACGCTCGCGTCGTAACGGTAGGTTCCGCCTTTCTCGACCACACGATCGTCAAACCGCTCCCGGTCCGAGTAAGGCACATACATCAGGATGTCCGGTGCCACATCGAGTACAGTATTCTCATCGCGTGGGCGGCTCGCAGCAGTCGGCCTAGAAGGTTGACCGCCAGCCTGGGGCTGAGGACCTTGCTCCTTAGGGGCCGAGCCACGCTCGTTCAACCAGTTCTGATGTCCTGCGGAACCCTCTCCATATTCTTGGACCAGTCCCCCAAGCTTCGCCCGATCGACCGTCGCATTCGCCGGCAGGGCCAAGACATGGTGCATTCCCTCCTTATTCCAGCGCAATGCCTCTCGCGGAACGCCGGCTTCCTCGAAGCCCTTGCGCATCGCACCGACCCCCTCCTTGGTCGTGAAAAGGTTCGTCCGCGCCTGCGGCCCAGCGTCGTTGCTCACAGCAGGCTGCACCGCAGCCCGCCCGACATTCTTCACGACGTTGCCGAGAGCCATCTGCTCCTGGCGCTCGCCCTGCCACGCCTGATGTCCCTCCGATCCATCGCCATAGCGCCCCATCAGGGCCGCGACCTTGGTGAGGCTTTGGGTGTCGGCTGCAGCCAAAGTCAGCTTGTGGCAGCCGTCGGCCTTATTCCAGCGGACGGCCTCCCGCGGAAGTCCGGCCTCCTCGAAGGCCTTCCGCATATCCTGAACGCCTTCCTTGGTCGTATACAGGTTGGCAATCAAATGCGGGGTCCCGGCGAGGCCCTCCGTGAAGTAGCGCTCGACTGCGCCCAAAACCCGTCCCGCTGCAGTCTGGGTGGGCTGCGCGTCCTGCGTCATTACTGCCTGTGCCGACATGTATTTCTCCATAGCTCCAGTGAGCGACCCGCGCATTATACCGGGTCTTGAGAAATACCATCAAGCTGTTTGATCCCTTTTTTACGCCCTCAGGGTCCTATTGCGTTCATCTTATCGGGTTTCGTGGTATCCTCGGGCAGAATCTCATCCGAGGAATCACAGCTAAGCATGCCTTTCATACCGAACCTGACCACGCGATTGATTGATCTTTAACTCCCGCACCTTATGTTCCATTTTTGTTCCCTCTCGGCGAGCCATTATCCGCTTCCAGAGATCGATTAGGGTTTGAAGACATATGACGGCCGCAGCCTCATCCCGCACCGTATTCTTCTTCGAAAAGCCGTCGGCTATGCGCAAGCTGCAGCAGATGTTCAGGTCACCAACCACGGTCTGTGTCTCTGCCGAGGGTCACCTCCTTGCGACGAAAGAGCCTGGTGACATCAAGGACGAGTGGAAAACCTGGGCTTTCGACACGTTGCCGATCGTTCTGGACCGGATTCCGGTAACCTATGGCTCCAATCGTTCGGGCCAGTCTCATAAACCGAAGGTTGACGGCATCAAGCAGGCCCTCAATGGCGTTTCCCGCGTTATTGTTGCCACCGATCCCGGCCGCGAAGGCTCCATGATCGCTTGGGAGGTGCTTGAATTCTTGGGGTACCGTGGGCCGGTCGACCGACTTAAGCTTGGGGCTCTTGACGACGTGTCGATCAAACGGGCCTTTGCCCAAATGGCCAAAGAGCCCGACTCAGGTGAGCGAGACTACGCCGCATATCTAGAAGCACTCTGCCGGCAGTACGAGGACTACCATCTAGGGCTCAACGGAACGCGAGCCATCTCCTTAAAGCTGCGACCTCAGGCCTTTCGTCAGCCCTGGCGCTTTGGCGGAGTGCAGACACCCACCCTCGCGATACTCGCCGATCTTGAGGCACGGATCCGCAAATTCGTGCCCCAGGACTACTACAAGATCGCGCTTAAGGCCTCGTCCGCCAGCGGAGCGCTCGTCACGCTTTGGCACGCCCCAAAGGATAAGATCCTCGACAAGCAGATCGCAGAAACGATCCGACAGGCTGCAAGCTCCTGGTCGGGCCCGCTCAAGGTCGAGCAGAAGGACGTCAATCGGGCCCCGCCCAAACTCTTCTCGAAGGATACGCTGGCACGGCGATGCGCCAAACGCTTTGGCTGGGACCCTCAGAAGACCGCTCAGCTGGCACAAGAGCTCTACGACCAGGGATTTCTGACCTATCCTCGAACGGAATCCGAGCACCTGCCGGAGAGCCAGATGGGCGATGCCCCCATCGTTATCGAGAGCGTCGTTCAGATCCTTTCGGATCTGGCACATCTTCTCCCGGACCCCTCGAAGCTGATTTTTCGCAAGGGTAACAAAGGTCACTACATCGCAGACCCAGGTGAACACCACGCCATCGTCCCGTTGCGTAAGGCACCCCAGCGTCAGCAGATCACGCACGAGCAGTTCCAGCTCTGGGAACTCGTTGCAAAGAGTTTCATGGCTGCCCATCTGCCGGACGGCGTAGACGCGCGCACCACGATCAGCGCCCAAATACCGACCCCTCTAGGGGACAAGCGCTTCACCGTGACCGGCAGCGTTATGAAATCGCCGGGTTGGCGGGCAGTCTATGGCACAGAGGCCGAGGAAGACACCGACAATGTCCCGGGAAAGGCCAAAGGCGACGACGATCCGTCTGTTGGCCGGCTTCCCCCCGTCACAAACGGAGAGAACGCCAACGTTTCAGAGGCTCGGATCGAAACGGCGAAGACGGAACCGCCACGTCGGATCACCCGAGGCGAGCTGCCAGTCGTCATGGGTCGACTCGTTGACCAGATCGATGATCCGAAGCTGAAGGCCGCCCTCGAAAATCCTGCCAATCCGAACGAGCCAAAAGGCCTAGGAACGGCGGCTACGCGCGATGCCATCTTGCCCAAGCTGATCAAGAGTCAGTACGTCACCCTCCTGAAGGGTAAGGATCCACCGCTCCAAGTCACGGAAGTGGGAATGGCGTTCATTGACGCCGTGCGCCGGGTGTTCCCATCGTATGCTGATCCGGTTGGTCGCGCATTGTTTGAATCCGAGCTCGCAGAGATTGGCCGGGCCACTTCGCGTACAGATGCGATGCGGCGAGCCGCAGCCTTTCAAGAGCGGACACGCACAAGATTGAAGGAACTGATCGAGACCATCTCGAAGGCAGACGCGGTCGCTCTCGACCCGAGCAAAGTTCCTCCCGCGGGGGCCGGTAAGCCGCCGACTCCTGCGATGGTTGCGTTCGCCACCAAGCTCGCTGCTCAAAAGGGGCTTCCGTTGCCCCGAGGCTTGAAGACCAATAGCGCCGTCTGTCGCGCATTCCTCGATCAACATGCTCCACCGAGACCCGAGCAAGCCAATCCGCAACAGGGCTCACAACAGACCGGTCCGCGCGCTCCAAGCGACGCAATGCTCCGCTACGCGAACTCTCTTGCACAACAGAAGCAGATCGAAGTCCCGCCAGAGGCTCTCACAGATTTCGCCGCTTGCAAGGCTTTCATTGACAAACACGCCACACAAAGGACCCCTGGGCCACAAACGAAGGCGGCAACACCGCAAAGAGCCTCCCGATCCCCGATACCCGCTGGCTCTGCAAAAGGAGCGACCGGTACTCGATCCAAGGCGTCGCCGATGCAGCGCGGGAACACTGCGACGAAGGCACCGACGGCTCGGAGATCTCCGCCACGATAGCGGGTCCGAGACCGGGCCACGCGCCATCTTCATGTGCCCCGATTCACTCACTGTATTTCTGAGAAACTGAAGGCCGGTCCTCCGACCGGCCTTCTTATTACTCTGTCCCAAAGGAGCAGATTCATTTGATTTGAAACCCTCATAAGGAATTCCCGAATGCTCGGTTATCGTGACATCGGTAGCATGCTTGGCGTCGCCAAGGATACAACGGCCTGGGAGCTCTGGAACGTCGAGAAGGGCATCATCCCGAAAACGGATACGTTCAGCTCCCGTGTTTTCTGGACCAAGCAACTCCGCGATCAGGTGCTCCAGGGGATTGGAAAACGCTACAATGCCGAACTCGGTCCTCTCGAAACGCGCATCATTCACGACATCGTCGGCATTGCAGCCGCCGAGATTCGCGTAAAGGGCGATCTACCGGTCGAGAACGCCACCCATCTAATCCTCCGAATGAGCTCGAAGGAAGCCTTCGACTTCAACTACTTCAACAACGGGGAGCAGATCACCCCGCCCCTCGATCTCGTTCATGCCACTCTCGTCCAATCGGCATTCGGGACGACGGACGTCGCGATATTCATTCTGGTTGGCAACGGCGAGTCCGAGCGCGTCATCGAAATCGGTCCCAATCCGTTTCTGGACATTGAAATCGATCAGGCCATCAAGACCTTTAAGCGGCACCTCGACGAGAACGAAGAGCCGGCGCCTGACTTCCAGCTCGACTCCAAGACACTACAGGCTCTCGCTGCTTCCTCCGCTGAAACCGCTCTGGAGCATTTTCGAGGCGACAGCGATGAGGAGTTCGTCACGAAGGTCAACGAACTATCTTCATTGAATGAGCAGACCCGTGCCCTCGACCAACAGGTGCGGACCATCAACAAGAAGAAAGATGTCGTTCGCGCCTTCATCGCCAACCGTCTGCGCGGATACTCCCACGCGACGATCGGGAATCACATGGTCAGGGCAAAGAGGATCACCCGAAACGTGCCCGCCTATGTGACCGAGTACACCCAGATCGAAATCAAGTGACTGCCTCTGAGCAGTGAATTGCCGTTAAACCCCTTTTGAAGACAGAACCGATGAACGCGACGACCCCCATCGATACCCTGAGAAACAAGCTTCTTACGCCCGTTCCCGAACAGGCTCTTCAGAAGCGCGACGGCCCTGGAGGCCGCAAGTACCACTATGTCGACGGTGACTTTGCCGCCGCAACGCTCAACGAGCTCTTTGGTTTCGAAAACGTCAGCGTTGAGGTGATCGAGAGCAAGCAGGTCCTCGACCGCAAGTACACCCAGAAGAAGGGCGGCAACGCCGTCAAGAACCGTGAAACCGGCCAATACGAGGCCTCACGGGTCATCGAGACGCCCTATATCGAGGTGGTCTATGCTGCCACCGTCCGGATTGAGCTCGACGTGGACGGAAAAAAGGTTGTTCGGGATGGCAGCGGCACTTGCTCGGCGAACGGTCCCTGCGACGACAGCACTGCGGTTGCCAAAATCTTTGAGATGGCCATCAAGGGTGCCGAGACAGACGCGCTAAAGCGGGCTGCCAAGAAGTTCGGCCCTCGCCTTGGCCTCTCGCTCGATATCAACGGCAAGCAGCTCTATGCCACGATGAGCGAGGATGCCCTCCTGGAGGACTCGTATCGGGAAGGCAACTCGGAGGAGCAGCCGCAGCCCGCCGCCGCCCAGACTACGCAGACGCCTGCCAAGCAGGCCCCCCGGAGCGCACAGGAGCTCGAGCGCGAGGCCCGCGCCCAAGCAGGACAGCAGCCGGCACAGCAGGCGACCCAGGCCGGCACCGGACAACCGGCCCGAACGGCTTCGTCTCAGCCGACCGCCCAGGGACAGGCACGGCCTCCGCAAGGCCAGACCCAGCAGGCGCGCCCCGCTCCGGCCCCGCAACAGACCCCCCCGGCAGCTCAGCAACCGCGCCCAGCCCAGCAGCAAGCCGCAACCCGACCGCAGTCACAGGCCCAGCCCCAACCACAGAACCCGACGACACCCGCATCCAGCCAAGCACGACCAAACGGCTCTGCTAATCCAGCTGGCAACGGCCAGGCTCGGACCATCGCCGAGGTAGAACCCACCGAGGAACAGCTCAAGATGCTGGATTCCACCGGCTGGACGGCTCAGTTCAAGGCTCTGAACTCCAAACTTCAGGGAACGTCGACCCAGGACCAAGTGGTAGACATCATTAAGAAGATGAAGGTCTACCGACCTTTGATGCAGGTCGGGGAAGATTTCGCCGAGAGCTGCGAGAAGCGGATGATCGAGCTCATCCAGGCCCACGCACAGAAGATCAATGTCAACGTGCAAGCCGCACTTTTCGCCGAGGAGCAGGCCCATCACGAGCCCGATGTCCCCTTCTGAGGAGCATTGATCGGGTTTTATCAACACCCGTCCACACCAAACAGACTAGCCGGTCCCTCCAGCGGACCGGCTTTCATTTTTTCCTGATCCCCTAAACCAGGTTGAGGATAATATCTTCAAAACCCCATTAAGGAGAATCTAGGTGGCGCGCTGGACTGCCGAAACGCTGGCCTACAAACTCAGCTCCAAGCCCCGCAGGACCGCCAGCGGCTTCATGACCGTGTGCCCCGCACATAAAGACAAGGGACCGTCCTTAAGTCTGTCGGACACACGCAACGGCCGCGTCCTCTTCAACTGCATGGCGAATTGCGCTCCGATGGACGTCATCGCGTCCTTGATGAATCTCGGAATCGATCTTCGCACCGACGAGGAGAAGGCCCGCAAGAAATCAAACTTCAAAGCTGAAGCGGTCGCAGACAAACCGGCCCAGCCCAAGCGGAAGATGATCATCAAGGGCGCGGACGAGAAGGAAGAAAGCCCGTGGGTCTATGCGCCCCATCGAGCTAGCGAGAGAGAGCCCAAGGAGCGTGAATTCTGGGCTCCCAAGGACCACACCGTCACGGATCTAAAATGGATCTGGCACAGCAAAGACGGTCTGCCTGTGTTTCGCACCTACCGTACGGAGAGCGCCGGCGGCAAAGACGTCCTGCCCCTGATTCCCTGCGAGCATAAGGACACCAAGAAGCTCATTTGGAAGGTTCAGGCCCCGCCCACGCCCCGGATTCTCTACGATCTACACCTCGATCCCGAAAACGTGCCGGTGCTTGTGGTCGAGGGCGAAAAAACGGTGGACGCCGCCAAGAAGATCTTTGGTACCCAGCTTTGGGCGACCACAAGCCAAGGGGGCGGAAAGGCCGCTCACCTCGCCGACTGGTCCCCGCTCAAGGGTCGCAAGGTGATCATCGCCGACGATCTTGACGGACCCGGCATAGCCTACGCCAGCATCGTCCACGAACAGGCAAAGATCCACGGTGCCCTGTCCGTCCACCTCTGGAATTTTCCCGCCGGTCAGATCCCGGAGAACGGGCGCCTGGTTCAGCGCCTGACCGAAACCAAAAAGGGCTATGACCTCGACGACGCCCGGCAAGAAGGCTGGACCCTCGGCCTGATTGCCGTCTCGGCCAACCCCTATCCCGGCGCTGCCGTCGTTTCGATCTAAAACCCCATCAGACGAAGAAAAGCACGGCCAATGTCATTTTAATGGCATTTTTTCGCTTTGACCCCCTTTTGCTCCATACAAGGGCCAGGGTAAAATTAGGCATTCCATCGGAGAAGGCTACACATGCCCGCATTCAGCTACGATCAGGCTCGCAACTTCGAACAGGTTCCGGGAAGGAACAAGATCGGGATCTCAACCCATCATCCGCTCAATAACCCGAGCCGGCCGGAGTTCATGTCGCCCGGAGGAGCCGCCCGTGCGTTCTTCCGGCACGCCCGCCGCTCCCTCCTCTCCCAGAGCCCAGGTGTTGCAGACGCCTACTGGGGCGAACTCATGAGCACCGCCACTCAGGCGGGACGCAACCCCTCCCAACAGCGTCAGCTGGCGAAGCGCCGCGCCAGCGAGGTTGAATTCGCCCTCTCCTCTACTGAGGACAGTCTGTCGCCGGAACAGCTGCAGGGCGGCATGGCCGTCGCGCTGGCTCGCCGTGACCTCTATGCCAGCCTGCCGGAAACGATCAGCCGCACCCAGAAGCATGAGGTTATCTCACATCTCACCAACCGGGCCCTCGGTGAGGTCGTGAATGATGGCAAGGACGAGCGCCAGCCGAACAGTGCCGTCGCCCGGGTCGTTGAGGCCTTCAGCCAGACAGACGACTACCGCGCCCTTGTCGCCGGCATCAAGCGCATCCATGAGAACACCCGCGCCGCACCGATCAGCGAGCTCGAGCATGATCTCGACGCCATGGAAGACGACGAACGCACGGAAGTGCTTGGGGTCGCCCAGGAAACCCGGGTCCGCAAGACGAGCGAGGTGATTCAGTCGTTCGCTGATTCCTTCCTCATGGACTACATCGATGCGGCGGAGACGAACGCAAAGGGCGAGCGCAGCCTCAGCCAGACCATGTTCCTCATGGAAACAGCCCAGGAAGCGCAGGTTGCCGAGAAACTCGTCAACTGGGCCCATAAGGCTGCCCGCGAAACCAACGGCAAACTCCCCAACGAAGACATGATCAAGGCGGGCCTTGACGAAGTTCAAGCCGAATTGTCGAAGCCGGAAGTCACGATCGTCGAGCACATCCGCTACTTCTCTGACGACGAGGTCAAGAAGCTGCGCGATTCTGGCCGTGTCGGCGATGCCAAAATGGCCGCCCAGATGGTTTACAACGAAAAGCGCGACGTAAATGGGGGAAAGGCATGGGCTCTCGTCACAAAGGAGGCAATTGCCCGCAAACCGATCTTCGGTGAAAAGTCCAGCCAGTTCGAGTTCATGAACGGCATCCTCGTCGATGGCGCCCGTTACTACAAAAACACGGATGCCGTTGCCGAGCAGATCACTACAATCCATGCCAGCCGCTCCGAGCAGTTCCTAAAGGGCTCTATCATCATTGGCGAGAACCCCGAGTCGAACGTCTTCAAGACTGCAATGGACACCGCCAAGAAGCTCGGCATGCCGATCGTCGTGGTGACCGCGAATTACAGCCGCGAGAGCATCAAGGACCGCTCTACGGATTCGACCACGACCGTGAAGTCGCTGGATTACACCGTTGACTTCATGAAGAAGTCCAATGGTCAGTTCGAGCAGACCACTGCCAATCTCTTCTCCAAGGAGGGTTACTCGGCCGTCAACGGAGCCCTCGTAGTGGTTCGCGGCACGGCTTCCAGTGAAAGCCAGGGGCAGCTCGTCCGCTGGGACGTTCTGACCGACATGGCCAAGCAGGCGGTGATCTTCGGCTATGGCACGAACGCCAGCGGTCGCGCCGACTTCAATGCTAACCAGCTCATCCGTAAGACAGCTGAACACGGCAAGCTCTCGGCCGTTTACGATGACAAGGGGCAGGCTGTGGACCTCCGCCACGCCTACAACGAGGCCAAGCCTTCCTCGCGCACCAAGATGGAAGAGGCACTTTCGAAGCTCGATACCATCGACATGTCCGCTCCGCTCTCGAGTGCCTATTCCCGTCTTCTGGTCGAGCATATGCACCCGAACCGGACCAAGGAGCAGCTTGGCGCTCTGGCGAACGTTCAGGGCACGGTGAAGGACCTTTTCGACCTGCCCGGCATCGCCGCCCAGGGAGCGAAGAACCTTGCCCTGGAGGAGCGCACCCGCCTCACGCAGATCGCTAATGCGGTAGGCGCCCAGACCTTTGCCACCAGCACTCTCCCTCAGGTGGACCGGGTAATCCAGGCTGCCACAATCGCGACCAAGAACCTGAAAGACATTCAGGAAACTGGGTTCGGCGTCGCGTTCGATGGTCCTGGCACGAAGAACGCTCCGCTGATCGTGGGCGGGAACGGCAAGTTCGACGCTAACACCCCGTCGATCCTGATCGTCGGCAACAATGCGGAACCCAATGCCCAGCAGAGAGACGCTATCGAGGCGAGCGTCGCCCAGGCAGCAAAGAAGGGCTACACCATTGTCACGACGGCAGAAGTGGGGTCCAACGAAGCCGTTATGGCCGCAGCCCTCAAGCACGAAGCTCGACTTATCGTCGTTGCTCCGGACAATCCCGTTCTGAAGCCTCCGGCCAACGATACTTTGTGCGATCGCCTCGCAGACGTTCTCGAAGCCAAGAACGGCCTCGTTGTGTCCAAGTATACCTCGGAAGTCTCGGACACCCGTAGCACCGACAGGCGTCGCGAAGCCTTTGAGCTTGCGTCCGAAATGGCCAGCGCAACCCTTCTGACCAAGGCTGCGACCAAGGACCTTGCCGCCTTCGCCACTGCCAAGGCCGGCCAAGAAAAGCCTGTCGCGGTTCTGCCTGCCTTTGGCTTTGAGGATAGCGCGAACCGGTTGCTTACCCAGTCGTTCTCTAGCCTTTCCTACAAGGATACCCGTCCGACCACGGAGATCTCCCCGAGCTTCTATTCGGAGATGAACAACGCGGGTCAGTGGATCACGCACCGGGAGAAGGATTCCATTGACGTCGGCGGCCGCCGGATCGAGCGTCAGATCACCTGGCACAGCGGCGCCCATGCAGTGGCCAATGAGAAAGACCTGAACGTCTTCCTCGACCAGGTCACCCGCGAGGTCGCACCGACCATGATTGATCCAACCATCAAAACCGAGCGCGATCTAGCGATCCGCCTCGGCCTCGAGGAAGCCCCGCTCGACATGGCTCAGCATCTGCAGCTGGCCGACGAGGCTGCACCTACCCTGGAAGAGAAGCTTGACGAACTCCTTGACCAGGAGAAGTTCAGGGTGACCCGCCAGAACTCAGAGCGGCTCTCCTCCCAGAGCCGCCGACTTGAAACTGCCGGTGTGGAGCTGTGAAGATCACGTAGCCCAAACCCCAAATGAGGACGGCCCCGCTTTAGTCGGGGCCGTTTTCATATCAGGACACCTAGGAAGCGCGATGCCCGTATTCCAGAATTCCATTGCAGGCTACCTACAGATCGGTGAAGTGCAAATCGCCGGAGCCGATCTGCCGTTGTATGTCACCGCAGAGATCGCCAACCGTGCAATTGACGTCGACCCCAATTACTCGGGGATCGACGATCCCTCGACCCGCACTCTCCTCCTCTACGAGGCGGTATCCAGCGCAATTGCTCTCGGAAGGACTGACCTTTCAATTGAGGTTGCGGACCGGTCGTGGTCACGGAACCCTGAGGAGATTCCTCAAGACAGGATCGGCCTCGCCCTTGCGATCGATGACACCAAAGTGGTCATTAGCAGTGGGGTCCGACAAATTTCCCGCGGGGACCCGATGTTCAATGAAATAGCATTGAGCGCTGAGGCTGCGTTGGCGAAACTGGCATCCCGTACCCTGGTGTGAGGGTACTAGGACAATTTCGGCATTAAAAGGGGATTAAAAGGGTAGTAAGTCCACAAGACCCATAGGATAATAGAGGTGAACGGGAACAGAAATCTCTGGCCTGTCGCAACATGAATCTTATGGGGTTCCCCTCATGAACGTCATCACTATGACCGGATACGTCGGTGCCGATCCCGCCATCGACACCTTCCAGGATTCCGGTAATGCCAAGGCGAAGCTCCGGATCTCAACCAAGCGCCGATCCGGCAATACTCGCAATGGGCAAGTCACCGACTGGCACAACGTCATCTGCACCGTAACGGATGTCGTACAAAACCTGATCGAACCCCACATCCAAAAGGGCGCTCTTGTCTCCATCACCGGCGAATTGATTTACGAATCTTTCGAGAAAAACGGCCAGACCGTTAAGTTACCGCAAATCATTGTCAGCGATCGCCGCGGCATCGAGCTCCTCCAAGCCGCACGTCCGAAATCGGATTCGAACGAAGCCGACCAGGATGGTGATGCTACCGCAGAGGACGACCTCGCCTCAGCCGAGCAACAAGCTGCTTAAATCAATCTTTGAAAGTCCATTCTTTATCATGACTCAAGCTACATACTCTGCCACCGCGCGTCTCCTGTCCCGGACCTCCACAACGGTTCCGGTAGACGTAACCAAAGGTGCCACGCCCTCGGACATCGCTCGCGCAGTAATCGCAACTCAGGACGATCCTGCTAGCGTCTATGCGATCCAGATCGCTCAGGCCGCGGCACCTGGTTCATTCGATGGCGCCCTCGACATCAAGAACTACGATCCGAGCGGACGCAGCCTCGATAATCGGAAAGTCTCGATCACCGTCAAAGAAGACGGCAGGGCTACCCTTTCGTTCTCCCATGACAAAGGGAAGACCTGGGCTCTCGTTGGCGTCATGACGTCGGAAGCCCTGGCCAAGGTGGTCGGCGAGCTTTGGACCGAAGGCGTCATCCACACCGATCTTAAGAACTAGGGTCATGAGTGCGGAAGCATCCCGCACGCAGGAGGCGATTGCCAACGCCGCGCCTAGTGCGGCCAAGAAGCCGAAGGCCGTGGCCTTCGGCTTTCTTAATCGTCACCTCGGCCTGATCCTGGGTCTGACTCCAGAAGGTCGCAGCGATGAGAACCGGCAAATCGGCTCTTACGTGCCGGGCAACACCCAAAATCACCCGATCGAAGGGGTCCTCGTCAAAGGGACCCTCCTTCCCATACTCCGCGGTCAGTCGGACAAGGAAGGTCAGCGAAAAGATGGGATCGTGCTCATAGACGCTACCAACTTCACTCCAACTCAGACCTGAACCTATGGCCAACGGATACCAGGACGACACCAAGCAGGAAGGCCCTCACGAAGCGACCATCGACTACGCGGCGCTTCGAGAGGCCTCACTTGCCGGCCTAACCGACACCCAGCGAGAAGCCGTCACGGCGGGTCCTGGCCCGATGCTTCTCCTTGCCGGGGCCGGAACGGGTAAAACCCGCTGTCTGACCGCTCGCATTGGTTGGAACATTGGTGTCGGAACGGTGGGCCTTCCGCACGTCCTCGCCATCACTTTCACCCGAAAAGCTTCAAGAGAGATGAAGCACCGGCTGGCCCTGATGATGGGCCCGGCCGCTCAATCCATGTTTGTGGGCACTTTCCACTCGATCTGCATCCGCCTCCTGCGGGACAACGCCGAGTTTGCTGGGATCTCCAGTCGCTTCACAATCATCGACGATGACGAGCAGCTGAAAATCATCAAGGACATCTGCCTGAACGACGAGGGCGTCGGGCTCGGGGTTGCCGCTGACGAGATCAGCTTCGCTTCGGTTCGCGACGCCATTGATGCAGCTCGCAACGGAGACGGCTCAAAGACGGCCTGGGAGGAACTCAGGGCCAACGAGAAGGCCTGGAAAACCGCCAAGTTGATCGACAGTGGCGCCAAGATGCGCCTCATCGTCGAGGCCTACGACCGGATCAAGAAAGAAGCCGAGGTCCTCGACTACAACGATATCATCCTGAAGACCGTCCAACTCCTTCAGGATAACACTGGCGTCCGTGAATATTACCAGAACATGTGGCGCATGATCCTGATCGACGAATATCAGGACACGAACACCGCCCAGGAGAAGCTAATCGCGCTCCTTCTGAATAAAGAACGTAACATCACCTGCGTGGGGGATGAGGACCAGGCTGTCTACGGATGGCGTGGTGCGGATATCAAGAACATTCTCACTTTCGAACACCGCTACGCTGGAGCGAAGGTGATTAAGCTGGAACAGAATTTCCGGTCAACGTCGAGCATTCTCAATGCCGCGAATGCATTGATCTCAAAGAACCGGGATCGCCTCGGGAAAACGCTCTATACAGTCTCTGAGAGCGGAGCGACCCTTCGGCATGACCGCTTCTCGGATGACAAGGCCGAGGCTAATTATATCGTTCAGGAAATCAGGCGCCTTAACAGTGAGGGCGTACCGTTTGGATCGATCGCGGTGCTCGGTCGCTACAGTCACATGATCCTGCCAGTGCAGATGCCCCTGGCTCAAGCCCGGATCCCCTTCACGGTTACTGCCGGAAAGAAGGTCCAGTCAACGCAGGACATTCAGAACATTGTCGCCTATTACCGTTTCGCCAAAAACCGGACGGACGACTTCGCCCTGCAGCGGATCATCACCTGCAAATCCCGCGGGATGGGCACCCAAAAGATGAAGATGGCTCACGATGAAGCCCGCTCAAAGCGTATCCCGCTCGTGGATGCCATCACCCAGCTGATCGCGGCCAATGAGATCAAGGGCAAGGTCGCCGAGGGTATGAATGAATTGCTCTCCTTCCTGGAGGAACTCGCTGACGACTACACTCTTGAGGCGCCGCCGATGGAGTTATTTGACCGCATCACCGTCGAAATGGGCCTTGATGAAGACCTCGCGGCAGCCAAAGGCAAGGCAAACACAACCAAGAACCCTGATGCCCGCGGGAAGCAGCTCCGTGCGGTCGAGAAGCGCCAGGAGCGGCTCCACGACTTGCGGATCGCCATCCAGACCGCTGACAACCTCGACGAGTTCGTTGATGCCATGGCCCTTGACCCGATGGAGGACGAGGAAGCCACCGCAGGAGTCTGGCTCGGCACGGTCCATGCGGCCAAGGGACTGGAATTCGACCATGTAATCTTGCCTGGTTGGACTGATGGTGTGTTTCCCTCCAGTCGCATCCTCGAACGGATCTGGGGGCAGTCGGAAGGTCCGGCTCTGGATCAGGCAAAAGCGGAGCTCGAGGAAGAGCGCCGGCTCGCCTATGTCGCCCTCACTCGCGGGAAGAAAAGCGTCTCGATCACGAGCACCGAATACCGGATGGGGACACAGGGCCCGCCGTCACGTTTCCTTGGAGAAATTTCGCGCAAACTGGTGAAGGAGCCTGTCGAACCGGTAGAGACCGAAACGGCCCGTGCTGCCTGAGCGGAGGCTCTGTCATGGCGTACGGCAGATTCGGAACCGCAGGAGAAAAAGGAAACCTCTGATGAACTCCTTTCGAATAGCTTTGACGCTATGGGCCGGCGTCAGCTTCTTCGCTCACCCTATCTCCGCGACAGAAACTCACCCTCTTTCCGACGTCCTAAGCCAGGCGGTCGAAACGGCAGATAATCGTCCAATCGTATCGTTCGTCTCGCCTGGTCATCTGTTCCCGGTCGAAGGCACGGCATTCTATCGCCGGGATCTCGCCACCCAGCCAGAACAGTACCGGCCACTTCCGGCCTATGACAGCTCCAATGGAGCCCAGATAGGTGACGTTCGGATGCTCAATGCGCAATGTGTCAACGATGCTGATGCCGACGAGTGTGCGATAGGTTATGCCTGGTACCTCCAGCTGCTGGACGGGACTCGCTACCGGCTTTCGGTTGCCGAATATAGCTATGAGACCCACGGACTCGTTTCATACTCACCGAGCCTCCGAACCGGTGAGACCACCTGGTCCGTGATCGTTTTCGCCAAAGGATCATTCTGGGTCGCGACCGCGGACGCCGAAGTGATTGATTATGAGGATCAAGTGCATCTCATTGATCACCTCGACACTTGGTGCGACGCTCTGGACCAGTGCGGCCCGGTCACACCAGAAATGAACGCCGAAATGCTCCGGGTCCATCGTGGAGAGCTCAGAACTTCGAGCTGCTACCCTCAAGCCTACGAGGTCGACTCTGTGGTCGCAGGGAGGGGAACCCGGTACTACAAGGTGAACTTAGTGGACTTCGATGAGGGCGTGCCCCCGCTCAATCTCCCAAAATCGGGCTTCGTTCCCGTCCGCACCCTCACTGGCGGCCACACCGGCACATTTTACCCACGCGGCTGCTGAGACACTCCAAGGCGGTCCATTCGCTGAACTCACACGTTGAGCATAAAACATAAAAGGGGCTCACGGATAATCCGGAGCCCCTTATCTTATCCCCCAATGCCCGGCTTTTTAGATCCGGCCAGCTCCTCGGATGACACCCAGGATCCGCCCAGCCGCACCTTTCACGGCTCCGCCACCTGCTATAGCCGCGCCGCTCAGGGCGCCAGCGCCTGCCCCCAGGGCTTTGCCACCGAAGTAGGTCCCGAGCATTCCCGCTCCCGTAAGCGGGCCCGCGATCACCGACATGGCACCGCCCATCACACCCGACATGACACCGCTCGTGAACTCGTTGAATTGGGTTCCTGCCAGCGACTGTGCGATCTGGCTCCCGGCGCGGATCAGATGTGCGCTCATCAGTCCGCCGCAGATTGTAAACAGCGCGAACTTCAGCACCGTCACAATCCCGTTTCCCGTCGTCATGTTCAAATTGGCGATATTCGAGTCGATCCACGACGCAACCTGCTGAATCGTGACCGTCGCACTTCCGGCCGCGCCATTGTTTCCCATGCCCATCAGGAGAGCCGACTTCATCACGAAGGCTGAGATTGATGCCAGAGCTCCGGAGATCACTAGAAGGAAGAAGCCATAGACCAGCATCCTCAGGCCGTTAGTGGCAATGTCCTTAGTGGCATTGAAGTTTTTGAAGATCCACATGAACAAAAGCACCGGCGAGAACGTCAGCACGATGCCAATCCTGATGATCGCTTCGACAATCGACATCGCAAAGTTACCTAGTGCCAGGAAGGTGGACACGAACATGAAGAAGCAAATCGCTGTGATCACGGCCGCCGAACCCCACTCGCTGGCCGACTCCGCAGGCCGCTTCTGCAGGACCATCTCGGTCCCGGCCACGATAATGCCGTAGGAAGCGTTGTGGACCATACAAGCCAAGTTCGCGAGAGACTGCGATGCTCCCGAGGTCAAAGAATTCGAGAGCTCCGGCTGGCGATACTCGCAGTTGCCATTCGCGTCGTTCCAGCCGTTGCTCTGTGTCTGGCGAATGACGCCTCCGGGGGTCGCGCCTGAAAGCGAAAGGTCCGCCGCCTGGGCCGCCGTCGAGCCTAGCTCGGCACCCGCCCGCATGGCCGGGATGTACCCCCAGCCGAGAGCATAGTCTGTCGCGAAGTTTGCTGAACTCAGCAACGCGTACACGATCGCAAACCGCACCGTCATCCACCAGATCTGGCTCCATTTCCCACCCTGAGGCCAGAAGACTAGTTTTCCGACCTGGAAGAGGGCGACGACACCAAAGATGATGACCATGAGCGGCAGTGCCGGTGTGGTCAGCTTCGGAACCGACGCTTGCACGACGCTGGTCACGAGATCGGATGTCCGGGCGATCACCTCGCATGTCCAGCACTTACGGAAGTTGCCAAGGCGATCAGCAGTCTCGGCATCCGAGTAGGGAGCTCGCTGGGAGTCGGAGTTCTGCTCGGCAGAACGTTTGCTCGGATCCGCGTCATTATTGTTCGTGACCGCCGATACGTCATAATTTGCGCCAGCCACCAGATACTTGCCTACGCAGACTTGGCTCCCGTCGCGGCCGGATCCGTACGGGCCATCGCACTTGTAGCCGTTCTTGACGAACTGATCCAAAGCGCCATTCCGCCCGCAACCAAACTGGCACGCAGCAAGGATGCTGCTCTCGGTAACGTTCACACACTTTGAGTTATAGCAGACCTCCTGCCCGATCGCGCCAGTCAAGCCATTCCGCTTCGCGAGCGCCCACTGGTCGTTGGCATACCGCATATAGCCTTCGACCTGCATCCGCTTGTCATTCAGAAAAGTCTGAGGGTCGACACCTCTAAAGTAGGTTTCGTAGGCGCCAAAGCCTCGGCAGGCTTGCCAAAAGCCAAGACACTGACCTCTATACCCGCCCACCGAGCTCCAGTTGCCCTCAAGACCCGAGACGCCGCCGGCGAAATCAGCAAACCCTGGATCCATTCCATTGGAGATCAGATCCTCGCGTGTTACACGCGCCTCGGCTGGACCAAAGGTAAAGACCACGGACATAATGCTGAGGCAGACGATCTGCAGCCAGCGCGAGAGCTGCAGTTTCTTGGCGAATCTGGACATAAACCGCTTCCGGGGAGCTGTTCAGGAAATAGGAAGAGAAAGTATATTAAGCGAACGCCCGTGCAACATAAACCCGATTAAAGCAATCTTACTCCAGTGTGCCCCATGAAGAACACCATCAAGTCACTCGCGGCGGCGGCCTTCCTCACCCTTGCCCCGCTCTCCGCCTCCGGCCAGGCCGGGCTCGATCCGAAGACGATCAACCTGGATCAGTACACCCGCGCGTACTTCTCAACCCGCATCGATCCCGTGCGCCGTCCCGACCTGATGAAAGAGTATGGGGTTACAAAGCAAGACCTCACCGCAAGCTCGGAGATCCGCATCGCCAAGGCGCTCACGTCCCGCGGCATGATGACGATTACCGTGTTCGTCTCGCCAGCAACCTGCAGCACGAACTCCTGTCAGGGGACAGTCCTAGTCGACGGCGTGCGGGAGCCTGTCTACCAGGGCGACTTTTTCTACGACCTGTTCGAGAACAATCCAGATCCGACCGGGCGTCGGCTCCCCGAGCCCCAGGAAACCTATCTCCTTGTTGCGAAGGATGGTCGCTCGATCCGCGGCATGGAGCGAAGCTATCAACTCCGCTGACCCGTTCTGATCAATCTAAAACCTGGGCCGCCCTTCACTCAGGGCGGCCCGTCTTTTGTTCGGTCTCTTGCCGTTCCATCTCCCGGAGTTCCCTCAGGGTTGGAGGCTTGAGGCCACTCGCTTTGAAGCGCTCCCACGTTCTCCACACCACTAATCCGGTAAATACGACCAAGCCAAACAAGATCCATTGAAGGCCCGTTTGTCCCAGGATCGCCTTCACAAGCGCGTAGAGCGCAATAACCGCGAAGCCTATACCGGCCCCGACCACAAGCAGCGACCGGTCCCTCGCCCCCTCCTTGAGCCGCTTCGACACCATCATGCGGCCCGGGCCTGAGCGAACCTCGGATCCCTAAGTACGAACAGATTCAGGCTGGCTTTGGTCACGATCTCCCGGCCGGTCTCATCCTGAGCCATCACAAACATCAGCTCGTCGTGGTCTGGAGACCCACCCCACAGGCCGAGGATGGTGAGGAGAAGCCGATCCGGTGGATCATTCGGGTCGACCGTCACCGTCTCTTTCACCATGTGATCGTCCCGGCGCTGGAAATACAGGCGCACTTTTGATCCGGAGTTCTCGATGACCTCTGGCTTCTGCAAACTTGCCTCCTTTAGGCGTTGAACGGTGCTTTTCTGGATGGCGCAAAGCTCTCGGATGGCGCAAACCCAGCAAATGAGGGCGTTTGGAGAATGAATCTCCATAAACCTCATTAGATCGCCGGCGATTATGACGGAACCCCAACAGACGTGCAAATGATCCCTGTCGTCCGCATCAGTCCCACAGATGTTGTGAAATACCTGACGGAGGTCGAGTCCGACCGGCAATGCGCGTCGAATTTACTCCAAACCCTTCGCACCAACTATTCCGACCCGTCGCTGAGGTCGTATTTGAACCGTCATGGCCTTCGCATAGCGCTCCATGCCGCGGGCATCACTCGCACTCACCTAGACCGGATCATCGAACGATACGCGGGGCAAGCGCTCGCGACAGTCTCTGAGCAGCCATTCCGGCTTCGAAAGGACATCAAAGGAATCTCCCTTGGAATGTGCTGCGCGATTTGGCGCCGGCTGTCCCCCACGGTCATGGACAGGACCGATCTTGCCCTCGCCGCAGCCGAGGAAGTCATCTCAAGCATCGGCCGAGACGGCAATATATATGCCGACCGCAACGCTATCGTCCGGGCCATTGCCAATCTAGCTGGCGTCTTGCCCGAAGATGCCGATCGCGCCTGTGCAGAGATCGAAAGGCTCAGGGCAGCGGTCACGTTCCGCCGCAACGGCGTCCTAAAGATCGCGAACGCCCGTTCGTATGACCAAGAACGATCGATCGCCAACGAGGTTCTGACCCGCTTCTGTGAGTATCGCCCCCCTGACGTCCCTACGGTCCTGAAGGCGATGGCCAGGTCTGGCATCGCGACCCCAGATCCGTTGCAAATCGACGCTGTAAGAACCGCGCTGTCCCACCAGGTCAGTCTCATCACCGGCGGCCCTGGGACTGGAAAGAGCACGATCATCAAGGCGATTGCCCTACTCCTCCGAGAGGAGAATCCCAGGGTTCGCATAAGACTTGGATCACTGGCCGCCCGCATCGCACGAGCCGTCGGAGCCAAAACCGGCGTCGAGGCGGACACCATCCACGCGATCCTCGGGCACTCGAACAACGCGAACACCCACCATGCCGGCAACCCTTTGCCTGTTGATGTGATGGTCGTCGAGGAAGCCTTCATGCTCGGAAATGGATTGTTTCACGATCTCTTGAGGGCCCTTCCACCTCTTGCCCGCCTGATCATCATTGGGGATCACCAACAGCTGCAGCCGATTCAGGAAGGAAAGCCGGTCGAGGCCATTATGAACAGCGGGTCGGTCCCTACCGTCCGTCTCGAGCGCAATCATCGAAGCCATTCCTCCGAGATCCCGGATGCCGGTCGCCGCGTCATGCAGGGCCTGATCCCGCTACCGTCCGCTGCTATCCAGATCATTTCCACCTCAAGCTCAAAGGCAGCGCTCGCCTCCGTTATTGCCCAGTTCGATCGTCTCTCGGAGCAGCGGGGCGACTCCGTCCAGATTCTCTGTGCCCTCCACAAAGGGAGACTCGGCACAGTCGCGCTCAACCGTGCCATTTCCGGTAATGACGAGATCGCTATCGGCGAGCTTGTGATGCAGATCAGAAACGACAGGGAACGGGGGATCTTCAACGGCGAGATCGGCACGGTCACAGACCGAAGCCTGACCGGTCTCACAATGGTCCGAGATGACGGAACCACATTCTTCTACAAGAACTCAGAGCTCTCACAACTACGCCGCGCCTGGGCGATCAGCTTCCACAAGAGCCAGGGCTTAGAGTACGAGCACGTAATTATGATCGTAAGCCGCAGCCATCTTTCCATGCTCAACCGCAACATGATTAACGTAGGCATCACCAGGGCAAAGAAAACCTGCGTGATCATCGACCATGCCAATGCCCTCGCCCAGGCGGTTGCACGAAACACTGGTGAAAGCCGAACGACGCTGTTGACCGACCTGATGCAAGGTAGGAATCCTTTGGCATGAAATCGTTCTCCATACTATCCGCTGCAATCTTTGGAATCTTTCTTGCCACGTCCGGTGCCGCGCTCGCCGTGGACTCGGACCCTCAGGACGTGTCGGATCAGCCGGCACAGCAGCCTGTCCAGAAGAGCTGTCTCGAATGGGCTGAGATCGCCGAGCGATACTACCGGATGCCGAAAGGCATGATGGTTGCCCTGATCCAGAACGAATCTAGAGGAAATGCCAACGCCTTGAACATCGACGGAAAGGCCGTCCTTGCAACATCGGCCGAAATGGCAGCTCTGATTGTCGTCGCAAGATCAAAGACGGCAACTCAGATTGACGTTGGGTGCGGCCAGATCAACCTCAAATGGCACGCTTCAGGCTTCAAGACCCTTGGCACACTCCTGGACCCACGGATCAATGTCAGTTACGCAGCCTGGCACCTTTCCAATCTCCAAAAACAGACGGGCAGCTGGGTTAAGGCCGCTGCGAGATATCACTCTTATAAACCGGAGAATCAGGAACGTTACATATGCCGCCTTTGGGAAACCATGAAGAAGAACAAAGCCCAGGCGGTCGAAATGTCAGAAGTGTGCGGATCGCAACAAACTTCGGCCCTCCAATAGGCCCAGCACCCGGATCTGCGCTAAACTGACCCTCCCCACGGCCACAGCCTTTCCTGAACAACTTGGATTGTCTCTGGTGCTCCAAAGGACTTTCAGTGCGAACCATCACCTTAAATCTCTCGGAGTGGACTGTTGTGAGGGTTGCCCTCGAGAACCTAGCGGCCGCCATCGGCTCGCGCTTGGAAGCAATCCAGCAGAGCGTAGACCACACCACCGAAATTGATCTTCCACTCCTTGCCGCCTACACCAGTATCCATGACAAGGCCGAGTCCTATGGGGAACTGCTCTTTACGCTGATCGGATCATCAAAAGACGAAGACCTCCTGACCCTCCCCTTCGACTTCATGCGAACACTTCCTGTCGCTATCCTGCACCTGTCCAATACGATCGCGAATGGATCCTCAATCGTCGAGACCATGTCCCTAGAAGCCAAGGCCTTCCTGCTGGAAAACGCCGGACAGCTTCAGCGCCGGATTTCGAGAGAGGCCGTGATCACCGATCGAGTCAAACCCGAAGTGGTTCGAGAGCTTTTCCGCTGGGAACCCACGAAAAAGAAGTCGTCGGTACACTGACATCGCATTCTGGGGCTTGATGGTATTTTATCGCTTCTAATGGCATTTCATTGATGGCATTATTGCTCGTGCACGAATTGGAGCATTTGAATGCCTCAGAATGGACCCGGCTCCCAGAAACCGAGCCCTACCACAAGCCTGATGCGGCAGGCCGAACAGACCCAGCGCCGCTCAACGAGGCCCAAGGGGCTTTCAAAATCTCTGTCCGGCAAGATTGCTCAGCATCTGGTCGGCGCCCCAGGCGTCCACCGGATTGCAGCCGAGAATGAAACTGACACGTTCAAGGTCATCAAGAAAACCGCCGAAAAGGGATTACTGCCCGTGGAGGCCGGATTAGCTGGCCTCAAGGCTGGTCTGTCCGGTTCGAAGCCGAAGTCAGAGACCAAGAAGGAGGAACCATCTCCTCTGGACAGGATCATGACAGCGTATCGAAAGGAAATGGAACAGGGTCCCGCCCCAGCGTCCAAACCGGTCCGGACCTCGCGCGCCAAAGACACCGGAACGGAACGCTGATGGTCGACACATCGAAATTCCGTGAGTCCGAGAACTTCGAGGACCGCACCAAGCAGGATATCCTTGGGGAGATTCTGGATACCCCGAGCCGCATCTTTAATTGGCTCATGCCCAGGGGCAATCCGGATTGGTCCCACCGGCTAGGGGAAAAGATTGGCAAGGCGGGAGAGGAAGGACATCACCTCCCGATGTCGGCGCATGCCCTGGACTTCTTCAGCAACAGGGAGCCCATGCGGGATTCCTCTCAGCTCGACCCGTTCGCCCGCGAGATGAGTGAACGTTTGGGCGGCAAAGGCACCATGGAGGCAAAACCTGCCGATGTCCCGACGTCAATCGCACCTCCAGCAGGGTTGTCCCAATTCGTCCCGTCAATAGCATCCCCCGCTCTCGACACCGCGGCGCCCCTCGCGATGGATGCCCTCGCTCATCGTCTTCCTTCGCCCAAACTCCGCGGGCTGCCGGGTCTCGCGCTCGGAGCCGTCTCTCTCACCCAGCAGGCCTCCTCCGGAAGTTTCGACCGGAGCGCGCTGCTCGGCATGGGCTTATCCGCCGGCGCAATGGTCGGAGCTCGCTTCGTCCCCGGGCTCGGGCAGGCCCTACTTGCCTATGATGTCGCCGACCTAGCAAGCCAAGCCCTCCTCGGCAAATCGCTCAGTAAAACAGCAATTGGAAAGCCCATCAGCAATGCCGTCGGCAAACTGGGAGACGTTTCCATCGACGCCATGTCGACGACGTTGGAATTTGTCGGCTGGTCCAGTGGTGCCAAGTACCTGACAGACACCTTTGGTTCAGGCCCGGCCAAGGATCAGGGCGCTCCAACCGAAGGGTTCGCCATGGACGAGGGTTCATCGTTCAAGCAGGAACTCTCCAAATCCGGCCTAATCAATTCCCGCTCGGCCTCTACCTCCAGAACCCAGGTCGGGTTCCTCACAGACATCGAGATTGATCCGGCAGCTGCAGCTAAGGGCACTCTCGACGACGTCATCGGAGCGGCCAGAAAGGCGAATGAGAGCGGGAGTGAGTACCTTCCGGCGCCGATTTCGCCGCGGCAGATGAACAGGTCCGCGCTCGAACTTGGGGACTGAGAAACAGACGTAAATAGGTAGACGGTTCTAAATACGAAGTTCGTATTCCTAAAACCCGGAAAGAAGAGATGCCGTCATGCCCGTCGCATGGCGGCACTTTTTTGCAGCCCAATGCAGCAACAGTTCCTCTGCTCCAAGCGCAGCAGCAAAGATAACAAGGATGGCCTGGTGATCCTGCAGCTGCGCTGCGATCCCACCCTCCTCCCGGCCGAGATCAAATTTGGGACGTACGGTGATCGCTATCTCTTCAAGATGACCCATGAGGATCAGAGCCAGGAGTTTGAGGCCATTCGGTATGGTCTCAACGACAATGGCAACCAGACGGTGACGCTTCAGGTCGCGGCCCTCCCCGCCCAAGTCGGCGACAACATTCTGTACGCACCGAACGACACCACATTCCTCGTCGAGCATGAGGCTCTTCTCGCCACATCCGACATCATCCCTCTAACGCCAGAGAGCCGAAACAGCACGTTCAGGCGCTTCCACATCATCTGTCAGGAACCGGGCTTTTGGGAGTACATGCGCCAGTACGACGAGTGGAATCTCCTCTCAGGCCCCTTCGCTCTCGAGATTGAGAAGCAGGACGCAGCTCTCGAGGTCTACTACCGC
This sequence comes from Microvirga tunisiensis, assembly GCF_009296175.1. GTDB lineage: Bacteria > Pseudomonadota > Alphaproteobacteria > Rhizobiales > Beijerinckiaceae > Microvirga > Microvirga tunisiensis. The sequence goes on along the minus strand of NZ_VOSK01000001.1, from coordinate 253,581 downwards.
ATCGTGCAGTGCCATTCCCGTAGCGAGATCCGCACAAACGCAGCCGTCTGCGAGCGGACCGAGCGACTTCTTCGAGCGTATAGGAGCAGCAAGTGGACAGAATCCACGCGCGGGATCTGAAGCTCTATCTCGGCCTCACCAGGAAATCGCGCAATAAGTACGGTGCCCGCAAGATCCGGATCAAAACCGGAGACGTGGAAGAGGTTTACGACTCCGCCGGAGAGATGAAGCGCTATGGCGATCTCCTTCTTCAAGAGAAGATCGGCAACATCTCGAACCTCAAGCGCCAGGTCCGGATACCCCTGATTGTCAATGGGATACACCTGACCCTCGAAGACGTCCGGGGCCGCCGACGTCGACTGTTTTACGAAGCCGATTTCACGTACAATGAGCAGCAAGATTTCGTCATCGAAGATTTCAAGGGCTACGACACCCCTCTGTCACGTCTGAAGCGGGCAATCGTCGAGGCCATCACGGGAAACAAGGTCCGAGTGACAAGGAAGCCAACCAAGGTAGTCGCACGATGTCGATAACTGCTACCCCTACCCTTCCCATCGGCCCGATTCCGCTTAATGCGCTCGCTGGCCCTGTCCCGCCCCATCTTCCGAAGAAAGACTGGAATGGGCTCCTCCTGCTGGGAGAAGCGCCGGGCCGCCACGAGGCGATCAACAGCGAACCCTTTACCGGTCCCGCCGGCCATCTTCTCGACAGCCTGCTAAGCGAACTCGGCATCGAGCGCGATGCAACGTTGATCACCAACGCGTTCCTCCATCAGCCCGTCTGGACGCCTCTCGACAACGGAACCCGTAAGAACAACGACATCCTACAGTTCTTCACAAAGGATACCGAGCAGGCGAACACAAGGATCCATGACGGAGCCACCTTCCGCGGTCACTACGTCAAAGAGACCAATGCCGGAGATCTCCGTTACGTTTGGAAGCTTATCGCGATGGCCGACCCCAAAGTCATCGTCTCTATGGGCGCCACCGCCCTCTGGCTCCTGACAGGGCAAGATAAGATAGGCGAGAACAGGGGCACTCTTACGGAAACCCCAATCTCGCAGTATTCCGTAGTCATCCCGACCTTTCACCCGGCCCATGCCCTTCACAAGGCGAGCGACCCCGAGATCATCGGCCGGCTGCGGGATGATCTGACGCTCGCGAAGACCTATCTCTGAACGCCTAACCCTCAAAACTCACCGACAGAGACTGGGACGCAGCGACGGCCACCAGGCCGCCGGTCGACGATTGCTGCCGTCTCCAGAATTCTCAGAGATTCCATTTGAAAGCTCCCGGGCAAAATCCCGAAAAGGAACAAAGGCACTCATGACCGCTCAGCACACCGCCCCCTCGACCACCACGACGAAGACGCGGGTCTCGTCGTCGAAGAAGAACCAGATCCCAGCCGCCGCCGCCGCTCACGTCTCGGACACGCGTGACATTCCACTCTCACAGCTGATCGAGTGGAACAACAATCCCCGCCGCACCCGCAACGAGGCTCACGAGGACAGTCTCGGCGATTCCATCATCAGTCAGGGACTCATTCAGAACCTCGTGGTTCGCCCCAAGGGGGACATCTACGAGGTATTCGTCGGCTTTAGCCGTTACCGCGGCATGAAGCGCAAGGTTGAATCAGGGGAGCTCTCACCCGACTTCCCCGTCCGCTGCCACATCGCCGACGTGGATGACACGACTGCTTTCCTCATCGCAACGGCCGAAAACATCCATCGCCAATCGATGAACCCAATCGAGGAGTGCGAGGCCATCGCTCACCTCACCGAGAAGATGGACGTCCGCGACGTTGCCCGTACCGTCGGACTCAAGCCGAATGACGTGGCCGAGCGTATGCATGTCGCCAAGCTCGACTCAGAGGTCAAGCAAATGGTGATCGAGGGCAAGCGCCGCCTAGAGTGGGCGAAGGCCATGGTCCGGGCCGGCGACACGATCCGCAAGGAGATTATGAATGCGATCTCAAAGGCGGAATCCTCCTATGTGTCGGTTCAACAGATCAACGCTCTGCTCCGCCAGGCCCACATTCCGGCCAAGAATGCCATCTTTGACGTCAAGATCTCTGGAATCTCCGTCCAGCAGGATCTAATCGAAGAACATGAGGGCCTGATCACGGACCGCGACGCCTTCTGGCAGGCTCAGAACGTCGCAATCGAGAAGCTCCAAGCCGACCTTGAACGCGAGGGCCACGCTCGCGTCGACATCCTCCGCGGCGAACCCTTTCGTGACTGGGAATATGAGACTGCTCCCGGCAACGATGGCTGCATCGCGGTCATCGAAGTGGCCAACGACGGCCTCGTAACGGTCCACCGTGATCTCATCAAGCGCGGTCAGACTGCTGCTCAGATCTCCATGGCGTCCGGCGATGACGATGACGAGGACGAAGCCGCAGGTGATGACGAGAACTTCTCTGTCTTCACGGCCGACGCAAGTTCGGTCGGAGAGGTCGATACCACATCGATCACAACTGAACCGCCAAACCAGAAGGCGGCTGAATACTTTGCGAAACTTCGTACCGCCTCCGCAGCCGGAATCGTGGCCAGCGATAACCGTCTCACGGCAGCGATCATGCTCGCCGCGCTGCTCGGCGATCGAACCATCGGGCTCGACTGGGCGCTCCAGGAACGCACCAGCGATCTGCTCCTCGAGAGCTATCGTACCCGGGTGATGGCGGCCAACCAGGATGCTCTGGCCTACGCCCTCTCGCTTGACGAGACTGACCTACAGGAGGCTCTGAACGAATGCGTTGCCGTGCGCCTTCGCCACAATGTCGGTCGCAAGCCAACGTTCCTGCCTGACAGCATCGTTTCCCGTGTCCTCAACCGTGCCAAGGACGAAGGTTATTCGCTCCGCGAGACCTGGACTCCCGACAACGAGTTCCTGTCGACCCTAACGACCCAGGAATTGCGGGGTCTCACATCCGAACTTCTCGATCCGGATGAAGCGGGCGATGTTACCCACGCTTCCAAGAGTGACCTGGTGCCGCTCCTGGCCGAAGCCTTCAACGACGCCAAGGAAGGGACCGGCCGCCTTCGTGCAACTACCGAGCTCCGGCTCAATGCTTGGATCCCAGACTACGTCTTCTAATATCTGTAGACTGGATTTCGCAGAGCCCCGCCATTCGGCGGGGCTTTTTTATTGCTACGCGCCAAAGAGAAGGACAAGATGTGGCAACGCGATCTTCGCTGCATCCCAGTAGCTCTTCCTTGGGCCAACGTCCCAACTCTTAGGCAGATCGCCGTCCAAACTCTCTGCACGATATTCAGCAAAGGGAACTCGGTAGTACTCCCGAAGTAGTCTCCAGACGCAGTAAATCGCTTCCTCTGTTTCGACTTCATGAGCATCTAAAATGGGAAGTCCCCTACAATTAGATCGCTTCTGAAGTCGAACGGAGATGCTGCTAGATTGTTTTGCTTAACTGACATAAACTCAACAAAGCGCAGTTAGGTCATGTTCAACGCGTAACCGTTAAGGGAGATGCGACGATGACTATAGACCGCTGGGTATATCCCGATTTGACTAGCGAACAGTTCTGCAAGTTTATTACCGATTTGACGAGAACTAAATTTGACTACGACCATCAATTGATTACCGAGGAGGTGATCAGCGAGGGACTTGAGCTTGTGCAGGGTGCGGAACGGACCTTTCCTACCGAACCACCTGACTTTGTAATCAACTGCTTCGTCTCTCGCCCGGTGGAGATGGTTTCACCCGACGGAAGAGTTGTTCAGACTCTGGACGTGTTAGACATCGTTCCAAACAGAATGCAAATGACCGTGGTTGCAAGGCTATTCAACCGCCCTGGACTGACCCAAGATCAAATTGATCAACTCCGCGATGCGTTCGATCAAAGTAATTACCCACGCCCCTATTTCGCACTGAGGTTCAGGCAGACACGGTCTGAAGGATTGTGTTGAACGCATTGGTGGCCGGACCGAGACGAGCCGTGTCAACGACCGTGCGTATGTCCGCTTCGCCCTCGGCGGCCCACATGGAGCGATAGCCGTTGGTCACCTTGCGCTGAATGACGGCGGGTCTGAGAGCGCGTTCGCAGGCGTTGTTGGTCGCATCAACCAGTCCGGGCCAGTGGGCGAAGGTCAGGAGCTGATCGCGGGCGCGCCGGACCTTGCTCTGAAGGTCACGGGCCAGATCGCAGGAGGTCGGCGCGGCCAGGATCGCGTCCAGACTTCGCTCCAGGGCCCGGCGCTTGCGAGCGAGGGTCGAGGCGGCAAGGGATCCGACCTCCTCCGCCAGGGCAAAGGCCCGGTACAGCCACAGCTGGAGGCGGGAGGGCAGGATATCCTCACTCGCCTCATCGGCATAGGCGACGTCGCGGGCAAGATGGGCCAGGCAGGTCTGGTGGGCGTCGGCATGGCCCTGCTGCGCGCTGTAGCGGTCGGAACACCAGACCTCGGGCCGGTGCCCGTCCATCACGGTCCGGATCACGCTGGCGCCCCGGGTTGGAGAGGCGTGATGGACCACCGCCTCCGAACAGCGAAACACCCAATGATAGGCGTTGGAGCCCTCGATCCGGACGCCGGTCTCGTCGGAAGCGATGACCTTGGCCTGGCGCAACGCCGCAACCGCCTTGTCGCGCTCGGCCGCAAAGGCGCCCTGCGCTCGGCGCAGCATGGTCATCAGGCCGCCCTGGCTGACGGTGAGCCCGAACAGATCCGCGAATGCGCTTTGCAGCCGCTCGTAGGACAGAGCCTGGAAGGTCTTGAGATAAGTCGCCATGGCATGGACGCGGGGCCCGAACGGCGTCCCCTTGGCGGCGTCCGGCACGGCCGCGGCGACCCGCGTTCCACACGCCCGGCAGCGCACCGCCAGGCGCCGATGCTGGGTGACACGGGGCGCCACCGCCGGCAGCTCAATCTGCTCGTGGAGGCTGATCGTCTCCGCCGGCCAATCCGCCATCAGGACAGCCGAACAGCACGAGCACCGGTCAGGACGGTGCTCGACCACCTCATCGGGCGTGGCGCTGAGGATCCGGCTGTGGCCTTCGTGACCAGGCTTGGCTCCGCCGGGCTTGGCCTGATCCCGACGCTGCTTGCGATCGGTCGAGGGCGGCTTTGAGGACGTGCGCGAGGTCTTTTGCGGCCGCTGCAGTCGCAGCACCAGCTCGATCAGCTCTTCCTTGCTCAGACGCTCAAGATCGCTGCGGCCCATACAGGCATGGAATCAGCGAAGCCCGACTCGTGCAAGGGCCTGGGTAATTACCGATCAAACTGATCCCGATGAGACTGCAATTTCGGATTCGGCGGATAGACTCGCCAATGCTGGTATACCTTCGAACGACTACCGCATGGCCCTTTCCTATATCCTTGAAAGATTAGAGTATAAAGATCTTAGAGATTGTCGGGATTGTATTGATAATTTGCTCGAACAAGCACGAAATCACGTTGATGAACTCGGCAATCCCTATTTTGGAATGCGGGAAAGTGAAAGCGGCATTCGGCTACTCTGTGATGCGCCGTCCAATGCGACCCCAGAAGAGCATATTATCTATGGAGACGTAAACGACCCGGAAGGTGCTATCTTAGAGTACGAGCGGCAAAAGGGCGGACCTTGTTCCGATGCGATCGCCGTAACTGCGCATCGGATCGGAACCATCTTCAAGCATCCCGAGTGGCGCACCGTAATGAAGTTAAAAGACGTCAAAATAGGACGGTGTAGGATCGTTCGCACGAAGGTACCAGTTATCGAGTCCCGCGAACGAAACCGTGTCGGGTGGGGATACGTCTTATCGGAAGAACATATTAAGCACGACTCCGAAAGATCTCTCCGTGAGTGCATAGAGACGGCCGCAATTTCCACGGCCATAGTCATTCTGATTCATGGCGGGAAGAACATAGATGCTTCGATTTCCATGTTTATTTCTCACATCCTACAGTGCCTCGAACACAAGCTCGAAGCAACAGTGAGATGTATATCCGCAGAATTTAAGGAAATTTCAGAATACAAAGAATGGGAGGAGAAGGTATGGTAACCGCACTCCGGCCGATACGGAGGATCCAGATCTGTAGCCCTACATGGTATCTGGGAGAATGACGAACCTGTGCCGTCTCGCATTCGCATGTCTCGGGACATTCTTACTGTCCCCGGGATCATGGGCGCAATGTGCGTGCGGACCAGACTTCTGCCAAGGCGACGCCCGGTATCCGGTGCGGCTGGCTACTAAGAAAAGCGATCTATCCCGTCAAGGCTATCCAGCTGATCTGATTACGCTACTTGATAAAGCGGATGCCTGCTACGCAGCGATTGATCGCGCACCCGATAGCTTTACCCTAATGTCCGTCAAGCCAAACGGGGACAATCTTTCTACAGAGTGGTCTGACGACAACGAGGAGGCTGCGCTGACTGGCGTCCAGACCGGGATCCTACAGGCTTACTACAAGTTTAATGTCCGGGAGGCCTTTGCCTGCTGTGGACGCCCGAAGGCTCAGGATAGGCCGGACTGGGATGCCGCGCTCTCGCTTAGCAAGGATCAGGCGATCTCTTGTACAAGGCAAGGCTCTGCAGTCACCTGCCGGTGAAGCTGCTGCAGTTCATCATTTCAGGTTCCCGGCGAGTTTAACCCTCCAATCGCGGCGATGAAACGATGCGCTCAATCCCGACCCATGGTAAGCCGAAGGTTCAGTTGACTCCGTACTAGAGCCTTCCGGTGCCAAACAATTTTTGACCTACCCTTTGCCGTCTCGCGAACCTAAAACCACGCCATTATGCCTACTTGCATTGGAAAAGGGCCCCGCCAGGATGCGGGGCATTTTTATTTGGTTCACCAGGTGATCAGCGGAATTCCCCAAATCCCCAAAATGACGGGCGCCTGCCGCCCGCAAGATGAGAACCTCATGGCGACGCAAACCGAAGTGACCAAGGCTCTGGAAAAGATCGCACGCGGCCACACTCTCGACGCAGGCGATCAGGAGCTTGCAATGGAGACCATGCAGGCGGCCTTCGCCCGCTATGCCGATCAGATTGGCCCAGACGCACCATCCAGCGCAGCCTCTCTCAACGCCGTCGCAGTGCTGCGCAAGCTGTGCGCCCTCCCGAAAACTGCAAACATAGAAGCTACTTGGGCCGCCGCCCGCCTCGTCGGCATTGCCCAGAACGACAATATCCTTGTCGACAGCTGCGTGTCCGCCGCCATCGTTTCGGCTAGCGGCGCTACCCCCAAGAAGAAGAGCCCTTCCCCGAACGGCATCATTCTGTCCAGCCCCGCGCAATCCGTTCCTCCCCAAGGCTTTGCCGTCCCGGATGATACTCGTGTCGCTGTGGTTCGCAGCAAGGCTGACGCCCCATCCGATCACCTGTTCGTCAATGCCGGTCGCATCGCCAGCTTCAACATTGAGGATGCAGCTGTGGACCTTTATGTCGGCGGAACGGATGCCACCGTCGCTCCGGAAGTCGTAGACATCAAAGTGATCGACAAGACCGCCGGTCAGGCGCTCGACATCATTCCTGTGCGCGATCCGGCCACCCGCCGCCCGCCCAAAGTGGCCAAGGGCAAGGCAATCGAGATCTCCCACAATCCACCGACGGAAGATGATTCCGGCAGCGTGAATGAGATCTACGACCAGTACCGTCCGGAATGCGCAATCTTCGCCGAAGCTAAACCCCATCCGGCGGCCCTGATTCAGTCGAAGACCCTTGCCGGGTCCAAACCAGTCGCGCCGACATATAAGCCCATGCTCGACCCGGAGGTAATCCGCTCCGGTGCATTGTCCGACATTCAGTTGGAGAGCATCGTGCTCGCCGGCGAGGCTCACAGCAAGCTTCTTCCGTTTGACCCTGACCTCAATGCCGAGCCTCGGCTGGGCTTCCTCGTTGCAGACGGTACCGGCGCGGGCAAGACCAACGAAACCACCGGCATCATTCTCGACAACTGGAACCGCGGCCGCCGTAAGGCGATCGTCGTCGGCGAGAAGCAGAGGCATCGAGAGAATGTCGTTAAGGCCATGCAAATGCTGGGAATGTCGACCGAGAATCTGATCAATCTCGGCGACTACAACCGCAAGCATGCGGTACCGAAGCGCAATGGTATCCTTTATCTGACCTATGCACTTCTCCGAAGCCAAAATGAAACCGGCCGTTTCGACCGCCTGAAGCAGATCACAGATTGGGTCGGTGAGGACTTCGACGGCGTCATCGTGCTGGATGAGAGCCAGAACATGCGCAACGGTCTGGATTCGAACAAGAACGACGGTGGCTGGGGCGTCGCCACCTCCCTGCAGGGTCTCGCTGGCATCAAGTTACAGAACGCCCTGCCGAACGCTCGCGTGGTCTATTGCTCGGCCACCGGTGCAACCGAGCTCGACAATCTCGCCTACATGGTCCGCCTTGGTCTGTGGGGCGCCGGGACCAGCTACGCCAAGCCCACCGACTTCTTCGACGATTTCGGTGGCGCGGGCCTCTCGGGACTGGAAGCGATCACCTCGCACATCAAGGCCGCAGGGCAGATGGTCTGCCGGCAGCTCTCCCTTGAGGGTGTCCGCTACGAAGAGCTGATCCACCCGATGTCGGCCAACGACATCGAGTTGTTCGACCGATACTCAAATATGCTCTACGAGATCACCAGCATTGCCCGGACGTGCATCGAGAACGCCGTGCCCGCCGATGAGAAGGGCTGGAAGCCAACTTGGCGCCAAGTCCGGACGGCTAACGGCGGCACGTATTTCGGTGCGCTCTACGCCCAACTCTCCAAGCGCGTGATCGACACCCTGATCGTTTCGATCAAGACACACAGCCTCATCGAGGACATCAAGAAGGCCCTCGCACGCGGCGAAGCCTGCGTCATCCAGCTGCAGAACACGTTCGAAGCGGAGCTCGACCGCCATCTCGATAGCGGCGACATCGATGCCTCGAAGCTCCAGGCAGCGAGCGAACTCATCCGGTTCGTAGAGTCCTTGCCGGAGGTCCTGACCAACAAGGAAGGCTTCGCGATCAAGAAGAACGGTTCCATGGTCACAATCGACATGAACGTCGATGCCAAGCGTGCCCTGATCGAGAAGATTCAGTCCATGCCGGGCTTTATTCGCCCGCTGGAAGCACTTCTCGGAAACTTTGGCACGTCCCAGGTGGCGGAGATCACCGGACGGTCTAAGCGCGTCGTGCCAGTCGATGCTCTGGGCAACCACGGGGATGCTAACGCCGCAAGCAAGTTGGAGCCACGCACGGAGCGCGACGTCCGTCAGGACTGGCGGGCCTTTATGAACGACCAGAAACAGATCCTTGTCTTCAGCAACAGCGCCGGCGGCACTGGAATGGATTACCACGCGAGCCTGTTCGCGCGAAACCAGCGGCAGCGGCGCCACTACGTCCTGCAGCTCGGATCGCAGGCGGATCAGGCCGTTCAGGGTCTCGGCCGGTCGCATCGCAGCAACCAAAAGCAGCCGCCTGTGGTATCGTACGTTGCCCTCGATATCCCCGCTGAGAAGGTCTATCTCTCGTCTGTCGTGACCCGCATGGCGAGCCTCGGCGCCCTGAGCCAGGGGCACCGACAGGCGACCTCGAACGGTCTCTTTACGTCGCTGGACAGCTACCGCTCGTCCCATGCGTATTCAGGCTGGAGCTCGTTCTACGCAAAGCTCAAAGGTGGCAGCTATGATGATCTCAAACCGGAGGATATCACCTTCCTCAACGACCTTGAGACCAAGGGCAGCTACCGGGGCCAAAGCTACATCACCCTCGAAGTCTTCCTCCGTCGGGCAGCGACGCTCCCAATCGCCGTGCAGCGGAAGGCGTTCGCCTACCTCGACTCCGAGATCGCAAACCACGTGATGGCACTCATCTCGGACGGCAATTTCGACACGGGGCCGGAGTTCATGCGGGAGGAAGTTCGCACCATCGACGAAAACGTGATCTACACCCATCCCTTCACGGGCGCTCGGGTTAAGGTCACCAAGCTCGAATGCGACCCCAACTCGAACATCTCGTATTTCAGCCAAGCGTACCAGACGGCGCTCCTCCTCCGCTCCACAACTGACATGCCCCAAACCTGGTTCAACATGTCGACGGCGGACGTATGGATCGAGGTGCCCACGGGCTTGGCCTCCAACGGCTGGGAAATGGTTCATGTCATCCGCCCAGACGGCGAGTGCGTGATGCCGAAATTCGCCATGCGGGGACGCCGTATCGAGAAGGTCGAGGATCAGTCACGGGCCGAGATGCTCTGGCAGGTTCAGGTGGATCGCATCAAGAACCATCGTGCCCGCGAGAAGATCATGATCTCGGGCGCTCTGCCCTTGATCTGGAAGCACTTCGGCAAGACCAAGTTCGGTTTCGGTCGCCGCCTCTGGATCGCCAACACCAGCGACGGGAGCCGGATCCTTGGGTTCATCACCTCGGAGGAGGAGGTCGAGGATATCCGCATCAAGCTTGGCAACCTCAAGGTCGGCGGAGCGCTCGACTTCGCCGAGATCAAGCAGGAGCTCGACGCCGGAAAGACGATTGTCCTGAGCAACAGCACGATGATCACCCCGCAGCTCGTGATGACGGCCGTGCGTCAGACCTACAACCTGTCTGACGACAAGCTGAAGACGTTCAAGGCAAATGCCCCGCACCTCGGCCTGGATCTCGTTACGTTCAATGGTCTGGAGTATCTCGCCTTCCCGACGGATTCAGCTAAGGCTGAACAGACGTTGAAGAACCTTATCGCTCTGTACGGATACGCCTATACTTCGGATCAGCCCGATTGGAGCCTGATTGCCTGAAGTGGAGACGCTGTTTGACTGAGAATCTCACCCCCGCGGCTGCGCCCTCCCGCAGTCGCTCCCTATTGGATGCCTTGATAGACATCATCTCGCTTGGCGTGATGGCGATCCTGGCGTTCGCCGGTATGGGCACCATGAATCTGCTTCTGCTCATGGTGGTCGCCGCCTTCAATCTTGACCGCTATTACGGTCACCGCTCGCTCATTGCGCTAACCGGCTACAATCCGCGTGCCCTGGACGAGACCCGTCTAGGGACCTTCTGGCTCCGCACGATGGCCGTCATGGATGCCCCGCGCATCTCAGTACAATCGGGCAAGACCGTCAGCTTCCGGCGCGCGGTCTCAGCCTATGACCAAGTGATGTACGTCATCACCTACTGGTGTCCCTTCGTGATGTTCGCAGGCGCCAACCGCTTTTTCAAAGGAAACGGCAGCCTCACGCTTATCGTGTTGGCTGCCGCTCTGATCATTGCAATCGGTCGCTATGCCCGTGGTGTGGGCGCAGCGCGAAAGCTCGCTGCACGCTAGTACGTACTGCCGAGGAATCTCGAATTGCTCGGCCCAACCAGCCCAGAGCACGGCCCCGGACAGGTCGAGGAGGACCCCGGCGATCCCGACGAGAGCGTGTCCTGCAGCCCCGGGGCGCTGAAGTCGATCCGAGGGTCTGCTCTGGGCGGATCCCTAAACCCGGTAATGACGGCCTGCCCCTGTCCTTTCGATGGTCCGAGCGGATCCAAACCACTCAGGTCCACCCCAGGCTTCGTCAAATCGCGAGCATGCCCCCCAGCCGATGCGCCGAGCATTAATCCCACAACCGCAAGAATTCCAAACCTCCGCATCGTCAGCCTCCAATCTCAAGGGACGCTTTCGCAACGGACGGCATCTGAGCCACCCGCGCCGGCATAGCCGTAGCGATATGATCGGCCTCCTGGGACGCCTGGTTGACGATCCCGCTCATCGTACCCCTCGCATTCGGAGCCAAATCTCCAGATCCGGCCACTTGCGCGAAGATATTCGGTTGACCCGATTGCTGACGATCCGTGACCGAAGCGAATTGCTGGGTCTCTGGGTGTGCCTCAGCGAACATCCGCATCGCGGTCTTGCCCTCGCGTCCGCCTTCCGCTCCAAGTTCCAGCGCGTGCTTCATCAGGCCTTGGGCCTTCTCACCCATCTCGACAGCACCACTTTGCGGATCAACCTTGATGGAGGCGTCCCGGATCACCGCCAATTCAATTGGTTTTCCGTCGGCGCGGCTGTTCTCCGTGATGGTCAACTGCCCATTCTTCACAATGAAGTCCATCTGGGACTGAGAATTCTCATTGTCGAAGGACACCCGCATGGCCGTCAGGGGCTCCTTGCCTGAAAGGTCGGCAACCACCGCGCCTCTCGCGCTGCCATCAACCGCCTGCGCGAGTTCCTCCATCGGGGAAGCATTGCTGACGAACTTGGATACGTTGTCCAGCCGTTCCACCCCCTTGTCAGTGAGGTGGCCTTGGCCCTGGGAATCGAAGGACAGCGCCTTTTCATCGGATTCTGCACTGACAGCGACCGTCCGGTACCACTCACCCTGCTGGGCTTGTGCCACAATATGCTGGCCACCCTGAGCATCGACGCTCATCGCCGCCATCCCGCTTGGGCCGCTGACTGCTACAGCGTTCTCGCCCGTGCGGACGTCATGAGCCTGCACGACCTTTCCTGCCCCGTCCTGAATGCCGAGCGAGGTCGCCAGACTGGCCATCGCCTCGCCGTCCCCTTTGCTGAACCAGCCCTCCGGACCAACAACCTGCTGGGACTCCATGCCTTCATACCGGCTCTCCCGGACGATGAGGCTGCTGCTCTTTGCCTGATCCGCGAAGGACGCCGCATCGATAAGCCTTGGATCGGATACCGCGATCACCTCTTTATTAAAGCTGAAATCTTTGGATCCGTACGTCTCAGAGGTGCCGATGGCGTGAGAGGCACGGTCCAGGGATCCATCGATGGAGTTGTTTTGAAGGAAGGTCTTGCCATCGACAAACTGGTACTCTCGGGCGTCTTCCCCGGTCTCCCGATTGCCAATCATTACGGAGGACCCGGAGGGCAGTTCTGGCGGAAGGCCGAACGCCCGCGCCTTGTTCGGATAATCAGATAGGAGCGTGTTCAGGGCTTCTTTGTCATTATGGGCCCCGCTCATGTCGAGCCTAAACTCTTGCCCGGTCTCACCGGGAAGCCTCACAACCATCTGCGATCCAGCACCAAGCGTCGGGTGAGGCTGGTTGAGATTCCCCGTCTCGTAAGACCCCAACCCCCGATGTGTGGTTGGATCGACCGCGCGTCCGGCCAGCGACTGACCTTGGGTCAGGGCCTCGATCTTCTGCCCAGCGGCAACTGCATCACGTCCCGCACCCGAGTTGTTGAGTGCCTGCTCGAGCGAAGGGTCCCGGATGCCTTGAGCCCAGCTATCGGATCGGTGCTTATCGGTGCCTAGGAAGGCGTTGAGGTATTCTTTGATCTCGCCGTAAACAATCTGTGCCAGCTGGTAATATAGAAATGCCTTCCCTGCCGACATCGCGATATCGGACGTCCCAGCTCTCAGGGCCATCCCAGCTGCGCCTCTAAGGAAGCCAATGCCTCCGCGCGACTGTCCGTTCGCACCCAGCGCTGCTGAGGCCAGTTCACCGGCTATGTCCGCACTGGCGTCGCCAGCACCAGACTTACGCCCGCCGGCTGGACCGGACCCATTCACGCCAGCCTGGGGCGAATTGCCAAGGTGGGGCTGGGGATGAGGTTGGTGGGGTTCCGGCTGGCTGCGACCACCGAAGAACCGCTTTCGCATGATCAATCTCCACTTGAGGGAATAACGTCGGCGACGATCATAGGAGGTTCGGAGGCATTAAGGAACATACAAAACCCGATTCAAGGCACTTAGCCCCTTTTCTGTTGGGTTTTCGTTCGGGTACAATGCGGAAATAGGCAAGGACCCGGATCTGCCATGTCGCCCAATGCATCCCAGACGCCGGCGTTTTACGTCAATCCTAAAGCTCGCGAGCTTCAGGAGCGGATCGCTTCTGAGATCATAGATGCGGTCCGGAACGGCGAAGACGTGCTTCTGATCGCCCCCACGGGTGGCGGGAAAACCTGGATCAACAATCGGGTGGCAGCTGCTATCAGTGACGGTGATCGCCTTCAGGACGGCATCAGCGACAGCCGGGTCCTCGTGCTCCAGGGTCTTCGCAGGATCGCCTCCCAGAATTCTCAGAAATCCTCTCACTCCGGGATCGACCCCGATAGAACAGCCGTTGCAATGGACGGTAATATCCTCGGCGCCAAGCAAGCCGATGTCGTCTATGCCCTTCCCCAGACTATCGCCTCAAGGATGGATGAACTCGGGCATTTCGCCCTCATCCAAATCGACGAATGCCACCACACCACTGACGAAGATCCAGCTTCCGAATACAGCCGTGTCATCGACGAGGTGACCAAAGCCAACCCCGGTGCCGTCATTGTCGGTACCACTGCAACGCCGTTCCGTGGGGACGGTGCCAGCCTCCATCCCCGTCTTGCCTCTGCGAGACGGATTGTCATGACCTATGCCGAGGCCATCAAGATCGGACAAATCACGGAGGTCCCAACGGTCACACCCGATTACCCATTGAAGAATGGCACTTGGGTCAGGGACGCCATCGAAGCGAAGATCGACGACCGGGATATCCAGAAGACCCGCGCGGGAATCCGCTCACTGATCCAACGCAACAGGCCAGATGATTTTTTCGACAGAGCGGCACGTGAAGCCTGTCAAGAGATGAGAAGACGAGGGCTTGAGGGAAGGCCGATCCTTGGGTTTGCCACGACAATCGATGATGCGGAGAAACTAAAGACCGCGTTCGAGGATCAAGGCATCGGTGCCGGAGTAATTCATTCCGAGATGCGGCATGACGAGATCGAGGCTGCCGTCACCGACTATGCAAGCGGCAAGGTCCAGGCGCTTTGTTCAGTCGGTATGATCGGCGAAGGCTTTGACGCTCCGGAAACGGTCGCCATTCTTAATACCAAGGAGATCTTGAGCCGGGCTGAATACATGCAAATGGTCGGCCGCGCCGCCCGGAGCGCAATAGGGAAGACGCACGGGATCCTCATCGATATGGGGGCGAGCACCTATGTTCATGGCACCATGAACGAATACATTGACGCCCAGCGGTTCGTGGAAAAGGGAGACACAACCTACAAGGCTTGGACAAAGGTCTCCGACAACCCCTGGGTTCGGGCGATCTGCACTGGCAGCGAAGTGTACTTTGCCCAGGCCGTTCGCGATGCCAAGGGCCAGCCGTCGTTCCACGTTGTTTGCTGCTCGGAGGAGAGGACTACCGGCAGCCGCAGCATCAAAAGCGTCCAGTCCCGCCCCTTCAGTGCAAAGGAACTCGTCACCTTCGCCCGTGACACTATAGCCAGGCATGAGTCGGACTACCTGTCCCTGCGCAGCCGCAAGGTACAGGTCAAGATTGAAGATCAGACGATCAAGGTCTCGAAAGCCTTCCAAATTGCCTCGGAGGTTTTTCAGCAGAGCCAAAAGGGAATTTCTATGATGACCAACCTCAATAGGTTGTCTCAGGAAGAATTCAAAACCCTGACCCAGAAGAGAATGGGAACAGGCCTAGAGGGCACCTCCCAGCCGAAGGGCGTTTCAGTACCGACTCCGAAGCCTCCCAGAACTAGCCGTCCAGTTAGACCAAGTGTCGGATGGGAAATGTAGGGCTGACCCCAAACCCAAAGAATGAATGAGAGCGGCCGAGAGCCGCGTGCCGGGGCGGACCAAGTGTCCGCCCCGATGCATTTCTGCAACCCAATTCCAGCGGAAAGATCCATGAATTACGACGTACCTGTCTTCCGACACATCGCGGCCTTCAAGCTGGGGCCACGCATTCGCATGGTCCTGCAGCCCAAGCACACGGGGGCACTGCCGGCGGAATTCGAAGAGGATCAGAAGATCAGGCTGGCTGTCGAAGGGATCTTCACCGACGACCAGATCGCGGCCGCCTATGACTCCTACGTCAATAAGCTGGCGGCCGTCTTCGAAATCAACCCCTTCCTCGAGCACGATCCCATGGTGCGCGAGATTGCCATGACCATTCTCGGTCGCGGCAAGAAGCGCAAGGAGGACTTCGACGGGTTCGCGCCGTTCAACGAAGAACTCATGAACAGGGACATCGAGAAGATCCGCCAAATGGCGGCTCAGTACTACTCGACAAGCACAGACCCGGACGCCCCCCGCCTCCACCGGTTGAAACCTCCACGGTCACCGCATTCTGCCCGGTCGGGCCATTCGACTATGACCCGAAAAAACTCGCGATCGCTGACACGGTCATTCAGCAGGGCACCAGCAAGAGAATTGGGTCGGTCGAGGAGCTCATCAAGAAGCTGCGCGCAGCCGAGGATGAGGTCGTTCGTCTCAAGAAAGAGGGCCTCACTAAGTCAGCCCTGCCGGAAAACGAGCCGACCTACACCATCGTACGAAAACTCGCCCGGGACGTCTTCAAAGATGCCATCCCGACCAAGTTGCAGCCCAGTGATCTGAACTTCCCCGTCGAGGTGGTTGTCTGGAACGAGCCGCACCCGAAGGTTCCTGTGATCAGGCCTGAGTTCACCTTCGATGCCGAAAAGCTGACCCCGATCCTGTGGTCCATCGAGAACGGCTACAACTCTGCTCTGGTCGGACCTCCTGGCTGCGGCAAGACCACCATTACGGAACAAATCGCTGCCCGTCTGGGCCGTCCGTGGTTCCGAATTCCGATCGACGGCGAGATGCGCCGCCGCGAGATCGTCGGAGGCTTCAAGCAGGTCGTCGAGAACGGCGCCTCTACCACAAAATGGTTCGACGGCATCGCCCTTCAGGCCATGAAGTTGCCGGCGATCATCGACGTGGACGAAATCGACCGCGGCGACCCGGACCTGCAGTACCTCGCCCACCAGCTCTACGAGGGCAACGGCATCACCATCCTCGAGGATGAGGGCCGCGTCGTCTACCCCCACCCCAAGGTGGCGATCATGGCGACAGCCAACACCAAGGGTCGCGCCGACGGCATGAACCTCTATGCGTTGGTTCAGGAAATGAGCGAGGCAACCCGTGACCGTTTCGCGTTCTGGATCGATTTTGACTACCAGACCGAAGAGAACGAGGTGAAGCAGATCCGGAAGGAAGTTCAGAACCTTCCGCTCAACACTGCCACCAACATCGTTCGCATCGCCGGCGCCATGAGGATCGCACTTCGGGAAGGCAAGCTGAGGAGCGCCTTTAGTTACCGCCAGGTGAAGGCCTGCGCCCGCTATGCTGCCTTCCAGACAGCCATCCTTCATGACGAGACAAAGGCATGCGTCGAGTCCGTCAAGAAAATCATTGTCAACCGTGGATCGGACGAAGCCGAGTCCGGTGCCATCGCCGAGCTCGCCCGCAAGGTCATGGGCGATGATTGGCCGGCAGAGGAGAACGTCAACCCATGATCGCTGCCACGGTACCTGGATACGATCTCAAGCGCGAGATCGACATCAATTGCACGGCGGTTTCCCGCGCCAAGGTCAAAGTCGAGTTCAGGGGCAGAGGTGCCTATACTGACGGCGCGGGCCTGATCAAGCTCCCAGCGATCGATGATGCCTCTCTTTATAGAGTCCCTGACGCCCGCGTGATGCGCGGCTATGCGGACCATGAGTCAGCTCACATCATCTACACACCGACGCGGAAGCGGCAGCAAATGTTGGCGGACAAGACCGGCCTCTCGGTCGATCAGATCCGCACCGGCATCTTCAACCCTAAGCCGGACAAGCGAACTCTCATCCGCATCAAGACGATCCACGATCTCTGGAACTGTGCAGAGGACTGGCGGATCGAGCACCATCTGATGAGGGATTGGCGAGGGACCCGTGATAACCTCAATGCGACACGCGAACACGTTGTCTCCAGAGATATCGCCGGTCTTCGCAAGAACCCAAAGGGCCTTGAGAACCCGTTCACAGCTGCCGGCGCCATGCTCACCTGGCACAACGCTGTTGCCAACGGCTATACCTGTGCCAGCACCGCCCAGGCCTGCCTGAAGATTGCTCGGAAGATCAATCCGGAAGTCGCGGCGATGATCGACGAGATGTGGCCACGGATCCTTTCGACGGTCTCAGAGGACGACGTCACCGCGAACCAGAAGATCATGGATGAAGCAGAGCTCCTCACTGACACCATCCTGACTCGCTTTTACGATCCCAAGCCTAACCCGCAGCAGGACCAGGATCAGCAGCAAGACCAGGACCCAGATCAGGATCAGGATCAGGGACAAGTCCAAGATCAAGACGAGGACCAGGACAGCGAACCGGATCAACAGTCAGCGCAGAACGACCAGAACGCCGCAATCCCGGATGAGGCCGATCCCAATCAGCAACCTGAGGACGAGAACCAGACCGAGGATGACCTCTCACAAGATGTCTCCGACGATACTGATCACGCACAGGACGGCTCATCTGACGATTCCAGCAATGGCCCGGGCGCTGACACAGACCGATCTGGCGCCACTGAAGATCGGTCCGATGGCTCGGACGAACCTGGCAACGGCGAGTCGGAGCCCGAGCGCACGGAGGACGGCCCTCAGGGTGGTCAGGGCGGAGAAGATCCCGACCTGACCGACGACGCATCCAGCTCTGATACGGCCGACCAGTCCGGGAACAATGACATCACGTCGCGTTCCGATGGCTCCGACGGAGCCGATGGCAAAGATCCGTCCGACGCCGCTTCTCATCAGGGCGATGACGGAGAACGCGAAGATGGAGTTCAGTCCCCGGACAGCCCCAACCCGGGCACCGGCGCCGAGAAAGACCCAGCGACCGACAGAGACACCAATGATTGCGGCTCCGACCAGAGGGATTCCGCTGACCAGACAACCTCACCCGGTACTGCTGATGCATCGGGGCAGGATCTCGACGCTGTTCCCTCCTTGGACGAGGCAGGAGACGACGACGGGCACGGTGAGAGCACGGATGGAAGCGACGAGGACGACACGGACGCCCGCGAAGAGCGGATCCGTCAGGCCGCACAGGGTCACGAACCCGAGGATCAAGACCGGCTCGATATCGGCGACATTCTCGATCAGATCGGGGAGATTGCCGAGAAGCTCGAAAAGGAGGGCTGCATTCCCTCCCCGACTCCGATCGGCTCTACCGTCCGGCTCGACCGGACCCTGCAAGGTCCATCCGACCTCGGACACTACAACTCGGCGCGCGACCGTCTAGCAGGCGTAACATCCACGCTTGCCGGCTCCCTCCGTTCGCTCGTGATCGCCCGCGATGTTCGACGGCGCAGCCCAAACCGGGAGGAAGGGCAGCTCGACATGCGCAACATCACCGCTATTGCAACGATGTCTCCGGATATCTACGCCCGGACCACCATCACCCGATCAAACAACACTGCAATCACCTTCCTGGGCGACGTATCAGTGTCGATGACCGAGTTCGCGAATGACGACGACGACACCCCAATCAACCATCGCCAGAGCAATCCCCGCCGTATCGATCTCTATTTTGACGCCAAGATTGCTCTGACTGAGGCCTTGGGACCCGCTCGGCGGGTGGTAACGCGCTACCTCGCCTATACCAATCACTACAATTCAATCCCGCTGTACCTGCTCAAGGACTTCACGGACAACATCGTGACAGCCCGGGCAGGCATCGACCGGCTCATGTCCCAAATGGCTAAATCCCAGTTCCAGATGGGAGGCACCCCGACCGGGGAAGCCATGCTCGAAGCGTGGTCGGGAATGCGCGCAAGAAAAGAGGACAAGAAGATCCTCATCGTCATCACGGACGGCGAGCCGAACGATGGGGGCCTCGCCGAGCGGGCTGCTGCCATGATCAAGCAAGAGGGCGGGTTCGTGATTGGGGTCAGCGTCGGAAGTCAGGAACCGCAGTTCGAAATGCCGTTCTGGGTAACGGTCCCAACCATTCAGGAGTTGCCCACAAAACTATTAACTGCACTTAGACC
This sequence comes from Microvirga tunisiensis, assembly GCF_009296175.1. Classification (GTDB taxonomy): domain Bacteria; phylum Pseudomonadota; class Alphaproteobacteria; order Rhizobiales; family Beijerinckiaceae; genus Microvirga; species Microvirga tunisiensis. The sequence continues at coordinate 233,873 of NZ_VOSK01000001.1, read as the reverse complement.
CATTTTGTGAAACTTCTAATGGGGTTTCACGAGACGGGTTAGAATGACAGGCCTGATAGGCCAAAATCCATTAAGGAGAATCTTTCAGTGTCCAATTACACTCCGAAGCCAAATACGGGAAACGCGTGGAAGAACACGCGCCAGGGCGACGAAGGGGAATACAGCGGCAGTCAGATGGACATCGACGGCGAGGAATACCGCGTCGTTATCGAGCCCCAGACTGAGATCAATACCAAGAACGGCCCGGCCCAAGGCCGGCGCATCAAGTTCGTCGGCAAGCAGACAGGATTTACCTTCTCCGGCACAGTCTTCGACCAAAAGAAGAACTCTGCAACCGAGCAGGAAGAGGATGTGGCCAAGAACCGCCCTCGTTACACCGGCCTGGTTGCAGGGCGCGTGAACGACGATCTCGTGGTCAAAAAGCGGGTCTCGATCTGGGAGTACACGGGCAGAAACGGCAATCCCTACCTCTCGCTCAACATTCGCGACTGGGAAGATCGCCAGCAAGAGGCAGCATAGCCCATCCGGGCCTCCTGAAACCTACCAAAACGAGGAGTCGCCAAACTCCTCGTTTTTTTCTGCAAGCCGACGGAATCTCCATGCCTCTCTACCATGTGACCCTTGATACCGAGACGACCGGCCTGTCGGCCGAAGACGGGGACCGCATCGTCCAGATCGCCTGTGTCGAGATGGCCGACTTCCGACTGACGGGGAGAACTTTCAACACTCTCGTTAACCCAGAAGGCCGCCCGATCACCTACGACAGCTATCAGATCCATCGGATCACCAACGAGGATGCAGCTCGCGCGCCCCGGTATGAGGAGATTCACGACCAGCTGCTCGACTTCATCGGTGACAGTGTTCTGGTCATTCAGAACAAGCGCTTCGACCTCAGTTTCCTTGGCGCCGAGTGCAAGCGGATTGGTCAGCTCTTCCCCTATGACGCCGTTGATACCATCGACATCGCCCGCGAGCGGTGGCCCGGTCAGCCCGTTAGTCTCGACGCCCTCTGCCGGCGCCTGATGATCCAGGGCGATACGGCATCGCTCGAACGCACCTGCCGCGAGGCCGGGATCGACCCGAAGTTCATCTCCGCCGACCGGTCGAAGAAGCATGACGCCCTCGTCGATTGCATCCTGCTCGCCCAAGTCTATGCCACCATGATGACCGAACGACAGCTCGACTTCACGAGCACGAAGTCGTCCGCCCCAGCTTCAAAGGTGTTTGTCCCGGTCAACCACGGCCTTCCGCTGATGAACCTCAGCCATGACGACTACGACAAGCACGACGAAATGCTCGCTTGGCTTGCCAAGCAAGCATCCTGATAAAGCGTGACCCTCCCGATGCTCCTCGCCTGCGAATCCCATTTCAGCCATCATCACCGCTCCACCCTTTCACCGAAAAAGCTCGTGTCTCTCGCCAAGGAGCGCGGACATTTCATGATCGGGATCGCGGATCGCCAGTCCCTTGCCGGATCTCTTGAATTCAGCAAGGCCGCGATCGCCGCCGGCCTCAAGCCTGTCATCGGTGAGCGGTTCCGGTTCGGAGATCCGATCACCTCCGGCTACATCACCCTCCATGTGATGAACGCTGTTGGCTGGCAAAACCTGCTTCGCCTCAACAGCTGTTTCTTCAACAAGCGCAAGGGCAGCCTTATCGAGCTCGAGGATCTGGCTGCGTATGCCGACGGCCTCTTTGCCACCACTGGAGGGATCGAAGGCCCTATCGACCAAGCCATTCTTCAGAATCGGGTCGAAACCGGCGAGAAGTTTCTCAAGGGCCTGGTCTCCGTCTTTGGCGATCAATTGGCAGTCGCATTCGACCGGCATTTGGAGATGGGCGCCAGCGACACCGATCGCGAGGCACTCCTCGCCCAATGGTGTCTGCATTACCGCATTCCCGGAATCGCCATCAGCCCCGCACGCCACTCCAGCGAAGCAGATCGGGTCGCCCTTAACGTCCTCACGTTCGCGGCCGACGGAACCGCCAAGTCAACGATCAAGGACCCAGGTTTTCCCGCTCCTCCCGTGGGCTCGCATCTCAAGTCCGTTGACGAATTCGAAGCTCTGTTCGCGGAGTCTGCCTCGCTAATTGAGAACACGCTGTCCGTTCTCATGTTGGGCAACTTCGCTGTCATCGAATCCAAGCCCCGCCTGCCCCACGCTCCAGGCGTCGCGGATGAGAACGCAGCTGTTGTCACGGCAGCCCAACAAGGGCTCGAACGCCTGTTTCAGCAGAATCCCTATATGGAGGAGCGCCGCGCAGACTATGAAGAGCGACTGCGGATCGAGCTTGGTCACATCACCAAACTGGGTTTCTCCGGCTATTTTCTGATCGTCGCCGACTTCATCAATTGGTCCAGACACAATGATATCCCAGTCGGACCCGGTCGTGGCTCCGGTGCGGGATCGCTCGTCGCCTGGTCGCTCGGGATTACCGAGCTCGACCCGCTCCGCTGGGGCCTTCTTTTCGAGCGGTTCATCAACCCTGAGCGTATCTCACTGCCGGACTTCGATGTGGACTTCTGCGAACGGCGTCGCGACGAAGTTCTCGATTATGTCCGTGCCAAGTATGGGGCCGATCACGTCGCCCATATCGCCGCCTACAACACGCTAAAGGGCCGGGGCGCCTTCAAGGCCACGGCCCGAGCCATCGGCATCCCGGCTGGCATGGCGGATTCATTCACCAAGAAGTTCCCGGAAAAGGGTGACGGCCTGAGGAGCTTCCGGGAGGAGCAAGCCGTCAAGGACGCTCTTGCCGACAATATCGAGCTCGATGATGCTATGTCCATCGCCGAGCAGCTTGAAGGCGTTCTCGACAACGCCACCAAGCACGCCGCTGGCATCGTGATTTCCGATGAGCCCTTGCCCGAGACCACGCCTGTCATGGGCGTGCTCGACGAGGGACGCATCGTCCCTGTGACCCAGTTCGACATGGGCCCGATTGAGAAAACCGGGCTGGTGAAGTTCGACTTCCTCGGTCTGAAAACCCTGACCGTCATCACCCGGACCAAGAACATCCTGGCGTCTCAGGGTATCGAGATCGACCCCTACTCTATTCCCTACGAAGACGAACTCGTCTTTAAGCACCTCAATGAGGGTCGAACCCAGCGCGTCTTTCAGCTGGAGTCACCGGGCATGACCAGCGCCTTGAAGAAGATCAGGCCGAACACCTTTGAGGATATTGTCGCCCTCGTGTCCCTGTACCGACCCGGCCCGATGGATCAAATTCCCCTCTATGCCGAGCGTAAAGCGGGCAGGACCTCGGTCGAGTATCCTCATCCCAAACTAGAGCCCGTGCTAAAAGAGACGTACGGCATCATGGTCTATCAGGAGCAGATCATGGAGGCCGCCCGGGTCCTCGCTGGCTACTCTCTGGGAGAAGCGGACGTTCTACGCCGTGCTATCGGCAAGAAGTAGGCGGACGAGCTCAAGCGCAATCGTGACCAGTTCATTTCGCGCTGTGAAAGTCACTCCGGCATTCCTAGGGATCAAGGCGCAAGCCTCTTCGATACCGTGGAGAAGTTCGCCGATTATGGCTTCAACAAGAGCCATGCCGCGGCCTATGCGCGGATCTCCTGGATCACGGCTTGGCTTAAAACCCACCATACGGTCGCCTTCATGGCCGCCAACATGGATTACGATCGCAGCGATGCGGATAAGCTGGAAGCGGTGGTACGGGAGGCCGAGCGGCTCGGGATTGCTGTTTTACCGCCCGACATCAACGTCTCGACCGCCACCTTCGATCCTGAGGGTAATCACGCCATCCGCTTTCCCCTCGCCGGCCTATCTGGCATCAGTGGCTCTACGGCAGCAGACGTCGTGCGTAACCGGACGCTTCAAGGTCCGTTCCGATCTGCTTCAGACGCCGTAGCTCGCCTGTTCGAGACTGGGCTCAACCGGGCTCAGATCGTCACCCTCATAGATGCCGGCGCCTTCGATCCACTCATTGACCACAGCAGCCGGGAGCGGCGCTTTGATCTTCGGGAGATTGTGTCCGACATGACCGGCGGCAAGGTCGACCGCTCGGCGCCCTCTCTTTTCGAGGATCTCCAAAGCGAGACGGCCATCGACGCCGAACGCCGCCTTCGTCGCCAGGCGCTTGCTCAGGGCAAGTTGCCCCCTCCGCCGCCTCAAGCTGTCTCCGAGGAGATCGAAGCCGAAACCAAGGCCATCGGCTTCCGCCTCAGAAACCATCCGGCCGATGCCTACAAGATCCTCTCCTACCGGATTGCGGCCTCACCGGTATCAGCCGTCGGCAAAGTCCGAAATGACACGACATTCACGGTCATTGCTCAAATCGAAGCGATCTACCCGGCCAAAGACCGCCGCCCTGCCGGCATAGACGCGACCGGCGTGGAACTCATCATCAGCGACAGTTCCGGCAGGATCCGGGCTTTTGCCGAGAGCCCGACCAAAGCGCCACAGGCTGGCGATGTGGCGGTTCTGCAACTGGTCTCCAGAAATGATGGGCGCGTCCTGTCCAGTTGGCAGACCCCCGATGAGGCAAGGAAAACCTCATCCCCTGCTGTAGTCGTTCAAGCAGACTCCCGCCTGACTGCAACCCCAGCGCGAGAGCTTGAAACCCAAGTAAAGACTTCGATCCGTCTATACGGGAAAGGCGGAACCTACCGCCTCGTCTACTTCAATGCTGGGCCTGTTATTGCCGACGGTCACGAAACCCAGCAAAACGAGATCAAGACGTTGTTTAATCGAGTGAACCCGACAGCTGAGTTCATACAGAGCGTCGAGGCTATTGATGGTGTCGTTTCGGTCGCGGTGGAGGCGTAGAAAGGGGATCAAGCCATCTAATCGTTTTCATCGTTTATCAAGGAAAGGTATAATTCATAGAAGGCATCAAAACGGGGGCAACCTTGAAACGAGGAATCTTCAAAGCAGGCGCTATCACAGCGATCGGCGAAGTGGCAGCAACCAAACTTATTGGAGCCGGCCTCTTCGCAACTCTTGCCCCAACTACTTTGGGCGTGGCAGGCGCAGCGGTCGGAACGGTCGTCGTCTGGAATGCCGCTTGGCATATGCTGAAGCCCAAGAAAACGTCTAACCGTCGCCTAGTCGACCTCACCTATGACGCGATAGGGACGAGCATCGGCCGCACTGTCAAAGGCATTCGGGCCGTGACATGCATGATCGCTGGTCCCGGCGTCCGTGAAGGCACTATGCCTGAGCGTGGTGAACGCCCAATCTACTCCAGCAAGAATGCTCAGGATTTCGAGAAGCTCATGGCTAAGGCCATGACCTCTCAGGAGAAGCCCGTCACTGCAGACCTGATCTTCAGTGAAGACGGGTACAAGGCATTCGTCAGCCGCGCCCGCGAGGCGGGGCTAAACGTCATCGAGCTTGATCTGGGAGATTCTGCTTCCAAGCGTCGAGATGCCATGCCGGCTTTCCAGAATGGACATGAGGCAGTCGCTAAGATCAGCCAGATCATTGCAGAAGAAGGCCATCTTGCCCCTGATCGGGCGGAATCGACCATTGACCGCATCATCAAGTCAGACTTCGACACCGAACTGAAGAAGGCTTTGTTTGAGGTCATTGACGCCGATCTGATCGAAGCCCGTCGGCGCCTGGAAGAGGAAAAGGACGAGACCGACCGCAAGACCGGCCTGATCGACCGGGCCTGTGAGGAACGGGAGATTCGCTCTAGGACCCTCATCCAGGATAATGCGGAGATCGCCCAAGCCCTTCGAGAGATCGGTTTCCTGAGGCAGCCCGATCAATTCCTATCCAATCTCGAAATGAGTGCGCAGCGGATCGGGTCGGAACAAACCCTAGATAACCTGACCAAGCGCCCCGCCCTCTTCGGCCAGCCCAATCGGCAGCCGGGTTTCCTCGAAACATCAGAGCAGGCCACCAGCCGCGACAACATCGCCATCATCAATAGCGGCCAAGCGTTTCAGCTGCTCACCCGATATGCCCAGAACTTGAAGACAGTCTCGGAGCTCGCGGTGGAAGCCCAACAGCTTCAGTCAAAAAAGGACGAGCTGCTGGAGACAGTCGCTCAGCGGCAGGATGCCGTCGCAAACGTCGAAACGAAGCTCCAGCGTGAGAGTGCTCTTCTTGTCCCAGAAACCCGTAAAGCCGTTCTACGCGACAGCCTTGATGTCCTTTTGAAGGCTCGGGAAAACGGATCTGCCGGACATCGCACGGAGCAACCGGGCACTATTAGAGCAACCGGTGACAAATCCCTTAACGCCCGGGTCGAAATCGCACCAGCGCACATTAATACACAGCAGATTCTCACCGCGTTTGGTGCAATTGCGGGGCTCGCCGCAGGGCATCTAGGATCGTCCGCACTTGGGCCGGACCGCTCGCAAAATGAAAGGAAAGACAAGAGCTTACCAGAGACCCACCAGGGAGAGTCCGTCCGCCGGCGGCGCTATGCAGGCCCCCGCAATGCCGAGGCCTCGCATGGACGTTAAATACTCTTCTTTACCGTAAATGGCCTTTGACCGAGCACTTTGCAATCTGATGTGCTTTATGGCGAAAATTAGACTAAACTGATGCTCACACATCAGATTCCAATACCCCAATAGGAGCATTCCCGTGGACACAGCCTTCTCCGGCAGAACTCGTGAAGATGAGGTTCTTGCCCGCCTAACCGGCAATCATCGCGTATCCCCTATCGAGGATCTTGAGACCGAGTTTGCTCGCGAGATCGATCCCAACAGCACCAACGACCGCTATGATGCCGAGCTCGAAGCCGGCCTCGAGGCTCTCTCCGATTTCCAGTATTCACTTGATGACCTGATCGAGAACGACGTTTGACCGTTCGCCCATGGCGGCCTTCACATAATCTTCGAATGCTCCGCAAGATGAAGACGCCAGAAAGAGGGCCCGAAATGAGTTCGCGCCCTCTTTCATTTTTTTAAGTCAGGTACACCGTAGAAGTCCGTGGCAGTCCGCCAGCTCAGGCAACTTCCGCAAGCCGCTCATTTCCGATTGATACAGCAGGAATGATCACGTCGCTTGGTCGGGACGGATCGATATTTCCAACACGGCGAAGTTGATATCCGCGGCCGCCCACTCCTGAATGCTTCACAGCCGACACAATATAGGTTGAACAACCGATAGGTTCTCTTGAGAGCCAGGAAGGTGACAGCCGATCCACTAAGATTCCGAGCACATTCTGGGACAGACAGGCCGACGCCAGTACGTTGATCTGCCGGCGAACCATCGATCCGAACGAGCCAGTACCCTCAGGACCGGTTGCGGGATCAAGCCCTAATAAGTCGTCAATGACCACGACGGCAATATCCGGCTTAAAGCAGAGATGCCTCGCCACGCCCATCGCCGTGCACATCCCCGCGCCCTGGTAGTAGACCACGCGATCGGCATCGAGCGCCTTGGGAAGCACGCCTTCAAGGGCTTCTTTACCGTGCCCCAAGGTGTCAATCAGGGCCACGCATTTCCCCGAGCTGTGTCCTGATGCCGAGGTCAGCGCCTCGGCAATCCTAAGTGCCACCGAGGTCCGCCCAGCACCTGACTCACCCAGAAGGCGGACCAATCCGGCCCGTGGCAGGGAGCTCATAAAGTGCCGCATCACCTCTGGATCGTTCATGGCACTCATCCTTCCCCTCGTGAGGTCTCAATACGAAACCGCTCACGGCGGATAGAAAGATGCCACGGGTCTTCTCCGTTCTGCCGCCTGGCGAATTCGTCGAACCGAAGTCCCATCTCCTGGTCACTCAATGTCTGGCTCAGCCCCATGACAATGTGCTGAAGGACAGCTCCGAACAGTCGGGCTCCTTCCTCAATAGGCAAAAGCTCATGATCCTTGATCACGACGGCTTGATAGAATCTCATTGAATTGTCCGTCGTCATCCGCATGATCTCCTTGCGAGTGACGTTATCGAATTCGATGTACGGATCATCGTGGAAGCCCGACTGAGGCATTAAAGATCCGTCCGCCGTGACGTCGAGGGATGGCGAATTTAGCATCTCCGCCCCTTCCCCGGAAAACTCAGGCTCAGCCATGTTCGATGCGTCACCTGCTGGATCAGCTTCCGCAGACGTCGCGTCATGTCCGGCCGATGACGCCTCATAGGCCTCGTCAATATCAGCCCCGCCTTCGTCTGGACCTGTGGTCCGATCTTCATCGTTCGACTGGTTCAAAACGTCCTCGCTGGATCATGTGGGTAGAATCTAAAACCCCACAAAAGGGGTGAAGCCATTATACAAACCGCTTCACCTCAGGCATAGAACCCCATTAGAAATAGATAGCAAACCCCACTAGTCCGCCTTGGAGCCATCATGGCCGAAACCATTTTGATCACGATTTTGCCCTTCCTGTTCATCATGACCGTGGTTGTTACAATCCATGAGGCAGGACATTACTGGGTCGCCAGATGGCTGGGGATCAAGGTTGAGGAGTTCTCCATCGGCTTTGGCCCTCTGCTTCGGCGCGACCAGGGGAAGCACAATCTCTGGACCATTCGTGCCCTTCCGCTCGGCGGGTATGTGCGATTTGCGGAGACCGGCGAGAAAAGTTTCCGCAAAGCATCCGGCCTTTCCCGCATTACCGTTGCATTCGCCGGGCCGAGCTTCAATATCCTGGCATCATTCGTTTTCTTCGTCGCCGTCTTCTATGCCGGTCTTACCTGGTCCTCGACCACCATCCTTGCGACTGTTCCGGGCAGCGGAGCCCAATTGGCTGACATTCACCCGGGCGACCGCATTGTCTCGATTAACGGAGTGGCAATCTCGTCCGTCGACGATCTCTATGCGGCGAGCCACTTCGGCGATCCTGACGGCATCGATCGCTTTCAACTCGACCGCAGCGGATCTCTGATGGAGCTCGACGTCCTGAAGGCTGACGGCAAGTATGGCCTGGTCTTCAACCGGGAACATGCGCGCTCCGACCTCCCCAAGTCGTTCGTTCTCGCCATGAAGCAGATGGTCTCCGCCTCTGTCGGAATCTTCAACATCCCGGCACTGGTCTACAGCATGGGAGGCAATCCGATCGAGGTCTTCTCTGGCCCAGTCGGGATTGCTCATGTCACGGGCAAAGCGGTTCAAAGCGAAGAGGCCCTGCTTACCGTCCTTCTGCTTCTCGCCCACCTCAACCTTGGCCTTGCTCTTGTCAATCTCCTGCCCGTCCCGTTGTTCGACGGGGGGCGGATTCTGCTTTATGCCATTGAGAGTTGCGTTAAAAAGCCTGCGAGCCGCAGCGTTGAGAACGCATTGGCGGGCATCTCAGTCGCCGTCATCGCCTTTACGGGCATACTTGTGACCTGGAGCGATCTCCAGAAGATCATACTTCTTTCGTTTCCAACACCCTAAGGCTATCTCGAGCCAATCGGAGCGTCGCGCGGCAACAAGACAGCTGCCGCGCCGAGTTCCAGTAGGCTCTTCTACCGCCCTTGCACCGTCTCCGGTCTGATGGCTCCGCTGGCTTTCGCGGCCTCCGTAATGAAGCGATTGGGGCCAACAACGCGATATGACCGACTTATCTCAGCAATCAGTTCGTTCCGGCGCATCTCCCAAGCCTCAGGCGGGTTTTGATCTGATACCCTCTTCAAGGTTCCAAGCGGATACTCCACCTGCACCTTATACCGGTCGGCGGCATACAGCATGGCCCGGGCAATGAAGCCGTTCAACCGCGCGGGCGGGGCAAAGTGCTCTTGGTCAACCGCGACTTCACAGGCCTGCCATGGTTGCTTGGGATTCTCAACATTGCCTATCTGCAGTCTAGACAGTCGGTCAGCCACAGGCAGTGGCGCCAGTAGCACCAGGTGCGGATCCCGCTCCATGGCTCGAAATTCCGTATCTGAATCACTGCAACAGCGCAGTCCGACATACTTGAGGTTCCTTCCCATGACGCATCGCGGGGATCCTTCCTTGAAGCACTGACGGGTCGCCCCGAGCTGCTCACGGGTTATCACCCGGACGATCCCGGATCGCGCGAGATCCTCGCTTCCGCTCCGATCGATCGGTTCACAGAGTTCAGGGTGGATGGCTCGCCCATCCGGGCCGAAGCGACAGCCACAAATGTCATCTCTCGCGCCGTCCTTTGCCACGGGCACAGCGCCATCCCTACTTGTCGTGAGCCCCTCGGACGCCAGCCGCCCGTAGATGGTCAAGAGCGCATTCGACATGTCCCTGGCAGCCGCCTCGCCCCCAGCATCTGCGATCGCCTTGTCCAAGCGCACCGTCTCACTATCCAGTGCCCAGCTCGGGCTGCCGGCGATGAGTTGAGCAGAGATCGCCGCCACGATGGCGGCCTTCCACGACACTCCTCTAGCCAGGCCCCAGGTCCTCATGATGTCTTCCCCTCGTCGAAGGTAATACGGAACTTCGACAAGTTCTCGCGGGCTTCCCTGATTTTGCTCAGGAGATCGATGACAGCGTTCTGACGGGCCTCAACGACGGCATCCACATTACTATTGGTGTCGATTAGGCTCTTCTGACCTGACCAAACATTTTTGACCTTCAGCACAACTTGGAAGCCACCCACCACTGACTGCAGGCCTCTCCTAGAGAATGCTTCATATCGAGACAGATCAAAGGCTGCCGTTGTCTCGGTGCCGGGTTGCAAGGGGGTCTGGAGAGCTCCCTCGACAAACCCTGATGCCAGAGCCTGACCGTTCGCATCAAAGAGATCCAGGTCGATACCGACCTTGGTTAGAGGCACGTCAAGAGGATTGAAAATCGAGAAGCGCAGCACAGGCTTGCTCTGCCACCATGAATAGCTCGGTCGAATGGGATGGAACTGCGATAGCAACTGTTGCCGCCGCTCGGCCTCTTGGCGCTCGTTCCTCACCCTAATCCGATTACGAACCTGCCAGTCACGGACCCATGCCTCCTGTCGGCTCAACAACATGGAATCTTCGGATACATACTTGTTCACGATGGTTGCCGGCGTCATCCCGGCAACTTTCGGAGCGGCCTGGACGATGGCTTCAAAAAAGGTGTCTGTCCCAATTGCGGGCATCGCCCCGCGATCAACCGCTACCGGGAGGGGCTTGGAAGGGTCGAAATCATCGGAAATCTCCGGGAACTTTCCAGGAACCGCGATGCGATAAAGAGCAAGGGAGAAGCCCCTGACTTGACCGGGATTGTCACTCAAGGACGATACCACGTCCTCGTAGGAATCCCGCACAGCCTGAACGTCTCCGGGTTCTATCGAATTCTGTGAGCATCCGGCGACAAAAACGGCTGCAGCAAAAGCGATTGACCCGAGGCGAATCTGTCGCGCTGCGGAAAAGAACATTGATAGGAATCCTCGCTTCCAAGAAGGCTGCCAACATCTAAGCAGAATTCCATCTGATGTCATTCTTGCACGAACGAAAAGGGATCAATAAACCAACAGATACGCCCAGCCTGCACTTTACGAATTTGGCTTCAGTGGAATCTCGATGATCGCAACAACTGGACAGGTCCGCATCGCCCTTCTTGCCGCCTGCATGACGCTCGGAGGATGCCAGACGCTCGACAACGCCTTCAGCACGAATGCTACGACCTCGTACGTGGATCATGACGCGGACTTGGGCGCCAGTGATCGTGATGTCGGGCCTCAGAAAGCCAAATCGTCCTCAACCTTAACGGATGCAGAGGACACACTCGGAGCTACGAGTTGGGTCGAGCACCGGCTGACCACAAAAAACAAAACGGGCCGGCAATCCATGCCGACCCGCCGCGTTGCGCAGTCACAGGTTCCAACCATGCTTCCACCCGCGCATTCTGACGCGGAGGGCTTGTTGGATCCTAACGCATTCAACCCTGACGACGTGCGCTAGCCCGGGCTCCTGCCTTCGCATTCTCGTTGCTAGGCCACATCCGCTCGCGATAGTCCCAGAGGATCTGGAAGTCGGGGTCGTTCTTAGAAACGCCACTCAGGATGCTGTCGACCGCTTCCTGTGAGAGCAGCGGCCCTTCGGTATCCCGCTCCCGTGTCGGCGGGCGGCCAACTGGACGCCCGATCTGATCAACGCTTGGATCAGGGAACTTCTCATCGATCGTTGAGTAGTTCGGATCGCCGATCAGGTAGAACGGCACATCCTCCATGGTCGATTCCTGGGCAATCTGAAGAGATTTCTCCCGCCGCTTTTCACGGAAGTTCTTCGCCGTCATCGGATAGGATTCAGGCAGTCCAAACCTCTTCCGGTAATCCTCCGGCGTCATATTGTGAGCTGACCGCAGATGCCTGGTCAGGGTCTGGAACCGCCGGCCATCGATCAGTGATACGATGTAGTCGTCGAACACCGTCCTCGCGATGATCTCATCGATCGACTCCTTGACACTTGCCGCCGTCGGGATTGCTTCGACATCCGCCTCGTCAATCGGCGCCACGTCCCGCTCAACGCGCGCCGGCTGGGCTGTTGGGCCTACCGACGGAACTCCCTGCTGCAAGATCTGCATGAGCTCGTCCTGGGTCCGGGGCAGAGTGCCCGACACGATCGCGCGCCCGACGACTGCGATGCCCAGCATCAGACAGGATTCAAGCGGTGTCAGGTTCCGCGAAGCGGTCTCACCAATCACAGACGCCAGCTGGGACTTAACAGCTTCGGTGCCTGCGGCCGCGTCCGTGTTGGGCTGCGTCCCGAACATACCCATCAGGCCACTCACCAGTGGCGACGTTAGAACGCCAGACGACCCTTGGCTGGTCCCGGCGGGTTCAAGGGGCTGCGCGGAAATTGTCGCATCCTCCGATCCCCTGTTTTTTGCCGACCCTCGAGCCCTCGCGGCCGCCCGCCCTTTCGCTGCGCTCTTCTTACCCTTCGGAACTTCCGTTCCCTTTTTTCCAGAGTGATCGACCACTGAATTCCCCAAATCTGGATCTTATAATGACAGTCTACTTGCGCCCTTAAGGATTCCCTTTGGACGGCTTCCCCTGGCCGCATGGCTCCGCCGAGGCTGCCACCTACCTGCTTTCGCCTGCTTCGCCAAAGGCTTCAACCTATTCTGCTCAATCGTTCCATTTTTAGCAGCTTTTCCTCTGGATTAGGGAGCAAATGTGGCCTAGGCCATTTTCGCAGTATCTGCTGGCGTTTTACCCGCGGACAAGGGCCTTAATCCTTTATTTCTGGGAGAAAATCCCATCCCGGCGCAAGGATTCCCGGTGAATCCTATCCTGAGATGGGGCCATCCCGTTGCGAATCCGTGATTGCCTCTAAGCGGAACCTCAAGAATGACCTTCAATAAGGATTTGGGTATCCCCATTAGCCCCTTACGTCCCGACATCCGCCTTATCCCAACGACCTTGTGGGGAATTTCCCTGGCCGGCCTGTGTACGGGATCTTGCTGGGGAGCCATTCGGGCCGATGCGCTACGCTCCGGCGCGCGGTGTATGTATGCCGACAACCCTGACCGCCGCACACATCACTTTGGCTCAATCCACCTACACGAACGTTGGCGCTACAAGGAAGGAACCGCAAGCCTAGAGGCCCTATGGCCTGTCTGTGGTAACTGCCACGATATGATGCATCCCGGACGCATGCTTGCGGTTCATGGCCAGGTGGGTCTCCAAAGAGCCGTCGTTCGATACGCTCAGGTTTTCGGTATAAAGGAGGAAATGGCCTGGAAAGAGGCACAAAGGGCCTTGGCCGAGCATACCCGTAACAGTCGTGTTGACAGATGGACGGTCGATCTCAGTCTCGTCGAGCCGCGATTCCCCCTTAAGCCCAAGAAGTCAGCTCGCGCGATCCTCGCCTGTCATGAGTGGGTCGGACACCCCTTCGGGGCAGCCCATGACCTTTCAAAGTCGATCACCGGCTAACAATCTGTCCCGATTGGACCTGATCAGCGCCATCACCTGCTGGACGGACACAACGTCCGAGACCCGCAGCAACGACGCTCCTCTCATGTCGACAACCAAATCGCCAAATCCAAGGACTCGCTGCATTGCTCCTTGGGCTACCTCCATGTTGGCGATCTCACGAAGAGGGACCGTCATCAGCCGAACCCGGATGAAACCGATCCGATACTCGATGCGACCTCCATAAACCGTCAGGATGCTAAACCGCCATCGAACCCATGCTGACAGGACGGCGAACACGAAGCCAGCCAACAAAATCAAGGAGGCCCAGGGCGCGACATCCATCCAAATCTTAAATGCATCAGGGTAGTCGGAAACGAACACCCCCAGATATCCGAAAGATGCGAAGACAAGCGTCCAGATGACCACGGCTCTCGAGAACGCAATCCAATGGGGCCGGAACTCTGAAACCTCAGTGCCCAACAGCGTGCCTCCGCTTAACCCAAAACTCGACAAGTTGATCACTCCGCATTTGATGTGTTGTTCGGACAGAATTTGCCGGTACGAATGAGATCAGATCAATCGCGAACCGGATCAGATGAGAATCTCACCCCTTTTGATGGCGCTTATGTTTATACCGCCGCTCGTCTCCACTGTCCCATCAGCTCGGGCCGAAAGCAGTCTGCGAGATCGGTTTAAGACGGAGGCGTGCGAGAAAATCGTCGACGACTACAAGCGCGTTATGACATCGGATCCGCGCCTTCCTCCGACCGATCCAAAGAATACCTCGCACCGCGATCTCGCGGGTGTATCCGCGACGGTGGCTCGCCATGCCACTCTGGACCGGCTTCTCACCATTGCCTGGTCATTGCAATGCGATCTCGGGCCGCTCCTTGATCTTGAACGCACCCGGATCAACGACGTCTACATCATCAGGAAGGAAAACAATGATTAAGCCAGTGACGCTCGCTCTCTTGGGTCTCGGACTTGCAGGTTGCGCAAACGTCAGCGACGCACCTGTCGCCGGGAAGGAAACCTTCGTTCCCCTCACCAACCAGGCCTATTACATCGAGCAGAAACCCTTCGACGATGATGCCTGGATGTATCCACCTGAGGAACAACGCCTCCGCAAGAGCACGAGAACCTCACGTGTAATCGTGAAGCCCTAAACTTTCGCGCACTGCGGCCGGGCTCATATCCCACTGAGCCCGGTTTGCTTCGGGAGCATCAGGAGGCTCACCCTCCACCCATCAACCGATCCGCGGCTTTGCCTTCAGGTATGAGAAGCCCGCGGTGATCTTTTGCTCCACCACACACACGGGCAGATTGCTCCAGTCTATCGAGACCGATGTTCTGCGCCCCGGCGCACTGTCCTTCTCAGGAGGAGACTTCTCAGCAGGAGCAGGAGAAACCGGAGCAGCCGACAGCGAATTAACGGTCCTAGATGCACGCAAACCTGATACAGCGGGCACAGGCAGAGACGAAACACACGCCTCCGCTTTCGCAGGCGATACGGGAACTACCTGGACCCGGATCGCCTCTCCTTTTACCTGGGCCTTGGGACCAGGAACAAGCGCATCCGCCGGCAAGTCAAAGTCCGCTTCTTCCTCATACTCCTCGCGGGTCTTCGGATCGATCCGTGGCCCGCCATAGCCCTGCTCTACGATGGCCAGCCTTGAATCTACGTCCTCATCAGAATCCAGAGCCGTCTGCGCCCGCCACAGGAGCTCAGCAGCCAGGAATGGGTGCATTGGATCCTTCGCAGTCCTGAAAAAGGGAACCTCTGCCGGAGCCCGAACCAACGTTGCGTCATCGACGCGGTGAAAAACCACGGATTCGTCACTTTCCTCGCCCAGGTGCCTCCTCCTCACACCCCAAAGCGTATCAACAAAAGCAGAGAGGTGTGCGAATGGGCCGACAATGACCCTCGCCTCTCTCTTCCGGCAAATCGATTTTAGGCCTACTTGGCCGTACACAAGCCCGTTAAGATCGAACGCCATCGCCCAGAGGCCTGTCACCTCATCCTGGCAAAGGGTCCGGTTCCCACTGCTCGAAAGCAACCACTGACGCAAGGATACCTCCACCCTTTAAATTCCGAGACGGCCGACGGTCTGCTTCCGAACGAAGTTCACACCTGCACCGGCCTGACCTTCCATCTGCGCACCAACTCCGGTCAGCCCTGCTCCCGTCTGGAAGAGCTGCTGCGAGAGATCGAAAACCACCTTCGCGAGCCCCTGAACGATCAACGCGCACCCAAGCAGATAGAAATAGGACATCCAGTCGAACTGGCTCGACCCAGGCCGCATGTTGGCGAAGAACTCTGGGCTGAACATCCCCGACGCTCCTTGACTGCCGAACGCCTGCTTGAAGCCGCTGTCCAAAATGAAGGCGGCTGTGGTGATGACCAGCCCGGACACAGCGAACGCCGCTCCTGCTGTCAGCACAGACCGAAGTGCCGTCTGGGCAATATGTCGTGTCGACTCGAATATCCACAGGAAGAAGAAGATCGGCGCTAGGGCGCATACGACCATCATCCTGAGCAGTGCATCGACATATCTGAACCCGAAGGTCAGGGTGAGCATAAAGAATGTTCCAGCCATAATGAGCCCAGCGATCATGTACGATAGCAACATCATCCAGCCGGAATTCTGAGTGCTCGGCAGCTGTGTCGCGATCCAGGTCCCGGCCGCGATTCCGCTGACACCCAGCTGGTGCAGGGCCAGCAGCAGCTTCTGCGCCTGAAACACGTGGGTCTGAGAATAGCCGTTCATGTCCGATGGCTGCTGGTCGCCCCCCTGGCATACCGCAAGATTTGCACCCCCGGATCGGGCGACATCACAGCTCGCTGACATGAGCAGCGAACCGATCTCGGTACCCAAGGCCAGTGGTCCCATAATGAAGAGGTCTGAGACCGGAGCGAGCTTGCCTTGATCGGCTTGGGACTGTGACACCCCTGCAGTCGTCGCCGAGGTCAAGAAGACGACGTAGACCACTGCCAGTCGGATCAGGAAACCATACAGATCCCGCCACTCATGCCCGTGATCCCCGGCGAACGGCGTCGCAATCATCTTCCCTACCCTAAGGCAGAGTGCCAGGAGGGCAATGATCGTCGCCAGCGTGATCAGTTCAGGCGAATTCTCAACCAATTGACGATACATGGTCAGGATGAGCCCATCCATCCCATTAAAGAGCGTCTTGTAGACGTTACAGGACCAGCAAAAATCGATCCCCATGCCCTGCTGGAGAAAACCATTGATCGAACTACCGCCAGACTGCAGACCCTGTGAGGCCTGGGCATAGGAGACATCTGAGACTTGCTTAAACCAAAAGCTTATGGCGGAATCTGTAGGATTCATGGGGGTTCCTTTTCAGGAATTTATAAGCCAAAGCGGGACTCACAGAAATACCAAAACCCCATTAGATTGGGTCCCAATGAGGAAAAACATGCTGAGCAAGCCGGATTTGACGTCACGGGCAGTTTTTGTCGCCCTTACAGTTACATCAGCGGCATACGCTGTCCCCGTGTCTGCGCAGGATCTGTCCGGCGAAGCAGCCCGTGTAGCCTTCGTCGAGAAGGCATGCGGTCCCGACGAAACGAATGCAGCGATCGGAGAGGCCTTCTTCGGGAATCTCTCCCGCTACATGGAGGTTAACAATCGAGCCAATGAAGCCCGAAGGCTCGATGCAATCCGGACCCGGGAGAAGGAGGAGTTTCGGTCTGCAAGGGCGCGCATCGTCCAAGCCATCGCTGCAGAGATCAAGAACAACATCACTGATCCCCAATGGTTCGCTAAGCTCTCCAGCCAGATGAATGGCGACGGCAACGCCTTCAGTTTTATCTCAGCTGCCCGTCAGGTTGTTCTCGCCGAGCTAAAGGGAAGCAGTGAATTCTTCTACGAAGTCAATCAGGCTGCCACTTCTGCCTGGACATCGCAGGACGTGTCTCCCCTCAGTGCCGAAAAGATGAAGCAGGTTACTGGCTTTACCGGCACTTTGCAGACAATCATGCTCTCCATCCCGGCAAACGCGTTCGAATTCTTCGTCAACAATAAGCCCTATCGCATCTACTGGGCCGGGCCGATCGGCCCTACCGGATCTTATGTGAGCAAGCAGGCTGACGAGGTCATGAAGAAGTCTGCCGACGAGACGATCGACGCAATCACTGGCAAGAACCAGTTCTTCGGCCGCTACCTCAAGCAAGCCTATTTCTCGACCAAGCAGAGCGCCGGGAGGGAACCGTCCCCAATCGAAGGTGCCATTTGGGCAGCTCATTTGTGTGTCAGCTACCAGATCGGAGTAAGCAACGATCTCTTCAGCACTGATACAATCAACAACGTCTACATCAAGAATCTCAAGGACCGGGGATCCTGGTGAATCTTCGCCCCCCGATCCCGCGCCTCTGCCGTCACGCCGAGTACTTTGGCGTGATGGCGGAGTGTGCACTTCGGACAAGAAAGATTTCAAACCCCTATGCCGAAGACAAAGAAGTCGAAGCTTTCAGGAAAGGAATACGTACTGGCTCCGCAGCCGCGGGTTCAGCGCAAGGCGGATTCCTCTGAAGGTGACTACTATCCCACGCCTCCTTGGGCACTCCTCGCCCTCCTCGCCGTCGAGGAGTTTCAAGGGAATGTTTGGGAGCCAGCCTGCGGCGAAGGCTATCTCAGCCTGACGTTACGCTCGCGGGGCATGAAGGTTCACTCCTCCGATCTGTTCGGCCGGGGCTACGGAACCGCTGGAGTCGACTTTACCTCGTACCGCGAACATGCTGATCAAGGCCAAAAGCTGGCCGATAACATCATTACAAACCCGCCTTACCTAGAAGACCTCCCGGCCGAGTTCATGAAGATCGGACATTCGGTCACGCGCAACAAGCTCGCCCTCCTAATGCGCCTTGCCGTACTGGAGGGCCAGGAGCGGTACCATGATGTCTATACGAAGATTCCGCCCTCGCGCGTCTGGATCTTCAGCAAACGCCTCACGATGGTAAAAAATCGAGTGATTCATCCCGGCGACAAGGTTCCGGAAGGCGAAAAGAAGAAGGCCGGCACCGTTGCCTATGCTTGGTTCATCTGGGACCACAAGTCGCCTGACGTAAAACGTTTCGACTTCATTCCGCCGGCCATCTGCAATCAAGTGATGGCGGAATCCAAGGCAATCACTCAGCTCGTTGAGAGCCGGCGTGATCGCTTGTCCTCCCTCCGTATGGCCGCGTGAGATCCCCATGACGACTTCGATCTCATTCGAGCAGGATTTGGCTGCCCTCCGATCCTCTATGTTCGACCTCTCCCTGAGGAACCGTCTCATTAATCTTCCGGTCGATGATCGGGCTCGCGTCATCAAGTTCGCTGGGACGGCCAGCCGCATCAAGGACCAACTGATAGCGGAAGGGCGGGAACTCACAATCGGCGATGACGAGCTCGCGACATGGACAGATCCAGCTCTGGTACTCCAGAAGCTCCGGGCCATTCTGGCCGACAATGCAACTCTAATGGAAGAACAGGGAATCTCCTCCCTGAAACTCGGCCTACACCTCATCCGCTGGCGCGAGCCGAAGGACGACCGCGATCGCTATGCGCCCCTCTGGATCCTTCCTGTAACGGTCTCTAAACACGGAAAGGAGTTCCGTATCCGAGCAGCGGACGACAACCTCGAGATCAACGAGTCGTTCGCGAGCAAAGCTGGGCTGGATCTTGAGCAGCTCCGCCATAATCCGATCCCTTATCTTAGATCCGGAGCAAGCGCTGTCATCCGAAGTGTCATCGATGAAGCGGTCCTCGGCCTCTTCTCCCAAGCCCGTCTTGCCATGAGTCGAAGAGCGGATCCCACCGTTCATCCGGAAATTCTTGAGAGCGATATTCTCCAGCGTCTCATTGCGACGACTCGGCCAGGTTATCGCCCGCCGGCCGCAAAACGCCATCTGAACGTCGGGGCCTTTGCTCTTCCGTCGGAAAACATTCATACCGTGCCTGCCGACGCATCACAGGATCGTGCTATCGCGCTCAGCAGAAGTGGCGAGCATCTCGTTATCCAGGGTCCGCCGGGAACGGGAAAGTCCCAAACGATAGCCAATATCATCGTCAACGCATTCAAGGACGGTCGCTCGGTCCTATTCATGACTGAGAAGATTACCGCGCTTGATGCAGTCCATCGGCGCCTAACTGCTCCGGAGATCCAAAACCGCATCCTAGCTCTTCATGGATCGCGGCTCGACCGAGCCGCCCTTGCTGACGAGCTAAACATCTCAGCTGAAGGCGTTCTCGGTGTCGCAAATCTTCTCCGACAGTCCGATGCCCAGCGGGTTCGGCCCATCCTTATGACCTCGCCAGCAGCTTTCGCGCTCCACGTCCCATCAGATTGGCGCTTTGACCTCCTGATCATTGATGAGGCTTCGCAGATGAACCTAGCGGCCGCCGCCGCTGCGATCGCCTCATCTAGACAGCTCATTGTGTGCGGGGATTCCAAACAGATGGGCCCGAGCCTTACCTTCCAGAAGAGCTTGGACTCCGTCCATACGAACCATCCCCCGGCCAGCCTTCTAGAAGCTGCCGATCGGTCCGATATGCCGAGCACGATGCTAGAGCGTCACTATCGATCGCTTCATCCTTCCTTGATCTATGTCTCCAACCAAATTTTCTACGAAAGACGGCTTTCGCAAATCCCTTCTCCCTTCGCCAACGCCAGTATCGGCGTCAAACTTCATTACGTCGATGGCGCGGTGTACGATCGAGGAGATACAAACACCAATGAACTCGAGGCAGAGGCTGTCGCCCAAGAAGTGGTCAGGAATGCCCAAAAGAACCCGACCTTTTCCCTAGGCGTAATCGCCATGAATGACAGTCAGCGGGATCTCATTCGGGCCAAGGTTGAGGCAAGGCTTTCCGAAGCTGGCCTATCGATAGATCAGCTAAACCTGACGACGGACGCGGAGCTCTTCATCCGCAGTGCGGAGCACGTTCAAGGTGACGAACGCGACATTGTCCTGCTGTCCCTCACATACGGGAGAGATGCCAACGGGAAACTCTCGGCAAACTTTGGTTCGCTTAACCAACCGGGGGGCGATAAGAGATTCAATGTCGTCATCACTCGGGCCAAGTACCGAACTGATGTTTTCGCGTCGTTCCGCGCAGCGCAAATGAGCCCGGCCAAAACCCCCGGCGTAGAGGTGCTGAAGTATTACCTTCGACTGGCGGAGTTGGGCTTCCCTGCGCTCGAGCCCAAGTTCCCACTTTCTGAGCTAACTCGTGCGCTAAGGCTCAATAGTTTCGAAGCCGAACTTTACAATGATGTAATGTGCATCAGGGACGAGCGTGGCATTCACATTGGAGCGATCTACACGACAGGCGCGAAGCATCCCCTGGACGAGCAGGCCGAAATTGCACAATTGAAAAGCACTGGCTGGCAAGTCGTCGTCGTCCCGCTCGACCATACAAAACGAGCAAGCCCGAAGTACCACGATACCCTTGATACCGTTCTCAGAGACCTGTCCCGGTTCCGTCGTATGGCCTAAACGGTGCTAAGGTCCCACAGAGTAATTTGTCGTGTTTAAAGATTCATACCCTGCTCCGACGCGGCGATCCATCTTGACCGGGCTCGCATCACTTGGCCTCGGAGCAGTCTCACCAACGCGAGCGCTCGGCGCAGCACCGGACGTCTCCACCGGCTTCCCGCCCTCGGAGCTCCGCAAGATGGACGCTCTATCGGTACTTACCGACAACGGTCTACCTGCTGATCGCGGACTCTGGTTGCGCAACCCGCATACGCATGAGGAGCTCGTAGCCATTTTCTGGCGCCAGGGAGTCTATGACCGGTATGGCTATGACCGAACTTGCTACATTCTACGTGATTGGCGTGAGAATGAGGTAATGCCGATGGATCCGCGTCTGCTTCACCTGCTGTGGGCTATCCAGCGCGGATCTGGGTTTGAGCGTCCACTTCTAATCAACTCTGGATATCGGACGGTCAAAACGAACGAGTTGCTTCGGTCCGAAGGATCCGCTCTTAACTCGTATCATCTGCACAGTCAGGCCTGTGACATAGTGCTCGACGGGATCTCCGCGAGCCGTGTCGCCGATTACGTCCAGAGCATGCGGTATGGCGGGCTCGGGCGCTATCCAGGATTCTGTCACTGCGACACTGGGCCGATCAGGGTTTGGTGAGGCTTCTTTGACAGTGTGTTCGAACACCCAGAAGTATGAATTTCTAATGCAATACGCTGACCCAAATTGCAGGAAAGTCTGACGCTATTTCCGATTTTCGCCCACTAAGGCGGGGACGCAGCCAGGAAATGAGCGAGCCTAGAGTCAACCGGTCGGGACTCTGATTGTACTCGCCTTGCAGAGGCATTCACGGTTTCAATCCCCTAGAGAGAAAAATGTTCAATCCAATAGAATTCGCCCGCGCTGAAGAAGCGCTTCTGAAGCTGCGCGCCGCGGAACTGGCGTTGACCAAGAGTTCGACTGAGTTCGAACAACGCATGGAGGAACTCCGGCGCGATCATGACACTCTGATTGAAGAGATCAACGCGATTATCTCGATCGCCAAGGATGCTTACGAAAAGTCTCTTCATGATATCCTGCACGAGCGGAACCTGAACGAAGACGCGGTACGTGCTCTGATCTCCCAGAGAACCGACGCCCTCGTGCTAGCCGGTGTCGCCAGCTTAGAGGTTCCGATCGAGGAGATCAGGCCGCAGCGCCGGCCGGGACCAGCCAGAGGCACAAAGCGCCGTACTCGCGGCGAGACCGCGGATACCCCCGCCGCGGATTCGGGCTCTGACGAGGTTAACCCCGTAGGAGAGGCGGCGGATGTCGCAGCTCATTCAGAATTACTGGGTGGTGATGAGCAGCAGCCGAGCAACGATAGCGCTGGTTCAGTCGACGGAGCTTACCAGGAGTCTACGCACGAGTCCTTGACGCGAGACAACGGAGGGTTTGAAGGGTCTGAATTGCTGATCGACGAAGACAGCGAGACAACGCAGACTAGCGATGATCCCTTCGCAGGCCTCGCGGAGGCACACCTTGTTACGTCAGGACATTCCCTAGGCCACGACGAACAGGCGGCCGATCCGCTCATTGCCTCTCTCCTTGGCACGGGGGCAGAAACAACAGCTGCAGACGAGGTCGGTCCTGCGATCCCAGGAGTCCCGGCCGACGATGATGAGGACTGGAACTAATCGGAGCCTCATTGGCTCAGATCCCCTTAGACGAAACGAAAAGGCCCGGAGAAGCCTCCGGGCCTTTTTTGTGGCGAATGGGTTCAACTACCACTTCACGCACAGTCGATACCTAAGCCAAAGCCAAGCTAGAGGAAGAAGGCCTTTCCTCGAAGTGCTCTCTATCTCCTTCAGCTTTTCCCAGGTGTCCCGCTGCCTCGACTCAGGTACTCGCGCAGTCACGAATGCCCGCAAGGTCAGATCTATGTCGCCATCAGACCGGCAGCTTGACCTACCTTTCAAGAGTAATGTCCGAGCTCCGCGAAGAATCTCGGACATCTCATCTACATTCTGAGCTCCAGCAAGGCGCTCAAGTATTTCGGGGAAGTGAATGAGCAGATCAGACCGCTCCCGTTCAGAGAGCGCCTCCAGAACCTGCCCGACTTGACCCTTACCCTGCTTAATTGCCGCTTCGATGTTTGCGGTAATTTCTAGGAGGCGCGTCCGACGCATGACTGCATGACGTCGCTTCGCCTCCTCGGCAGCACGCTTTAGATCGCCTGAGGTTCTGATCACGCGATCTTCAGCGATTCGTGGTTCATGCGCTTCGCTACTAATCCCGCAGCCGTGAACACTTCGTCATTTTTGTTCAGCCACGTGATGAAATCATGCTGAGCACCGGAAGCTGCAAAATCGTCGATCTTGAACTTGTCAGCAAAGCCTTTGTAATCGAGGTTTGCCAAGTCGCGGAAGTTCATGAACTTCCCTTCAATTTGATCCCAGACTTCAGACTGGCAGCGCTCAATGGTGATGAGCGTTGCCTTATTTGCCTTCACGGCTTCAAGGAGGGCTCGGTACTCCGGCAGTGTCTTCAGGGCATCAAATTTGCCATGATACTCATTCTGAATGACGTAGCGCCTGGTGATTGGAAGCTTATCTTGGTTCTTGGCTGCAAGCTCGAGGATTTCCTTCGCATCGTGTACGGACTGCGCTTGTGCCGTCACTGGAATAACTAGATAGATCTCCGACGCTTCAAAAAGCCGTCCTGCATTGCGCGCGTTAGCCCAGTCGAAAACCAGCGGCAGGACATTGGCACCAAGGTCGATGATGCAGTCTCCCCTTCGCAGGTATGCACCAATCTTATCCCAATACTGGACCGCGGATTGGGGGTTGGCGCGAATCTTGGCCAGTCCAGCACCAATGCCCAACTCCGCCACATCCGGGAGGATCCGACCGAGCTTGGAATGCTGATCTGTTCCCTCCTCTGGAGTGTCAGCCGCAACGGCTTTCATATCGGACCCTACCAGGCCGTATGAATAATGGAGAATATGAGACACTAAGGTCTTGCCCTGGCCGCCAGTACGGTTGCCGACAAGGATTGCGGGCTGCATGGTTCTATCCCTAGGAATCTGCCGGAGATTTCACGGCAAGTAACAACAACGTAGAAAGGCTACTGTCCGACCCTGCGAACGCAAGCCATAAAGTTTTGAATATCCTCAGTTCCGTATGACGCCGGATCCTTTGCGTCGTTGAGGACTAGGAAGTCTACATAGATGCCTTCGGTGAGCGGCATCGAGAGTGACCATTCCACGGCGTCAACTTCCACTATCGAGACAATACGCTCCTCGTTATTCTCGCTCTCGTAGTGCTTAAAGTAGCCCTTGATTGAGTTGCGGTCGAAGTCGATGAATAGACGGGCGCCAAGATAGTCCTCTTCCGGAACGCGCGGACCCTTCATCAGGAGCATCGGACGTCCATTCGGCCGAGCCACAAGATCGAGATCCCGGCGACATACTGGATAGCTCATCGCGACCTCCTAACCCGGTCCGCCGGCGGATCCGCCGCCTTCGAATCCACGCCCACTCATGGGGATCTGGGTATGCCCCTCCTCCCGCATGCGAGCATGAATCTCCGCCGTTCGCCGTCGATTGAGGCCTCGGCGCGCGCCGTTCTTGAGATTCTGCTCCACGACGTTGTCCAGTGGCGAGACCGGTTGGAGCGGCGAGCATTGGCTCATTTGCGACAGTACGAGGATCGGATCTGAGATCTTGCCGTCCAGGTTCATCGGATTAACGATCCCGATCGACCGCGCCACCGAAGGCTCGCGACCACGGACAAGAGAGGTAGCGGTCATAGGAAAATCGTGCGGACTCTTATAGTGGGCGGCTAGTTCGCGGCACAGGGCGACAAAGCGATCACCCAGTTCGTGCATGACTTGGGGTGTATGCAGCATAGAATCTGTCCAATACAGATTGGTTGACTTCTCAACGGCTACCAAATTGGCAGAGACAAAAAAAGGGAGGTTCCAGTGAACCTCCCCCTTAATCTCTTGACGCTGTTCGCCAGTTGCTTAGCGAGACTGACCTTGATCCTTGGCGCTCCGCATCTCGGCAACCTTATCCTTATAGATCTGGTTACCTTGCGTCACGGCATCCTTGATGGCTCGTGCGTTCACCTGGTTGACCCGCTCACGCAGACCCTTTGCCTCTATGAAGGCGAAGCCCGACTTATCAATCGCCTCGAGACCGGTCTTGCCAGTCTTGTCATTGCGAACGAGGTCGTGGTTCATCATCAGGAACTGCATCCGATGGTTCCCCATAACCTTCTTGTAGGCGGCGTCCGCTACGATTGGGTTTTCCTTACCCACGAACCAGTTGACCCGAGCAGACGGGAAGTGACCCTTCTCGTCACGCGTCAGCGTGTTTTTGCCGACCTTGATCTCATTTACCTTCTCGCCGGTCGCCTTCTCATGGGCTTTGGCAGCCTGGTCGAAGTACTTGCCGTCGATCGAAATGAAACGACCGGTGAAGAAAAACTGCTTAGTCTCCGGGTTCTGCCTCGGAACCTGCCGCGGAAGAACCATCGGGATGTGACCCTTCCGGTTCGTCAGGCCGTCGATGGTGGCCAGAGCCTCATCGATCGCGGTGTTCTTGGAAGCCTTCTGAGTGGTGTTTTCAGCGTGCTGTACCGCCGTCGCCATGCTCACTCTCCATTGTCCATTCGGACATCCCGCCGGCCCAGTGCCGGGAATCGGGGCAGCGCATCTCCCGCCGCAACATAAGAATCATAACACCCGTAAACCTGAACAGTAAACCGTTGAAAATGACCTAGGCCACTCTAATGGGATTTATTCTCTAACCAAAATAGTGGTTAACGACCTTTGCGCCGTGGGCCTGCTAACCCGAGCAGACCCACGGCGCAATTAAGTCCGGGCCTATTCAACATAAGTCCGTGCTCGAGCCGTACCTGCTCGACAGACTACGCCTTAGCGTTCTTGTCCTGGTCGACCTCGCTCCGATTCATCACAATATCAGGGTTCTGCAGAACTTCCTTATCTGTGAAGGCAAAGTTCTGCGGTCGTGCGCCCACAACTGCTCCATTTACCACCACGACTCTTAGCCGGATTGGCATTGCTTCGTCCAAGCCGCTCTTTCCGCGCAGGCTGGCCCTCAGAGCCGCCAAATCAACCTTGAAGTGGCCGTTCTCCGAGGCCAATCCATTCCCTCCGTTCTCGACCTTCCAGTTCAGCGACATCCCATGAACGAAAGAGATAATGTGCCCACTTGAATTGGCCTGAAGTCTGATGGGGCCTTGGTCCTTAACCATCTTGAACATCGGCTTCTTCTCGACAATCAGGCGGGCGACCTCCTCGAGTGGATCGACACGCAGGCCGGTCTTGGATTCCTTGAAAACCTGCAACTCCTGATTCCGGTTCGAGAGATCCTCAGTCAGGCGACCGATCGTCCCTTCGAGGCTAGCCACGTTATCAATCTTGTCCTTCTGCTCCCGGACCCATGTCTCGTACATCTCGCCGTCACGTTCCATCTTATGGAACAAGCCGAGCAACTTCTCGTCACGGGACTTTAGGATCTCCGGAAGCTGGTCAAGCAGGAATGGGCGTCCCTGCAAGCTCGCCTTCATCTGACATACGATTTGGTACGCACGGCAGTACAGCGCCATATAGGCCGGATAAAGGGGGTGATCCCCCTCATCCTTCCTGGTGATCATGCTTTCCTGCCGCATCGCGAATTCAATGATATCAATCGGCTTCTGCAGGTTGATGAACTGGGTTAACGCCTCCTGAGTTGCTCCAGGTAAGCTGCTGCCCAGCACACGACTGCGGCCAATGCTGATTGCCTTCTGATCCAGCCCAGACCGGCCCGACAATCCCTCCTGTACCCAGTCCCTTGTCCCGGCGAAGTCGTACCGAAATTCTGCTTCACTCAGTAGGGAGGCGAACCCTGCGCCAATATCCTGATGCTCTGGAAAGGCTTCAAAGAACGTTTCCAGATAGGGCCGCACTCCTTGAGCCCACTTGAGCTCAGTCTTGTTCTGGAAGCCGACCTCGGCGAGCTCCTTCACCTTTGCAAATCGACTGGCGGTTACCTTATGCGCCAGAAAGAAAGTCAGACGGTTGGCCGCGGCCTCGATCGATCCAAACCCTTTCTTGGCAAGGCTGTCTTCACTCGCCAGTCCGAGCAGACCCTTGCACAATCCGAAATCCACTCGATCGAATTCAATCGAGGCATCCCTCGCGATCAGACCCCGGACGTGCAGGTCTAAATAGCTGAAAAATTCATCGGTCCCGTTATACTTAATCAGACGCTTCAGAAGCTGGTTGATCTCGTCTTCCTCCGGGAGTTCCCGGCCCCGCTCGCCAAGGCGCCGCTCGATCTCATGCTGAGGCATGATCGCAGCCCCGGCGGCTGCGTTGTAGAGTTCCTCCTCACTGGATTGTCCGACATCGTCCTCAGTGGCCTCAGAGCCCTGCTCGGCCGCTTCTGGGGGCTTACCCTCCCTAAGATGTTTAACGGAACGATTCAGATCCAAGCCGCCTTCGAGGGTCGCGATGACCTCCTCATGCTCTTCTGTAATAAGCGGAAGAATGTCCGTCGTGAGCTTTTCCTCGACAGAACCGCTGGATAGGATCCGCTTGTACAGCTCAAGCAGTCGGACAGCTTCGCTCCTGATCCGCAGGCGGTGCTCCTGATCTTCAGAGATCTCAGGAATGGATGGCGTGACCACGACAGGGGCCACGGATGCGAGAGACTGTTGCACGGGTTCTACTGCCTTCGTTTCCGCTACTTCAACTTTGACTGGAGCCACACTCTCTGGCGGGATGATTGGGACGATCTCAGGTTCTTGGACGAGATCGGCATCATCTGACTCGACGGAAGCTGCGGTCTGTTGCCGTTGCCTCTCGATGAGGAGAGCCCTCGCGTCGCGCAATAGCACGTAGCTCTCGTCATCATCCTCTGAGCCAGCAAGAAGGTTCTCGACCAGATCGAGATCGATCGTGTCGTGAAACCGCCCTAGGGGAATCTCTTCGCCGGTCTCGCCATCGTCGTTATCATTGACGGCTTCGACATCCTCCGAAGTCAGCGATGTGGTGAAGTCCTCCCCTCCCCCATTCATTAGAGGGTCGAAGACTGAAACGACCTGCGGAACCGCCGGGGCCACAAGTGGGCTAGCTTGAACCATCCCTGTGCTACGGTTGACCTGAGGCGCCGCAGCCTGGGCACGTGTTAGGGATGCAATCCTGGCGTCCGCGACGTCGGACCGCGAACGATCAACCGAGCTGTCGACCACCATCTGCTTCAGATCCTTCTTCATCGAGGTCTGAAGCCTGTTGAGCCACTGCCATCCCATGAGAAAAACTCCTATTCCGGCACCAAGCCGCACAAGCATTCCAAAATCTGAAAGAAAAAGACGACCGACCATCAGCAAAGCCACCAGGCCGATTAGGATCAGGGCGACGTTTGGTAAGGAATGCCGGCCAATCCACGCTTTCGTCCTGGTCTCTCCCCACCTAGCCGGACCAAGCCAAGCCAAAAGCGCAACGAAGGTGAGACCAGGGACCCACCCGTTGATGGGAGTGTCGGACGACCAGCTCCGCGCAATCTCCACCAGATCCGGCGGGTAGATCAGGTTCACTCCTGAGACGAGCCATGTCAGCAGAAGCCAGTTCAAACTGACGGCAGCTCCCCAGAGCACCAATGGCTTACCAACAAGCGAGATCCTAATCGCAAGTCCCAGCGCCAGGACGCTGGCAAACCATGATCCAGACAACAGGTAGACGGAGACGAACGCTGTTCCGCCCACGCCGGTCGAAATATAGACGCCCCGATGGCTCTCCCAAAACGGGAGAGCACTGATGGGCAACGCCGCACGTAGACTGCTCACACTTGGGCCCCTTAATCAAAGTCCCGCCCGGCCGAAGTGCGCGACTTCGCGGGCCGAGCCTCCTGAGCATGAAACAGCTCAGCGGCCGCCCGGTGGCATCCCTGCTCGAATCCTTTACCGGCCAGTTCGTCCATACCCCGGTCAGCCGCTGCCAGGGCCGTTGCATAGAATCTCTCCGACTGCTGACCGCGGTTACTCTCCGGAGCCGAAGGAGCTCCGATCTCATGACCAGACACGAACTCAGAGAAGCCTTTGCTGGCATTCTTGAGTCCCTCATCCGCCAGGGATGAGAACATCTTCATAAAGCCCTGACGCTCTTCTCCGTCATTTTCGAAGGCGAGATTCAACATTCTGGACTCCCGAGAATCGTCCCAATTGCGTCAGCTTTACCATAAAGCAGGTACACATTAGGGTGCAGATTCATTTTAATCCCTTTTTTCACGGACCACACCACCGGATGCGCTAGTTTATGGCTTTTTAAGAGACTGGTGGGTTTTCCAGCAAAGGCTCTGGTCCTATTTAGGTAAATCTGCGCTATTCAGATCCGGCCTAGACTTTACGGGCGGCGGAATCTCCATCTGCCCCGATCGCGATCAGGCCGACACAGACACTCGAAGAGGATCGGCAAATGGCCCCTTCCCCGGACGACCAGGCGTTTCGCCTCATAACATCCCGACTCGTCGCCCCGGAGGAATGGGCGAAGCCGATTGTTGACCAAGAGACAATCTATCCGACCATTGAGGCACTTAAGACGGCCTATTCGGCTGCTCACCGGCCCCTTCCCGCATTCGTCCATGGAACGCGCGCCCTGGCCCCGATCCATGGCGCCGAGAACATTCTCGACGCCCTCTTTCCGCACGGTGTTCCCGAAATTGACATTCTGCCAAGGGAGACTGCCAAAAACCTCGCTTTGCTCATTCGGATTGCTGAACGGGTGGCGGCAAGCCCTGGGATGGAAGAGGTCCTGGAGGATCCCTCCATCGTTGTCGTTCTAGACGAGGAGCGCTTCCTAGAAAGGATTGAAGCGGGTCTTGGTCTACCCCGCGACGGAGACGAAGCTCATGCCCCCGCTAACGAGAACTTAGAAGGCTGACGCAGCGCATCTCGGACCATCCGCCCTCAGGTCCCTGGTTTGTCACGAAATTAAATGGGGGTTGTGACCCAACCCCTACAAAGTAAATCCATGCCCTCGCGAACCCCGAGGACTGCCCGCCTCTGCGGCCGTACTGGTTATCCTGCTCGGGTTATGCCGGTTTTCCCCAGGCTTACGAATCTCGAATTGGACAGCGAACACGCCACTATTGAGTGCCCAGTGGCATCTTTAACTAAAATATTTAATCCCTTTTAAGTGAACTAACTTGTTGAATTTGTTAGCGAGAGCCTTCCTTTCCGCCAAATGGCAGCAGGTCCTTAACCCTATTTTAGAGACCGTACGAATACCGAACAAAAATCGAATCAAAGGTTTGACACCCTTTTTAGATTCCCATAAAAACCCCATTAACGTTCAATGAACGTTTGAGGGGGTTTACGGTGCAGGTGATCGTGATAGACGCCAATTCTCGGCAGATCGCTTGTCAGGACGTTCAGTCGGAGGATGACCTTGTCGGTCTTCTTTCCGAACCTGATTTCGACCGCATTCCTGTCTATGACAACGTTGTAGCCCTAGTGGGTGAGCATTCACTGTTCGTCCCGGGCCAGCGCTTCATCGAGATTTTCAAACCCGAGAGCCTGAATTCGTCCGGCACCCTGCGAGGTACGGCTGTTCTTGCCTGCCTCGGCCGGGACGGGAACCTCAGTTCAATCGAAGACACCGCTCTCAAGGCGTCCGGCTGGCTTGCACACCTGCAGGCGACGACGAAGTTCCTCCGTCCCTTCCGCACAGGCTTCCCGAACCGTCCGATCGCTCTGACCGACGATGCCGGCGATCATATCGTTCATTGCCCGGCTCTTCAGGTTGCCACTCTCACGCAAAAAGATTTCACCAATGGCCCACTCTAACGCCTCAAGCCGGCCGTTTCGCCGGATGTGCCTCAATCTGGATGTTCTGGTGGATATTCCTTCCACACTCTCGTCCGAGGGACAGCGCGAGGCTCTCCGCCTCCTCCGGAGCGGATCGCTCATCAGCAACCTTCCCATCAGTCTTCCAGGTGAGGAAGGTTCAATTTCCTTCAGCGCTACGTCCCCAGTTGGTCTGCGGCTCCCCGTGGAAAGCATCGAACTCAGAGTTCTTAGCCGGTCGGGGCAGTCGTTGCGGCACTCCTCGGCTCCTTCATGGCAGGGCGCCCGTGATCAGGTCCTCGTTTATGCCAAGTCCTTCAAAGGCCAGCGGGAACTGACACTCGATATTACCTCGACGTTTATCGACGGGTCCTCCTTCCACCTGGCCACGGAGTTCGATCCCAACCATCCCAAACACCCGGCCGACCTTGTTCTCGGAGAGCTCCTCTTCCAGGTCGCCTCTGGGGCCAAGAACCCTCAGGACCGGGACACCATTCGCCGAGCCGCTCAGGCTCTAGATGTGCTCCGCGGCCGAGATGTTGCTCAAGACCGAATTGGCGATGAGCTCGTCCTTGCTCTCAAGCAGGCCGAGGACGCCATCGCCCGCCGCTTCCTCAACTCCTAGCCCATCCCAACCCACCTGGACGCTGCGATCGACTTTCCTCCAGGCCCATCAAGAACCGTCAAAGCAATCACCACCATGCTCACGAAGCACACCAGAATCCGCTACGCAGCAAAAGCCGTCGAGCGTCTCATCGCAGCTGGGACCTACGACCTCGCTTACGAGTTGCTCGATTATATCGCAGACCAGTTCCTCGCCTTCGGCCTGTCCGAGCCGTCTGGGGAGGATCGCCGCCAATTGCTCCAGTTTAAGAAGCAGGAAGTGGTCGGGCCTTTCATTCAGGGCATCATCTCCACTGGCGCACAGTCGGTAGACTTCCAGAGCGAGCTCTACGACACAGCCAAACTGGCTGCATGCCTCCTTGCGGACCGGGCAGAGGATCAGGAGATCCTACAGACGATCCTCCTCGCCTCTTGCGACCAACACCTATTCACCACCTGCACGCTCGCCGGATACGGGGTTCTTCCGCATCCCAGCACGTCGGCCCTTCCGATGGCCGGCATCGCCGCGTTGCAACTTGCGGACGTGACCTACACGGTTGCCCGAGCCCGTAACCCGCGCGACGGCTTCGCCACTCTTTTGTCGTCCGGGCTTCTGCTGCCAGCACACCTGCATTGCTCCAAGCATGCTCAGAAGAAAACCAGGATCCTTTCGGAGCACGAGGTCATCGACGAGGACACTCCACACGGAACTCCTGCGAACGCTGTCCGCGTCCATGATCGGATTCTGAGCACGATGAAGGCCGGCCAGATCTATTCTGGCTCCTCTTGCGACGCATTGTCTACCGGTTCCGCCGACCGCCACCTGCAGCCGGTCCTCGAGCTCATTGAAAAGTCTGTCGCCAACGACGTCACTGGTATCAATATCGCCATTCGCACGAAAGCGGCTCTTACTGCCGCTGGCAAGATCGTCGACGCTCTTGCAGCCAAGAACTTTCTCCCGATCGTCATTGACGAAGACTCCAACCCGAACGAAATCCTGGTCTCACTGGTCGTTTCACAGTTGAAGGCCTTCCGTTCCACCGAGGTCGAGCCGGTTCTGATCATCACGGATGACGCCGATCTCATTACCGCGATCGAAGAGGAACATGACGACTTGGCTCCGCTCTCTCCGCAAAGTGAGCAGGGCCCGGCCCGATATGACATCACCTGCATGACCCCGCAGAAGGTCCTGCTCGGCCATCTGCTGAACAACACGGTCACGCCCTCCATCTGGCTTCTTCCAGAAGAAAAGCCAGTCACGGCTAAACTCCTGTCTGTGCTGTCGGGCATTCACACCATGCCGCAGGATGATACGGCAGAGCGTGCTAGTGCAATCCTGAGGCTCGCCGGATCGTTCGGGCTCGAACTCCCGCACTCAGTCGCCCGTCGTCTCGCCTCGTTTGTCGCCAATCCAAACGAGATTGCAGGCGCCATTCGGGCTGCCGCCCTGACGAACAACGTGGATGGGCTAGAGGCTGCGGTCCGGTCGATCATCGTTGGCTCGAAAATCCACAGGTCTCTCCCCCCGCGTGGCCCGGAAGCGTTCGACATCCGGCTCGTCAACACCGTGGAGCCGCTTGCAGATATCATCTCCACGGTCGTGGAGAACAAAGACAAGCCGATCTCAATCCTGCTCCACGGCGCTCCCGGCACGAGCAAAACGACGTTAGCCCAGTATATGGCTGACGAGATGGGTCTGCCGCTCCTGATGAAGCGCGCGTCCGATATTCTTGGCCGCTATGTGGGTGACACGGAGAAGGCAATCGCCGCAGCGTTCCAGGATGCTCAGGCCCAGAATGCCTTCCTCCTCTTCGACGAGGTGGATTCGCTTCTATCCAAGCGCGAAGGCGCTCGTAACCTCTGGGAGAAGACTCAGGTGAACGAGATGCTGACCTGGATGAACTCCCATCCCCTCCCGTTCGCCTGCACCACGAACTTTCTCGACCAGCTCGATGGAGCGGCGGTACGTCGCTTCACGCTGCGCTACGAGTTGAAGCCGCTCGACACTGAACGCGCCAGGCTCGCCTGGACTTCAGTGCTGGGCCTCAGTGAGACCACGGTTCCGCAAGACCGCGATCTCGAAGCACTTACGGTCGCAGACTTCGCGAACGTCGCGAGGAAAGCAAGTCTCTTCAAAACCAACGATCCCGCAAAGCTTCTGACTTGGCTCAGGCAAGAGCGTGAAGATCGCGGCGAGAAGGTGACGCAGTTTGGGTTCCTCTAACGAACCCCACCAGTGCCGGGATGATCCCGGATCAGTATCAACGGGAGGCGGACAACCGCCTTCCACACAGGGACCAAGATAAGCACTCCGGTGCAAGATATTTAAGAGGCGGGCAACAATGACAAACGCTGTACAGTCCATCGCTGATTTTTCCTCCGCTCCCATCCGGCAGGCTCCACTCAATCGGATTCTCCAAGCTGCGGAGGACACTGCTCCGCTCCTGGCGCCCGTGCCTGCCCGGCAAGGAAACGTCACTCAGCTTCCAGTCATTTTGTCTCGCCAAGATGTTCCGATGGCGCCGGTCAACTCTGTCGATGCCGCCGCGAAGGAAGAGTGTTTCTCCTGGAGTACCGAAGGCCGCATCGAACACCTCAAGTCACTGGCTGCGGAGGGCAAGAAGGCCAGAGAGATCGCCGAGATTATGGGCACGACCAAAAACTCGGTCATCTGCAAGTGCAATCGTCTCGGCATCGAGCTCAAGCACAAGAAGCCCTACATGGACAACCTGAAGGGCATCGCCAAAAAGACCAAGAACGGCAAGCCTCTCTCGGAAGAGGAAGTGGCGAAACGCACCGCCCGCCTTCAATTGCGTATCCAGAACGCAGAACAGCTCAACAACTCCCGCCCGGCCACTTCAGACGTAGCACAGTCGGGCATTCCGGCTGAGCTGCTCACGTTTCGGCCGCGCGCGAACCGTAGAGCTACCGTCCCAGTCGTAAATGCCGAAGTGGACCTCTCCTGGATCCAACTCGCCTACGACACCGGGTCAGCAGAGATTGCCAGCGTCCGCGATCTCATCGAGGTTCATGGCCTGTCGACCGAAGATACCGCTCAGGTCCTTCGCGTCGCCGCCGAAACGGTCCAGGAAATCTGCACAGTCAACCAGATCTCGGTGAGGGCTCCGACACCGTTCTCGCCCGCAATCCCCGTGGCCCGCGCTCCGCGGAAGAAGCAAGCCTCAGAGGAGGCAGCTCCAAAAGCGGCTCCCACCAAGAAGGAACGCGTGAAGGAAGCGGCACAGCAGGAAGAACTGCCTCCCTATCCCGGATCCCTCGACGTCTCCTTCATGGACGTCAAGGAACGCCATTGCCGGGAGATCATGGGCTCTGATGGCGGCCTCGCTGTGTTCTGCGGGCAGCACAAAAAGGATGGATCCTCATTCTGCGTGCATCACCATCGCATGAACTATGTCCCCTTCACGAAGCCGAAGCGTGTTGCAGCTAAGAAGCCGACACTGAGGCTCTTGCCCTGGGCTTCCACGCTCTAACGGAAACTCCAGACACATTCATCTGCTACTTTCGGGCCGATTCAGTTCGGCCCGAATTTGTTTGCCCATCTCAGGCAGAGCTCCATGATCAAGCGGCGTCAGCCTCGCCCTCGGCATCATCTTCGGCTGCCTTGACGTCACTGGCGGTCCGAGGTGACTTAGCTAGTTCCTGCTCAATGAGCTTCAGGGACTCCGCCTCAGTCATACCCTTAATGGATGCGAGCTCTCGGGCCATAAAATCGATACCAGTCTCGTAGATCCTGCGCTCGCTAAAAGACGCATCCTCCTGATTTGGCCCGCGGTAAAGATCGCGCACCACCTCTGCGATAGGGATCAACTTTCCGGTCGCGATCTTCTCCTGATATTCAGTCGCCCGGCGGTTCCACATGCCGCGCTTCGGCCGCGGGCGGCCGCCAAGCACTTCAATAGCTTGATCCACAGTTTCAGACCCCGACAGCTTCCTCATGGCCGCAGCTTTCCCCATCGGAACCCGCAGCGTAAGTTTCTCCTTGGCGAAGTACACAACGAACACCTGGAGTTTGAAGCCAGCCACTTCTTGATCTTCAATCGCAGTGATCTGGCCTACCCCATGCGCGGGATAAACAACGGTTTCACCGGTCGTAAAGCTGGGATTAGCACTCTTCTTGGCGGTCGACATTCGAACCCATTCTCCGTTGCGATCAACTCTCAATCGATCATCTGACCCAGCCCGCCTGGCATATCTTGGCAAAGCGGACGCAGATGGAGTTGATCCGCCTTTCCAGTCCGAGGCAGAGCCTAATGCAGGATCGGCAAAGGAACAGTAAAGTTCCTTGCCTCCGCTACGTCTGAGCGACGTCGGGCGGTGCCAGATTTGAACGCTGGCTCGCCCAATCGATAGGTTGAACGGGCCGGAAGCCATAAAGTTGCGGCCTCGCTTCCGGAATGGCGTTAGCTCGTCAGCCTGCCATGCTTTCATCAATGGGCGGGAGTGGCGCCGTAAGCGCATCCGTCTCGTGCGAGAGCTTCTCCACATCGTCTGCAAAATACAGGTTCACGTTCCGCTTCAGGAACCCGCCGTTCGAGAGGCTTGCGAACCAAACCAGACGATCCGACATGGCCTCCATGGCACGCTGAGCGTCGCCACCACACGCTTCAAGGTACGCCTGCATTACATCACGGCCGGCCCCTACCTGCATCAGTCAGCTCCTCGTTTCACTAGGCCGGAATCTTCCGGCCCTATGTTTCAAGCTGCATTATACCCGACTGATGACGATCCTGAGCAAGCGATGCGTCATACGGGCTCTATTCTCCAGTCCTTTCGAACCTTCCGAAACCGCATGATCTCAATCCCGGCCCGCCCCACAGCGCCGTTCACGTCGTCAGGCAAATCCTCGCCACTGGGAATGACAAGGAACTTCCGACAATTCTTATTATCGCCGGAATGGACAATCAGCTGGCCGATGGCCGTGTAGAGATGCTGCCGCGTCATCCCGGTTTTGACCTCGTATACCTGGCTCCGCTTTCCTTTGCGCTCGACGAGTAGGTCGATCAACCCAGTTCTAAAGACCTCTTCATCTGAACGAAGATCTGCCTCCAACATCTGGCGAAGCGCCTTAACGATGTCACCATGATAGGTGTCGTACTCGAGAACTCCCTGGGTACGCCCGCGCTTCGTGCCTGAGAACTCATCTCCATGGAGAGCTTGAAAGCGCCCGATCTTCTTCTTCAGCGCTTCGACCTCTTCGTTGGTGCCAGTCGCATAGCGCTTGAACTCTTTGACATCCTCGACAAATTTCGTGATTTCGGAGACGAGCCCCTTCTCGTCAATTTCAGTGACGACGATTCCAAAACGCTCTCCGCCGTCATTGTCGATCACAGCGACAGGCTTCCGATCACTCCAAGCCAGGTAAGCCAGCTTGCCGATGCCGGCTCGCCCTCCTCCCACTCTGCCAGTATGCATGAGGTAGATTCGGCCGGACCGGCTGTCCTTCGCAAAGAACCCTGCTGCCTTCTGACCATTCGACTTCATAGGGATGTTGATCACAACAACGATGTCCTGCGGCGCCTTCGTGCGATCAAGAATACCCAGCGTGTTTGCGTACCGTGGCACATGGGCATCGTCGTGTCGGCCTGGTACGTAATACAATGGGCTGTCAGGATGGTATCGGAGCGTTCTCTCGCGGTTTGCTCCCTTGTACCCCAAAGTGTACCTGCCCTTTTCCGGCAGTGCATCGAGAAGGATGCCCTCAAGCGTCTTCTGAATCCGCAACTTCTCCGAATAATCTTCGATCAGCATCAGCATTGCACTTCCCCCCAATCTATTCCGCTTGCATTCCCGCAACAAAAAAGGGCCGGCATGAACCGGCCCTCTTTTATAGGTTCCGTTCTTAAGCTTAGCCAGCGGCTGACCGCTGACGAATCTGGCCTAATCCCATACCCCTCGCTAGTTCCGATCGCCTTTTGGCATAGCCCGGCGCAACCATCGGGTAATCGGCCGGGAGGCTCCACTTCCTACGGTACTCATCTGGCGTCAGATTGTATTTCGTCTTCAGGTGCCGCTTGAGTGACTTGAACCGGCGGCCGTCCTCGAGGCACACGAGATAGTCCTCTTGCACCGACTTCTTGATTGATACAGCCGGGGTCGCTGCTGGGGTTTCAGGCACATCCGGACTCGCCAGCCTCTTGAGAGCCTTGTGGGTCTCATCGACAACTTTCGGGATCTGATCGAGGCTCACCGTATTATTGCTAAGGAACGCAGACGCAACGTTGGCGGTAAGCGTTACCAGCGTCTGTTCAAAGTTGGCATCGGACACGAATCTACCCTTTTAACGTAATCACTTGTGAAGAGCCCTCTTCAACACAAGCAGAGCCCCTGACCTCTATCCCTGTCAACGAACGAAGACAGTACAACTCTCGAAAAACACGATTGCTCTTGAGGCGTTCTGAAAAAGGGTCTATCTGCGGTCTACCTCCGGCATCCTGACTGCCGGGCGCACCGTGAGCGCCATCATTTTGGTTCGAGGCGGCACAGGCTTTTGGGCCGCCCCCCGAGGACTTCATCCCCATTATCCACAGGGGCGGCTTCTCCCCGCTGATTGACTCACAGCCTGTCCGCGTGTTCTCTTTTTGTTCTATTTTGTCGCAGCGAGTTCCAGGCATGACATTGAGCATGAGACCTTCCCTTTTGCCTTGTCGTCGCCTTAGCGGATCGGTGCTTTGAGCAGATTCAATGCAACCCCGGACCCAGAGCGCGATCGACGACCTACGACGCCAGATCGAGCGGCTGGAAGGCGGATCACGCCGACGGAAGCCCCTTCCCTTCGGAGTTTCCAGCTTCGACGGGCACCTTCCGGGCGGAGGCCTCCCGCTCGGAGCGCTGCACGAGGTGATCGAAGCGGGTCCAGCTAGCGAATTTGCCGGAACCGCCACCCTCTTCGTCGCGGGCATCGCAGCAAGACTCAAGGGTCCCATTCTGTGGTGCCTCACCCGCCGTGATCTATTCGCGCCTGGGCTCCACCAAGTCGGTCTACATCCTGATCGTGTCATCTATGCCGAAACATCCCACGACCGCGACATTCTCCCTCTTGTTGAGGAGGGTCTTCGAGAGAAGGGCCTCGGTGCCGTGGTCGGGGAAGTTACTCGCCTTGGCCTCACAGCCTCCCGCCGGTTGCAACTTGCCGCAGAGGGATCAGGAGTACCGGCTCTTGTGCTTCGGCGCTGGTGGACGGTTGCGGAAAAGGATCTGACGAACCTTCCGACCGCCGCCACAACGCGCTGGCGCATCGCGCCCGCATCTTCTGAAACCATGCCTGCCCCCGGGCTCGGACGAGAGCGATGGCAGGTCGATCTTGTGCGCTGTCGTGGGGCAGAACCCCACAGCTGGATTGTTGAGGCATGTGATGAGAAGGGTCGTCTCGCTCTACCTGCCGACCTGGCCGACAGATCGGATCAGGCGACGGCTCGGCGATCCGCCGCGCGATAAGCCCCTCGTCACCGTCGGCATGAATGGCGCGCGCCGGATTGTGGTGTCGGCCTGCCGAGCTGCCCAAGACCTCGGACTGCAGGCGGGAATGCCTCTAGCTCAGGCCCAGGCACTCATTCCAAATCTTCATGTGGTTGAAGCAACACCAGATGATGACGCGGCTGCGTTACGCGAGCTCGCCCGGTGGGCAATCCGCTATTCGCCCGTTGTTTCCCCTGATGACCCTAGTGGCATCTGGATCGACATTGCCGGCGTTGCTCATCTCTTCGGCAGCGAGGAAGCGCTACTTGCGGATCTGATAGGCCGTTTGAAAAAGACCGGTATCGCAGCGCGAGCGGCTGTCGCAGATGCGCCCGGCGCGGCTTGGGCCGTCGTCCGATATGGAAAAGCAGGCGTCGTTCCTCCTGGACGTATGGTCGATGCTGTCGCAACGCTCACAGTTGAAGCTTTACGGCTTCCTCCCGAAACACTGAGCGCTATGCATCGGCTCGGCATCGATCGTGTCGGCCAGCTTGCCGCCATGCCTCTAGCCCCAATGGTGCGACGGTTCGGCAAGGAAGCTGCATTGCGTCTGGACCAGGCACTGGGACACGCGTTTGAACCTCTCAATCCTCTCATACCAGAGGAAGCGGCTGTCTCCTCCGTCGCTTTCGCCGACCCGATTGGGCGCCTTGAGGATCTCAAGCAGGTAGTGCGCCATCTTGCAGAGCGTCTTTGTGCTGATCTCACCAAGCGAGGAGAAGGGGTTCGTCGCCTTGATCTCATCTTCCGCCGTGTCGATTCAAAGGGCGCATCCCTTCGTGTCGGCACGGCAAAGGCCTCGCGCGACCACGGGCACCTTGCAAAACTGTTCGACGAGCGTCTGGAAACTATTGATCCTGGCTTCGGCATCGAAGAAGTCGTGCTGATCGCGAGCCGAACAGAGCCCCTTTACGAGTATCAGACGGAAGCTCGTGGCATCGATGAGGAGCCTGCTGCGCCGGACATGAGCCAACTTGTCGACCGCCTGACTGCGCGGGTCGGATCGGGCCGCGTCTACCGCTTGGCGCCAGTCCAATCTATCGTCCCAGAACGGATGACGGCTAAAGTTCCTCCCCTGTCGCCTGCTACGGGTGTTGCTTGGCCTAAGAGCCTCCTGCGGCCTTCGCGCCTCATCGATCCGCCGGAGCCCGTCACCGTAACCGCGCTTTTGCCAGATCACCCGCCGGCTGCCTTTATCTGGCGCCATGTTCGCCACCGGGTCGCCAAGGCCGACGGTCCCGAACGGATCACGTCCGAGTGGTGGCTGGGTGATCAACCCAAGGCGATCCGCGACTACTATCGGGTTGAAACCGACAAAGGCGCTCGCTTCTGGATGTTCCGCGATGCCCCCGCTGCGGATGGGGGACACTGGTGGCTGCATGGACTGTTTGCATGACCTACGCAGAACTCCAGGTCACCACTCATTTCAGCTTCCTGCGCGGCGCATCGAGTCCGGCCGAGCTCTTCGAACAGGCGAAGCTTCTTGGTATCGAGGCTCTTGGAATCGTAGATCGCAACTCGCTGGCTGGAATCGTCCGTGCCTATGAGGCGGCGAAGGAAACCGGCGTTCGGCTGATCGTCGGGTGTCGCCTTGATCTCACCGATGGCACATCTCTTCTCGTCTACCCGACAGATAAGCCCGCTTACTCGCGACTTTGCCGGCTGCTCAGTGTCGGTAAAAGCCGGGGCGGCAAAGGCAAGTGTTTCCTCACGTGGGATGACGTCGTTACCTGGAATGACGGACTCATCGCAATTCTGCTCGGCGACGAAGACAATGACGAACTTCGGGCCAACCTGTCCCGGATGCGAGCCGTCTTCGCCGATCGCGCTTACATGTCTCTGATCCGGCGTTTCGCTCCAAATGAGCACCTGCGCCTCTACTATGTTGAACAGGCTGCTCAAGCGGCCAAGGTACCAACGATCGCTATGGGGGATGTCCTATATCACCATTCAGATCGAAGGCGCTTGCAGGATGTTGTCTCATGTATTCGACAGGGTTGCACGATTGACGAGGCCGGTTATCGGCTGGAGCGCCATGCTGACCGATATCTCAAAGATCCTGCCGAAATGGCGCGGCTTTTCGAGCGCCACCCCGAGGCGATCGCGCGCATTCAAGAGATCCTCGCACGATGCACCTTCTCTCTCGACGAGCTCCAGTATCAGTACCCGGCCGAAACAGGAAACGGTGAGACTGCCCAAGAAAAGCTCGAACGCCTGACTTGGGACGGCGCCCGCCGCCGCTATCCGGATGGGATCCCGGACGTGGTCGCCGCAACCTGCCGGCACGAGCTCAACCTCATTCAGGAACTGGGATATGCTCCATATTTCCTGACGGTCCATTCGATTGTTACGTTCGCTAGAGGGCGCGGCATCCTTTGTCAGGGTCGCGGATCAGCGGCCAACTCGGCCGTATGCTTTGTGCTTGGGATCACTTCGATCAATCCCACGGAACACGATCTGCTCTTTGAGCGCTTCGTCAGCCAGGAACGCAAGGAACCGCCTGACATTGACGTCGACTTCGAGCACGAGCGCCGGGAAGAGGTGATCCAATGGATCTATGACACCTACGGGCGCCACCGCGCTGCTCTCACCGCCGTCGTGACCTGTTACAGGGCGCGGGGCGCGGTGCGTGAGGTGGGTAAGGTGCTCGGTGTGCCGGAGGATGTCACAGCGAACCTCGCTGGACTAGTTTGGGGCTGGGGCGAGAACGGCATCTCTGAGAAGGACGCTGCGGATCTCAACCTAAATCTCGATGACACTCGCTTGCGGTTAACGCTAGAGCTTGCATCCGAACTGATTGGTGCTCCGCGCCATTTGTCCCAGCATCCCGGTGGCTTTGTTCTGACCCAGGAGCGATTGGACGATCTCGTGCCGATCGAACCAGCGGCAATGGAAAATCGCCAGGTGATCGAATGGGACAAGAACGACATCGACACCCTGAAGTTCATGAAGGTCGACGTGCTGGGGCTCGGCATGCTCGGCTGCATGCGCCGCGCCTTCGAACTGCTTCGCGAGCATAAGCGTGAGGAACGAAGCCTCGCCTCCGTCCCAATGGATGACGAACGGACCTATCGGATGATCCAGCGCGCCGACACCGTCGGTGTCTTCCAGATCGAAAGCCGGGCTCAGATGGCAATGCTCCCGAGGATCAGCCCGAAGAACTTTTATGATATCGTCATCCAGGTTGCGATCGTGCGGCCGGGCCCCATCCAGGGGGATATGGTCCACCCCTATCTGCGGCGCCGAGAGGGGCGTGAGAAGCCTGAGTATCCGCGGCCCGAGCTGAAACGGGTTTTGGAAAAGACCCTAGGCGTCCCGCTCTTCCAAGAGCAAGCCATGCGGGTGGCTATCGAGTGCGCTGGCTTTACACCCTCTGAGGCCGATCAACTCAGACGGGCGATGGCGACATTCAAGCTGACAGCTGGCGTCACGAAGTTCCGTGACAAGCTTGTTCAGGGAATGACCAGTCGCGGGTACGATCGCGACTTCGCAGAGCGTACGTTCAAACAGCTCGAAGGCTTTGGCTCGTACGGCTTCCCAGAGAGCCATGCCGCGAGTTTCGCCAAGATCGCTTACGCATCATCGTGGATGAAGTGTCATCACCCGGATGTGTTTTGCTGCGCAATCCTAAA
Organism: Microvirga tunisiensis; assembly: GCF_009296175.1. GTDB lineage: Bacteria > Pseudomonadota > Alphaproteobacteria > Rhizobiales > Beijerinckiaceae > Microvirga > Microvirga tunisiensis. Next base: position 191,117 of record NZ_VOSK01000001.1, on the reverse strand, counting down.
CTCGCAACCGATGGGCTTCTATGCGCCGGCGCAGTTGGTGCGGGACGCGAAAAACCATGGCGTCGAAATCAGACCCATCGACATTAATCATTCCCGCTGGGACTGTACCCTCGAGCCCACAAGAAACCCCCGTCGCTTTGCCGTCCGGCTCGGACTTCGCCTGGTAAGAGGTCTTGCCAATTCTGACGCCGCGATGATCCCGCTTGCTGGTCAAGAGAGACCCTTCACCTCCGTTGAGGACCTCTGGCGGCGCGCAGGTATTCCGGTCTCAGCCTTGGAGCGACTGGCGGATGCAGATGCCTTTGGCTCCATACACGTCAACCGTCGTGATGCGCTATGGACGATACGCGGCCTCGGCAATGAGGTACTTCCGCTTTTCGCAGCAGCTGACCGTCGAGCAGATCTGATCCAACCGGAGAGCATCGAGCCTGATGTTACGCTGATCCCCATGACGGAAGGGCGGGAGGTCGTTGAGGACTACCGCTCAAATGGACTGACCCTCCGTCAGCACCCCTTGGCTTTCCTGCGCCAGGAGTTGAACGAGCGCCGGATGATCACCTGTGCTGACCTCCGGCGAGTTCGCGATGGCCATCGGGTCACCGTGGCCGGACTGGTGCTAGTAAGACAGAAGCCAAGCTCGGCCAAAGGCGTGATGTTCATGACGGTTGAGGATGAAACCGATGTCGCCAATCTGGTCATCTGGTCATCGCTGTTCGACAGACAACGGCGCCTTATCCTATCCAGCGGAATGATCGCCTGTCGCGGACGCCTACAACGGGAAGGCGATATCATCCACCTTGTTGCGGAACACCTGATGGATCTCTCCGAACTTCTCCGAAGTGTCGGCGACCGCGATCAAGGCTTCCACCTTCGGCATGGTCGCGGCGATGAGGCTAAGATTGGCTCCCGCTCAGTTCTGCGCGAAGGGGCAAAGGAACCCCAAAATCCTTCTGTTGCGCTTCCAGAAGAACACCGCGCCGAACCTGAGATCCGAGTCGCAGTCAGAGATTTTCGGTAAAGGGCACCGCGTTACGTACCTCCACCGCGCCAACGGCCACGATGCAATATAAACACGACGAGCGAATGTTAGGCTACAGGGAGGGACATTGCGCCTCGTCTGCTTGTTCCGTTCTGGAAAAGCCGAATGCTCGTTGCCACATCGATTGCCACTACGCCGAATAGGCTAGAGTAGACCCGGCCCGGAGCTTCGAATGCGTGACTACGTCGATCAACTGAAGGAAAAGCGGATCTGTTCCGAATGTGTTGGAGAACCGTACCTCCAAGATCAGATTGAGGAGTCAGGGCAGGAGGCTGAATGCGATTATTGCAACCAGACCGGACGGACCTTCACGATTGAGGACATGGCGAGCCTCGTCGAGGTGGCTTTTCAGCAGCACTATGAGCGCACTGAGACCCAACCAGACGGCTTTGAATATGCCATGCAGCGGGAAGGTATTCGCGAGTGGGAGCGCGAAGGCGAAGAGACCATAGATGTGATTGGGGAGGCGGCCCAAATCGATGTGCAGCCGGCCACCGACGTCCAAGAGATTTTGGCGGACCGTTACGCTGAGCGTGATCCCGGCGCTCCGCGCGAAGTGGAATATGAGTTCGAGCGGGAAGCCCGTTACACACCCAAGAAACATGATGATGCGGAATGGCACACCAAGTGGCGCCAGTTCGAGCATGTTCTGAAGACACAAACCCGGTTTTTCAGCCAGGAAGCCGCAGACACTCTCAAAGAAATCTTCGGCTCACTTGATGGCTTGAAGACCCAAGCCGGCCGCTCCGTCATTATCGAGGTGGGGCCAGGCACGGAATTTACCGCCTTCTACCGTGCACGCACGTTCGAGTCCGATGATACCCTTCAGGAAGCCTTGGAAGCGCCGGAACGAAAACTTGGTCCTGCCCCCTCGTCCTTGAGCAAGGACGGACGAATGAACGCCAGGGGAATCTCCGTCTTCTATGGGTCCAGCGATCCGATCGTGGCACTCGCAGAAGTGCGGCCGCCAGTCGGTAGCAAGGTACTGGTCGGCCGTTTCGATGTCACAAGATCTTTGCGCCTCCTTGATCTCTCTGCGCTGCAGGAGGTTGAGGCCCATGGGAGCCTCTTCGATCCGGCCTATGTCACACAGATTAAGCGAGCGAAGTTCCTCGATCGCCTGAGCCGCCGTATCACTATCCCGGTCATGCCGAATGACGAGCCGTTCGAGTATCTCGCGACGCAGGCAATCGCCGACTATCTCGCGACCGAGGCAAGTCCTACGCTAGACGGGATCCTGTTCCCGTCTGTTCAAGCCGGGCGTGGGCAAAGCAACGTGGTGCTATTCTATAAGGCTGCTCGTGTGCAAGCGCAGGATCTGCCGGAAGGGTCAAGGATAACGGCTTCGGTCGCGTCCCAATGGGATGATGGGCTCGAGCCGCATTACTGGGTATCGGAGGAAGTGCCAGAAACGCCAAAGGCCAAGAAGGCAGATCAGTACGCCCATTTCTTCGGATGGGACGAACACAATCCTGTCACTCAAGACAACCGTGATCCGAGCCTCAAGCTCGATGTCCAGTCGTTGGTTGTCCACCATATCGCCGCAGTGGAATTCAGAACCACGCCTTATAGCGTGGACCGAAGCCGCATAGCCATGCTCACTGACGAGGAAAATCGGACGGGCGACGTCCCCGATTTCTGACGATTTTCATCAACAACTATGGCCAAAGTCACCTTGCGGAGATATCTGCCTCGGGGTATCCGGATATCTTCTTCTGGATATCCCTATGCCTTACCACATCTTCTGGATATCCCTATGCCTTACCACATCAAAGACCCTGAAGTTGACCGGCTCATCCGTGAGCTGTCCCGCCGCCGCAACAAGCCAATCATCGACGTCATCCGCGATGCCTGCCAAGAGGCCCTTGAGAGAGAGAAAAGCAAGCAACCCTTTCTGGAACGTGTAGAGCCAGTGCGGCGGAAAGTCCGTGCGCTTCTCGACAACGAAAGCAAGTCACCAGGAGAGGCCGCCTGATGTATCTCGACTCCACCGCCGTATTGGCCCTGCTGCTCGATCGGGCCGAAGCTCCCGAGCTCGCCAGACGCATCGAGGAGGCTAAATCCCCGCTGATCATTTCCCCGATGAGCCTTCTCGAGGCCGCCGTCGGTCTATCCAATGCCACCGGGGCCCCGATCTCCAAGACCCAGGAACTGGTCAACGAGTTCCTCACCCTAAGCAAGATCCAAGTCATTTCGATTACGCCCGAGATCGGCCGCCGTGCCGCCCAGGCCTATGAGAAGCATGGGAAGAAGGCGAGCGAGACGGGCAAACTCAATATGGGCGACGCCATGATTTATGCTTGCGCGAAGGCATATCGCGCTCCGCTGCTCTCCACGGGCGGGCGGTTCTCAGGATTAGATCTCAGCTAGACGCACCAGACGAAGACCCTCGGGCGTCAAACCTACCACCTAATGGGTAGGGCGATTTAGCGGAATGGACCTTAGCTCTTGCATAGCTTTAAGGAAATTGGGCTAAATCAAATCAGGGGTCAGCTTACCCGGCTAACAATCACCTCCCAGAGGCCGGAAGCAAGTACGTCATATGCCAGCGAAGAAGAACAAAATTGCGATCGTTGCCGACGACCATCAGGTCATGTGCGAAGCTCTTGCGGCCATTCTGACCAACCGTCTCGGGTTCGCCGATGCCATTACAGTCGGCTCATTCGACGAAGCCGTGGAACAGCTGGAAGCGACACCGCGCGTACAACTCGCTCTCTTCGACCTTCAGATGCCAGGCGTGAAGAACGCCGCCACGATCGGAGCGCTCACCAAAGCCTTTCCCAACACCAAGATCGCCATCGTGTCTGGCTCAAGCCACCCGACTGATATCGAAATGGCGCTCCAGGCTGGAATCCACGGCTACATCCCGAAGGGGTTGAGCTCCAGCGACATCGCTGGTGCAGTCACCAGCATCCTCGACGGCAGTATCTTCGTTCCACCTGGGATGGATGAGCTGAAATCATCGGAGGTAGGCGACAGCTCTCAGCCAAAATTCCGACCTACCCAGGGTCAGCCCCAGTTCACCCGTCGTCAGCTCGAAGTACTCGACCTCCTTGTGAAAGGTATGACCAACAAGGAGATCTCTCGAGAGCTTCAGATGGGCTTTGGCACAGTGAAAGTTCACGTTGCCGCCATCCTGCAGGGCCTGAACGTCACAAACCGCGCCAGCGCCCGGAAAGTCGGATCTCAATTCCTTCAGGCAAACATGGATTCTGGCCAGCCGAATTCGGCAGCTTAGGATCCATTTCCGTCCCATACGGCTAGGCTCGATATGCTCTTAGTGCATAACGCCTCTACATAGGGCCGACTGTTCATTTAAGTGTCTCACCCCCATATCAGTCCTGTCACAGACAATGGAAAAAACCTCGGTGGTCGAGGCAGTTAGCACCTGAAGGCATATTATGTTCGTAACCTACATTCTCTCCCAAATCCGCGCGTATATGCGTTACCGCGAGACGGTTCGTGAGCTGTCGCATCTCAGCGATCGTGAGCTCAACGACCTTGGCATCGTGCGGAACGACATTGACTACATCGCACGCAATTCTGCTGCTGCGGCCTAACCCGCTTCAGCTTCGTCAGAGATGTCGAGCCCGCCCTCCGGCGGGCTTCTGCATGTCTGGGCACCGGCAATCCCGGCACCGGCGCCGCTGGGCCTATCGCTGTTCGGACTTGGGCGGCGAACTCAGGAAGTCCTCAATCGAGAGCTGCGCCACATTGCGTGGTCTTGGCTTTGGGCGATGCGCTATCTCATTTGGTGGAGCCACACTCTTGCGCATGCTCACAGGAACGCTCTCGGCCCGCGCCTTTTCCATGCGTGCCTTGGCCCGGTCGCGCGACACGGCTTCCTCGGACTTTGGATTGTCCTGCAGCCATTTTCCGTGCTTGAGCACTTCGTTCACGCGGCCCTGGTTGACGCCCAGCTGAAACGCAATTTCCTGCTGGGTCATCTCAGTGGTTTGGTTGAGCTCGATGATCCGCCTCGCCAACTCGGGCGTCATCTTCTTGCCGGCGATCCGCCGCCCGACTCTGACCGTCCGATTGGCGCGATCGCGCTCCTTGAGCTTCTCCAGGATGGCGAGGGCCATGTTCATGCCCTGCTCCCGCAATGCGGTCTCAAACTCCTTGAGAGTGGTCAAACGGTATACTCCTCGAAAGCCGGATCCAACGCGCGCACGCTGGGTTTGGGTTCCTGTGAAGACTTCACCAAGAGCGGACGCGCCGCCCAGTTCTGACGTCCATATCGGAGGACCAGGGACAGAATAGGATCACGGAATCTCTATTTTCAAGCCGCACAAGAATCTTCGTTGTTGATTTGTTCCAACCGGGTTCCTTACTCTTCGCAGCACCACAGGACCCGGACCACGACAGAGGAGGTTCATATGGCAACAGCATCCGACAGTGTCGCCCTGGGATCCCCGGCCGGTGATTTCCGACTCCGCGGGACTGATGGGCGGATCTATTCCTTCGATGATGTTGCAGGCGAACGGGGAACCGTCATCGTGTTCATCTGCAATCATTGCCCCTATGTGAAAGCTGTCATCAATCGCGCGGTTCAGGACGCGCTGGCTTTACAGAACGAGGGAGTTGGGTTCGCGGCGATCTGCTCGAACGATGCCACCGCCTATCCGGAAGACTCATTCGACAACATGAAGGCTTTCGCCACGAGCCACGGACTGCCTTTCCCCTATCTGCATGACGAGGATCAATCGGTCGCCCTTACCTATGGAGCGGTCTGTACGCCGGACTTCTTCGGATACGACCGAGAGGGAAGGCTCAGGTACCACGGGCGCCTGGACGAGGGCCGCACGAACCAGCCCTCCCCGACCGCCCCGCGGGAACTCCTCGAGGCCCTGCGAGCGGTGGCAGCAACGGGCATCGCCCCAGCCGGGCAGAAACCCTCGATGGGCTGCTCGATCAAATGGAAGCCAGGGCTTTGACAACTGACCGAGGGGACGAAATCTGATGCTTGGTCGCCGCCCATGAGGGCTATGCAAGGAGACAATCCATGGCCGTGAGGCGCATTGTTGCAAACCTGGCTGTCGACCGGACCGATGCCGCAAAGACCTTCTATGGCGACGTGCTCGGGATGAATATCGCTATGGACCTCGGGTGGATCATGACCTTTGCGGCTGATGGCAGCATGACGCCACAGATCAGCGTGATGACCGAGGGCGGGTCCGGAACGCCTGTTCCCGACCTCTCCATTGAGGTAGACGATCTGTCTGACATTTATAAAAAGATGCAGGCCGCAGGGTTCACGATTGAATATGGCCCCGCGACTGAGCCCTGGGGCGTAACCCGCTTCTATGTCCGTGATCCATTCGGTCGCCTGGTCAACATCCTGGCACATCGCTGACAAACGCAGTCAGGGCACCAAGCGTCAGATCTTAACCACTAGCGTTGCGCCCCTGCTCTGAGGCCGTTGTCTGAGACCTGCTGCCGGGCCCGAAGGAAGGCATCGCGGTTCTTCTTGAAAACGGCAGCCCGCTCCAACGTCTTCAGGATCTTCTTCTGGTTCGGAACCGTCTGCTGGGCATAGCGCGCGCAGAGCCGCCCGACCGGAAGCTCGATGGCGAGCTCCGGAAGATTGTTGGCGATGGCCGACCGGATGGCTTCGACCTGAGCACCATCGGCAGGGATCTGCCCGTCGTCACTCAGAACGACCATCAGATCCTTGACGACATCAGCCATAGCCCGGGTGAGCTCGCGCCCCGGCTTTGCACTCGCAATCTCGATGTACTCGAGACGTGTCAGGGTGATCGCGATGGAATTCTGCCGGGAGATCTTGCCGGCATCGCACAAGTCCTCCAGCGCCAGTCTGAAGCTGCGCTCGCGCACGCGGGCCGCATCGTCGTGGCGGGTAAACCCGGCCTTCTGGCGGATCCACGCTTCGGTCGGACCTTTCGGCCCGACGGCAACGATGCTGGCATTCATCAGCCCTTCGGCCAGGCGGGGCTTCAGGGCCTCTTCCTTGTCCGGATCCTCAATGACGAAGAAGCCAACATTTGTGCTGGCAACCACGCTCCGGATTTCCGGCAGGACGCTCGGATCGTACGTCGTGATCGAGAACGGAGCCGCCTTGCGGTCGAACCCCGTGGGCGCGATCTCCGCAAGGCGCTGGCGCAGCCGGCAATAGGCGGCCAGGAGATCACGGCGCTGGGGTGTGATCTGGTTGGGCCGATCCAGAATGACCGACCGCAGCTTGGGCTGCAGGCTGTGGGCCCCTGTCGCTCTCTCGATCAGACGGGTCGCCCCCATGGCGAGCAGCGTCACCAGCAGCGCGGCCCGATCTTTCAGCAGATCGATCCCGCACGCGATCTGGGTCGCACTCCTCGCCTCTTCGAAGGGTACGAGCCAGGGCTGGGCCTGAGGCTTCTCCTTTTGCAGGCTAGCAAGGAAGCGCCGCTGCTTATCGCTCGGAGAACTCTGCTCATACTCTCCATCGTAGCGGATGCCGACAAACGCCGCGTACTTGCGAGCAACGTCGAGGGTCGAGCACAGGAACGCCTGCTGCGCCCCTGTCTTCTCATCGTGGGTTGCCACTAACCAGCGCGGGAGATCTTGTACGGCCTCTGCGCTATAGATCCCCGACTGATAGAGATCGCAGAACAGGGCCAAGCGGCTGGAGAACTTCTTGCTCTCGGAGTCATACCGGCGCATCCCGGCGGCCATCATGCCAGACGCGAACGGCTTCGGCAGCGGCAGGGTATCTTCCTCGCCCCAGGACATTGAGGGGTCAAGAGGATCCTCGTACTGCTCCCGATCGGATTCACCGAGACGCAGCCGGATCTGGCGCTGGCGCTCCTCGATCTGGTCTCGAAGGGACGGATCCTTGTCGAACCAGGCCTCAAACTGCTCCCGGATTGGCGCAGCCAGACCACGCACCTGACGGCGGCACCGCTCAGGATCATTGCGGCGCATTGCATCGATGTCATTGAAGATCCGCAGGATCGAGTTGCCGACGTCGACGAAGACCTGGTGCGTCTTCCGAGTGGCCTTGTGCGAGCGCTCGCCGCGGCCGCTGATCTGTTTGACGGGACCGATCGATCGTTCCTGACACGCCAGGATATTGAGATCCGTCTGGGGAACATCGGTCCCGATGCCGAGGGCATTCACGTTGACGAGGATATCGAACTCGCCCGCCCGGGCCTCATTCAGAAGATCGTCACGTTTGATCTTCCGGCCGGGTTCCTCGCCGAGTTTAAGACCAGTCTCCCGTCCGTCGCGCCAGACGCGGATCTCACCAGCAACCACAAAGGCGACGCGCGGACGCTCACCGGCGCGCGGGTGCTCCTCAGGCAGACGCTGAACCGCCAGAGCTCCTGAGAGCGCTTTGGCGAACTCCACGCTGTCGCAATGGACCATCGCCAGAACGGCATTGCCCGCCCGCTTGGCCCAGATCCCTACGAGAGCCGCAACGATTAGTTCGGCAATCGCGCTGTCGCCCTCGCTCGCATCCGGCTTGAAGAAGCGGGAGAACGCCTGCTGCGAGGCCTGATCCACTGACTTGTTCTCGGCCAACAGGGCTAGAAAGGCCGTTTCGATCAGCCGGACGGCGTCGGCGCCGAGGTGGCGCTCGAACTCTCCGGTCGCAATGTCGAACCGGGTCCGCACCGTCCGGCCCGTCGCCAGGACCTCATCATAGGTGGCGACATCGATCAGATCGTGCTCGATGCTGGCACCAAAGGGATCCAGCGGGTCCTGACCGTCCGTTCTGAACGGAGTGGCCGTGAGCACGATGCCTGAGCCGCCGGCACGGGCAATCCGCTGGAGAATCTTCGAGAGCTGTTCGGCGGCCGCCTTGTGGCCTTCGTCGATAAGCGCAACGCCCCCTCGCTGGCCGAACTCGTCGAGGCCGCGCAGGAAGTCCTCGTCATCCAGCTTGTTCACCAGCGACATGTTCGTCGCCATGATCACGTCGGCATCGAGAGTGTTGCGGAGCATCGACCCGTCCCCGATGACCTCTGTCTTGGCAACGAAGAACGCCAAGCGTGCCTCCCGCAGGGACGGGATGGCCTGCAGCTGTGCGTAGTTCTGCCGAAGCAGGCTGACATCCGGGTGCAGGATCAAAATGGGCTTGCCGAGACTGAACGCATCCTCGGCCGCAGCGGCTGCCTTCAGACTCTTACCACTTCCCGTGGGCGCTAGAACCGCACCCGAGCGACCGCGCTGGATTGCCTCGCGCAGCGAGAACATGATCCTGGCCTGGTAAGGCTCGGCCTGCTTGTCGCCGACAACACGGCAAAGATGGAGGACAGATGCCTCATCAGAAGCATCGGCGAGTTTGGTTAGAGGCCGCATCGTTCAGAGATCAGAAGAGGGTTGAAGGGAATATTCGAAACACGAGAGCCCCATCACGGACAGTAGAATCTTCCGATTCAGGTGGCTCACAACATCATAGAACATTTTGAGAACATGAGCACCGTGAAGAGAGCCTTAACGCGATCAGCTTCGGCACTCTCAGCGGAGACGATCGCATCGGATCGCTACTATTCGGCAAAGTGCTTCCCCAATGCCCGCATCGGATTTCGCAGAAGGCCGTTCTAGGCCGTGCGTGGAACGGAGTTGCTACTCATAGAGCCTGTGATATTGCTGCTAAAAACCAAGGCGACAACATGCAGATCGAGGTTCTTGAGGAAACCAACCCTCCCGGGGCAGACGACGTGACGGAAGGCCTGCGCGCTCACATGATTGAGCAAACTGGCGACTTAGCGCGTGTTCCCCTGACCCTGCTCATACGCGATGAGGATCACCAGGTACGCGGGGGCATTCGGGGAACCGTTGTCCTCTGCTGGTTGCAAGTGGACCACTTCTGGGTGGATGAGTCCTTGCGTGGGCAGGGCTACGGCTCCCGCCTGCTCAGGTTGGCTGAGGATGCTGCTCAGAAGCACGGCGCAATTGGCGCGCAACTGACGACGTCAACGTTTCAGGCGATTGGGTTCTACCAGAAGCAAGGCTATGCCGAGATTGGCCGCTTGAAGGATCGTCCCCCCGGTCACGACCGCGTCTGGATGGCCAAACGATGGGCCTGAATTTCCGATAACGCATCTATGGAGCGATATCGTGTCAGTACGGCGAACCAGAAGGAGCCAGCCGCAATGAAGTGCCTGCGCATCTATGCCACCCCGGATGGCGAGTCGCATTTTGACGAAGTCGAGTTGCCGACGACGAAGAGGCAAGTGCACCCTGATGCCGTGCCGTTTGACGTTACCGGAAACTATCCGGCGTCCCGCGTCCGCATTACCCATATTCCAGCGGGTATGCGCGAGGTTGCTTGGCATACGGTCCCAGAGCCGGTGCTGACGATCAGGCTCGATGGTTCAGTTGAATACGAGACGAGCGACGGAGAGGTGCGCCACGTTCCGGCGGGCAGCTTCGTGTTGGTGGAGGACACCCACGGCAAGGGCCATCTGTCACGTCATTCGCCAGATGCGCAAACTGTCATCTGGGTTTCACTGCCGAACGGCCTCGAATTACCTCCCGTATAGTCCGTTCCGGGCCGCGCCAAGCTCCAATCGACCTCACCCGACTGGATCAGCGGCCTCAGCCAAGTGCATGGGGACTGGCTTGTGGAGCACGAAATTTTCGTGTTTTTCGTTCTCCAAGTGGAAGATGATCGAGCCATTTCGCTGAAAATGATGCTTGTCATAGAAGCTTATGGCGCGGGCATTCTCGTGATTTACAGAGAGCCAAACGCTGTTGATCCCGTGCTTGCTGCAAAAATCGAAGGTGTATTCTAGCAACTTGCTTCCGATCCCTCGTCCAATGAAGTGCTCTTGGACGTAAAGCGTCGCAATTTCGACATGGGAGCTCGGATCAGTCGGGCATGGCGCGTCCAAGAGCAGCCTCAGATATCCGACGAGATGAGCATCTTGCTCGTAGACCATGAAGACCTGGTTCTCGTCTCTCAGGCGCTCCGCAATCTTCTCCGGGGTATATTCGGCCAGTACGTAGTCGGAAAGCGCGCTGCGCAGCCCAGTCTTGGCGTAGGTATGGAGCCAAACCTGGATGGATAGAGCTGCGAGATTGCTTGCATCAATGGCTGTGGCTACACGGATCATCAGGTTCCTTCCCTACCTAAGATAGGGATATCCGCCCAACCCTGTCGTCGCAATGCAAGCGACGGAACGGGCCAAGGCTTTTTCTCGAAACGGGCATTGTAGGATGAGTTCACCAGAAGGCTCCTTTGTTGTCTCCGACCTTCGGGAGCGCCCTGAGTTTACCGAAGCAGTCGCTGATCGTGTTTGGCGAGCTTGGTGGCAGGGGAAGGGATATCCGCTCGACTATATTGAAGGCCGCGTTGCGGAGAGCCTGGACGGTGCAGCGGTGCCCTGTGCTGTGGTGGCTCACGAGGATGGCCTGTTCTTGGGAACGGCGTCTGTGATCCCCTCGGATCTTGATGAGCGACCCGAATACTCGCCCTGGGTGGCCGCAGTTTGGGTCGATCCTGAGCACCGACGCCGAGGTATTGGGGCCGCCCTAGTCCGGAAGGCAGCGCAGGGTGCATTCGAGAGTGGGGCCGATCTTGTTTATCTCTGCGCCTTACCAGAAAAGCGCGCCTTCTATGAGCGCTTGGGATGGCAACGCCTCGAAGAGAACGTCGGGAGGAATGCGCTAACCGTGCTGACGCTCGCGCGCAGCTAATTTCGCGAAACGGGAGCTTATAGAGCGCACGGGCATCATTTCGCGCCGAAGAGATCACCCCGGCTTGATGATGCCCGGACGCATTATTTGCGCTCAGGCTGGCTTTCCTTCGGCTGCACGATGATGGTACCAGCGTTCGGGTGGCGATTGTCCACCTGCTCTCTCCGCTGGGCACCATCACCTTTCATCCGTCCATCGAATAGGAACGGCTGTGTTCCATTCGTGCTCGTAGCAGCCGGAGCCTGCGATGGACTGGACGGAGCCTCTTGAGCAGTGGCGGTGGTTGCGGCCAATGCCAGTGCAAACGCGACTACCAATCTCGACATGATGGGCTTCTCCTCTTCCTGCGCGGATCAGCGCGGCGGCATCACTTAGTTTCAGTCACCGCCGCGGAGCAACTGGGCACCAGGATGATGGCTGCTTGATGGGGCCGCGGAGGCACAACAAACACGTCAAAACTCCTGCTGCACGCGAATGGCCTCTGGGATGGCTCACCTGTGTCTGAGGCGAGTTGACCACCTTGTAGATCAGGTGCCGGCGGGCTGCCCGTTCACATGGTCTTTCAGATTGGGCGATGGAGTGAAGGTGACGACCCGGCGGGGCTCAATCGGAACCTCTTCACCCGTCTTGGGATTGCGGCCTGTCCGCTCGCCTTTCTCTCGGACCACGAAATTCCCGAAGCCGGAGAGCTTCACGTTCTCTCCTCGCTCGAGTGTATCGCAGATCTCGGTGAGTACCTGCTCGGCTAGAGCGATCGCCTCATGCTTGGGCAGCCCGACGGCATAGGCTACGGCTTGCGCCAGGTCAGCACGGGTGACGTTCTTGCTGGTCATCCAGAATCCCATAGTCCGAAGGTGCCCTCGCAGAGGGCGTGGTCTACAGGGGATATTTCTCCTCAAGCTTGTGCACAAGAGCTTTCAGGTGATCGGGCACGTCGTCCGCAAGGACATTGTCGTACAGGCTCCTCAAGGAATGCCCGATGACGAAGACCACCTGCTCCTGAGAAAAGTTCAAGCTGCTGGGGATCTCACGCGACCAATCCCGAGTGTTATTCTGCTGCATGACATCATCCTCATGGCTATGCCCTGCATTGCCCCTGATTAACATATGTGAAGAGGCAACTCGCGCTGACGTCGTCGGTTGCAGCGCAAACATGCGAAAGCCAGTCGCTTCTTTCTTTCCAGTTACGCTGAAACCATTGTGCTTTCCCCAGCTTGATCCTTCGACGGCTACTCACCTGGATTGCGTAAGTACGCCATCACACACAGGATTTGCCGACTGCTTTCGTGGGTTCTGAAACAGCAGCCAGATCCAGATTGTCCGTGAGCCCCGCACCCGCCTCGGCTCTGACATAAGGAGGCTAAGATAGTGCAACCCCCAGGGCTGAAGCGCGCCTCCCCACCTTCGATTGAGTGCTGAGACGTACTCCAGCTCACCGATCTGGACTATTCCACCGGCGATGCCGGATCATCAAAACAGATGGTGACTTCGTGTCACTCAGGGCCCTTCCCTCGCTGGAATGGGCCCTGTCCCTTCTCCAGCGGCGGATGGGAGCACAGGGACGATTGATCCGGTCCTGTCGCATTATCCCCTGCCTACCTGCGCACAGCCCACGGTATGGCGCGAGACAGTCAGCTTAAGGACGATCTCCTCAATCCCCCGCCGCGAAGTGAAGTTTAGCGCTGTTCTGGCTCTTGAAGGGAGACCCCAGCGGGCACCTTCAGTTCTCCCTCATCTCCATCCAGGTCGATAAAGCGGCTGTCCCTTGGGACAACGAGCCCGTCCCCGATCGGGGGCAGTTTCACCAAGCTTCTGCACGTCACTGCAAACTTACCGCCAGCGTCAGTTCCGGTGCCGGTGAGCCGCGCAGCCGGCTGACCAGATCCTGAGAGGCTACCTTCGATCTGAATGCTCTGATCCGGAAATGCCCATGTGAAATGTTGGCCTGTCTGTTCCCATCTCCCAGGCCACTCGCCCGGATTCGTCTGGGAAGCATCGAAGATGTAGGGGCTTACCTCGTCCTTCTCCAGCTCGCCGCCTCCGACCCCTCCTCCTGGATAGAACGTGATCACGAACTGAGACTGATCGGTAGAGCGGGTGCATTGCCAGAGGGAGCCTGCAAGGCTCATGCCGTCGGCAACAGCGGCGGGGGCCGCCAGGACAATCCCGATTACCGCGAGCAGAAGTTTTCGCACAGTGCTGTCTCCGGTGACGGGTCAGCACCGTAGCGCGCGGGTCCTTACCAAACTTTTCAGGAGGCCGAGTTGCCGCGGTCGGGGTTACTGCTGCTGGATTCGAGAAAACACACGAGGGCAAAGACGCTGATGACCGCCATCAGCTCAGCCCCGCTCTGGAGCCAGGATGGCGAGATCTCCCGCAGCGGGCCTACCGCCGCGAGGGAGAGCAGAAAAGCAACGACCGTACCCCACATCAACATGCGCAACCGTCCCTTTGAACGGGACACAGTCATAGATTGACGAAGATGAACCGACAATGACAACACCGCGTCAAGATTAAGGAAATTGTCACACGATGCCCCAGGCGCGATAGCGGGTGCGGCCGGTGAGCTCCCGCGGAAGCGCGCCTCCCAGCTGCGCTAGCATGAGGTCGACAGCCTTTGGGGTCACCTTCAGCAGTTTGGCCGCGAGCGGCCCCGTCACCAGCGGCCGCGACAGGAACAGCTCCACCAGTCCCGGCAGCTTCGAGTTGCTGCGGCACTCCTTGGTCACCCGGTTCATCAGCTCACGGGCCAGGATCAGGCGATCCAGATCCTTGTTGGCGATGGCCAGCGCCTCCTCGAGCACTTGGCAGAAGCCCTCCAACTTTTCCCGGGCCCCTTCCCGGCCCTGCGGCCGGAACTTCGACTGCTTGAACCCCGCCGCGAGCGGCAGCAGATGGTGCGTCAGGCCACGAGCCCGGAGAACGGACGCAGCCATCGTCAGGCCGAGCCAGGGATGGCGGGTGTAGAGGTTGAGATCGAGCCAGGCATTCCACGCCACGGCCGCCGCCGCGACTGCCGGCCAATGGCTTGTGCGCTTGATCAGATCCAGCCACAGATCTTCGTTTTCGGCTTCATCCTGATCCGGATCGTAGACCAGGTGCGAGCGGCTCTTGCGCAGCGGGGTTTCGCCGGCGAGCACCTTGCTGGTGCGATCGAGCAGGGCATCGATCTCGGCAAAGTGGGCCTTCCACGGGTCGGCATCGTTGGCATGCAGCGGGTAGGCCTCGTCATCGTCCGGATTGGGCCGCTTTACCTTGGACGGCCGCGACGCCTCGTCCGCGACACCTCCGATGCCCCTCAGGGCGGATAAGCCGTCGATCGACAGCGGCCACGGGGCCTTGCGCGCCATCGCGGTGCGCCGGGACTTCAGCGCCGCGGCGGCCCGGGTGAGTTCATGGGTGGGGTGGCGCACATCCATGCCGGCGTCGTGCAGCACCAGATCGCCGACATCGACCAAGTGACCATCAAGGATCAGGGCGCGCACGGCTTCGGTCATGTCGCAGCGGGACTGCCAGCCGGCGGCGAGGCCGGAGGCTTCCAGGCGCGCGTCGAAGCGCAGAACGGCAATCGTGATCTGTTCGAGCCGACCGGCGATGCTCTCCCACGGCAGGTCCGGCAGGGCGAGCGCGGCGCGCTCGATGTGCTCCTCGTCCCAATCCCGATGCACGGCCACCCCCCTTGTTCTAAGCTCTTGTACCAGCCACGCTTTGCGCCAGCAAGGGAACCAAATCGGGGATTAGCTTCGCTGCGGTATGAGCCCCTTGCAGCTTGGCCTTTGGTATCGATAATTACCCCTTATCGGCATCTTGATCAAGAAGGCCAACGAAAGCCTCGCATTCCCTGAGCGAACTGCCAAAACCTTAATTTTTAAGGCACTTTCGCCCGTCTTAGTAATCCCCCTGCCCTCCTCGTCGCGCCATCCAAATGCCCTCAGCAACGTTCCCAAACGGCCAGTTGCGGCTATCTGCAGACATTGTACAAAGGGCTAGATTTGGAGGCAAAACGGCTATGACGATACCCATGGAGTTCCAGCACGTGTCAGAGGACTTCGAAGCCTTCTTGCGCGATGCTCGGGACATCTCCGGCCTGTCCACGCGCAACCAGACCTACACGATGGTGCAAGCGGTCCTGCTCACCTTCCGGCGCCGGCTCTCCGTTATCGAGGCGATCCGCTTCGCTAACATCCTGCCGCCGGTTCTGAGAGCGCTTTTCGTAGCCGACTGGGACTCAGAGGAGCCGCAAAGGGAATTCAGGGATCGAGCAGATTTGACCCTTGAGGTTCTAAGCCTCCGCCGTGACCACAACTTCTCGCCAGAAACTGCCATACGGGATGTCGCAACCGCCCTACGTCGCCACGTCGATGAGACGGCTCTAGACGATCTCCTGAGGTGCATGCCTCCGTGTGCGGCTCAATTCTGGGCTGTGGTCTAGCATTCCCGAATATTCCATCACCTTATCAAAGGCCACTTGCAGCCGTGCCCCCCTCCCCTCTCAAAGCCAACCTGGTCGGATACGCCCGCGTCTCAACGGAGGACCAAGCCACCGATCCTCAGACTGACGAGCTCCGCGCTGCCGGCTGCCTTGTAATCCATCAGGAGTTCGCCTCCGGCGCCTCGCGGAGCCGTCCGGTCCTGGCAAGCCTTCTCCGCAACATTCAGCCCGGAGAGACACTGGTCGTGGTCCGTCTTGATCGACTAGCACGATCGGTGAAGCACCTCCTCGAGGTCATCGAGCAGCTGGAGGCCCGCAGCGCGCATTTCCGGTCTCTCGGCGACCCGATCGATACCACAACCCCACAGGGCATGTTCTCCCTCCAGGTGCTGGGGGCTGTTGCCCAATTGGAGCGGTCCCTGATCGCCGAGCGCACCAAGGCAGGCATCAAGGCCGCGGCCCGGCGCGGCAAGCTGCCGGGCAATCCCGGCTTGAGGGCGCGAGATCCGATTGCAATTCGCAAGGCGGCGGCCGGCTGGTCTCACGCTCATCTCGAAGTAGTTCTGGAAACGCTCGACACTTGGTTGCCCACTGTCCGTCGACTGCGCCCTCAACACACCTGGGATGACGTAGCACGAGTCCTCAATGCCTCAGGCCAATCATGGACAGCGGAACGACTCCGCCGGACCACCAGACGTCTCGTGAAGGAGGGCCTGGCCGAAAAGGCGCTCTTAACGAAGTCCCCTCCCCGGCTGCTGAGTGAACGCCTTCTGACCCTCGTCGCTGGCATTGCCATAGCGGCGCCTGAGCTCACCCTACGTGACATCGCAGCCCAGTTGGAAAGGATGCGAGAGCGGGCTCCTCGTGGAGGCAGCAGATGGTCCGCTTCATCTGTGAAATCGCTCCTCGATCGAGCCAACAAGCTCGGATTAACTACCAGTAGCGAGGTCTCAAGCTAGGCTTATATTCAAGCTCTCACCAATCTGCATCTGACTCGTCGAAGCCTGACAGTTCGGCCGCGAGGTCCTGGAGCGCCCGATCCAATGCGCTCCGCCGCCCGCCAATTCGACTGGAGCGACCGGCCCCCTGCCCTACCCGTGCCAATCGTCGCTTGAGAGTCCTAACCCCTCTCACGATCAGGTGGGCAAGCTCATCGTCGCCCAACTCGTTAACCATATCGTCGATCTCGTGGCGGCTGGCCCGCTTTGCCAAAGAAGTAAGCGACACGGCCTCTATAGGTTGGTTTACCGGAGTTTCCCTCGGGATGGCAGGGATTGGACGCTTAGCGGCAGCAGGCTTGGGTGGGGAGACTCCGAATAGGTCTCCCTGCCTCTCGTCCCAGGATTGTCGCCGCCGCGTCGGGCCCCGTCCCAAAGGTTGGCCTCCCCTGCCCTGCAGGATGGCAAGGCGGTCAACTCGCTCCTGGATCCACGATTCACCCCGCCCTCTTGGTCTTTACCATAACCGCGGGGCTGATCATCGATCCAGCTCCGCAGCGGCCAACGACGCGACCTCTAGATCAATAGCTGCCAACGGATCACCGTCGCCCAAGAACCACACAGCCGATAGCCCAGTCCAGGCTAGGATCCAGCGTAGTAGCCGTCGCCGTTCCAGCCCTGCGGCAGAGGTGACGAGCTCCAGACGACGCGCGAAGCGGCCGGGCATAGTTGCAACCGGGTGTGTAGGATCCGCCAGATCGGGGTTCGTAAAGATGTTGGCGAAGTCGAAGCTGCGCTCCCCGAGCAAGCGCTTCGGATCAATGGCGAGCCAGCCGCGTGCTCCGAAGTCGAGCACGTTGTCGTGGTGCAAGTCACCATGCAGAACCCCGACCTCATGGGGTGCAGCCAGCAGCGTACGGGCCGCCTCAGCGCAGTGGACCAGAATGCCCCCATGCGTGGCGGCTGCCGGCTCCAGGTCGCGAAACCAAACCATCAGTGGGATCAGGTCAGGATGAGGCTTCGGCCTGGGGGCGTGGAGCCGAGCAGCGGTAGCACATAGAATGCGGCAGGCTTCGTCATCGCGGCCGGACCGGGCCATTTCAGCGAGAGAGTCAGAGCCGGTAGCACGCTCCAACAATAGGGCTTCATTGTCCCGAGCCAGAACCCGCGCTGCGCCTTCTCCGTCCCACCATTCCATCAGCACGCCGCCGAAGCGCTCGTCCTCCTCATGGGATATCTTGAGCATGGCGGGCTCGCCATCCTGTGTTACCGGCAACAACCGAGCGGCTGGGGTGGTGATAGGATTGCCGTCGGGAACCAGCTTCCAAAGAGTCAGGTAGGGCTCAAACATCGGTCAGACATATCACAGCGTATGGCCACTTAGGAGACGCGGGCCGCTACGGTTGGTGAGTGCGAAGGGCCAGATGTTATCCACGAAGAGTGCAGGTGAGGACTTGATCGGTTGTTCGCGGACAACTAGGCGCCGGACATCAGGTTCGTCCCGCTGCAACAAGCGCGCTCGAGATTTGTATTTCGAGGGTTGTCCGCGGACAACCCATGGCTTCGACCCGTTCCACACTCGGTCCGCCCTTTAAGAAATGGCGGCCTCCACACAGCTCCTTTCAGTCGGTTGTCCGCGGACAACCGATCTCCCGGCCGAAAGTTGGCAAAGTTACAGCACGACGGATCCTACACAGGACAAGACCATTCCGGTAGCTTAACTCTCGTTTTGGGACGGCAATGGAATAGGGTAG
Organism: Microvirga tunisiensis; assembly: GCF_009296175.1. Lineage (GTDB taxonomy): Bacteria > Pseudomonadota > Alphaproteobacteria > Rhizobiales > Beijerinckiaceae > Microvirga > Microvirga tunisiensis. The sequence goes on along the minus strand of NZ_VOSK01000001.1, from coordinate 172,310 downwards.
GGGGTGTCCGCCGGCGCCTTGATTGATGGGTTGTCCGCGGACAACTACACTGTCCCGCCGATCTCACTCCAGATCGGGCCTACGACCGAAAAGGCTCCCAGACGTTCTCCTTCAGAGCCTCAAGATCGTGTTCTGCGGACTGGCTGCCGGTAACCGCTCTGCCGCGTCCGGTGCCTACTACGCGCAACCCGGCAATCGCTTTTGGTCGGCCGTCTCTTAGGTAGGGCTGACATCTAGGCAGCTCCAGCCCCACGATTTTTTGGAATTGCCCAAGTTCGGCATTGGCTTCACCAATCTCGCAAAGAAGGCGTCCGAAACCGCCCCCGGTCTCGGGGATAGCGACTACAACATTAGGTCTTTCGCAGGACGGATGGCCCAGTCCGGATCCAAGATCATTGCCTTTAACGGGAAGGAGGCCGCAGCCAGGTTCCTCGAGCGCCGAACGGGGAAAAACCTACTGGATTTCAGATCGAACGGGTTGGGAATCGCGGATCTACGTCGTTCCATCGCCGTCAGGGCTGGCATCCCGTTACTGGCAGATTGCGCCGTAGCGTGAGCTAGCGCGGGCAGCCTCCATGCTATGCCACCTGAAGGAAACGGCTCATTAACCATATATCTGCACTCTCACTGAGCCACGCCGCTCTGGCGCAACCACATAGTTGCTCGCACTTAGAATAGAGCTGCACTTGACGGCCCAGGATGGGTTGTCCGCGGACAACCGGCGGCTGATGTTCAACCGGCACATTCGTTGAGAATGCCCCCAGCAGCCTGGCCGGCGCCTTTCTGAGAGGGGCCGTGCCCGTCAAAGAGGGGAGGGGGCGGTCACTGCTGCCTTCAATTCTTCGCTTCCGTCGAGGATATTTCGACCTATTCAGCTCACTTGAGCAAAATTCGAGCGTGCTATTAACCGGTTCTTAACATCCCAAGGGCGTACTGAGGTCAGCGCAGATTTACCGATCTAGGGCCAATTCCGCGCGGAAACGCAAGGAACCGTACATGACAGCAGTTCAGCAGCCTTCATCCATTCCTGTAGTCCCACCGGCTCTCGACACCGCTTCCAATAAGCAGCAGATCGTCCTTGACGCCGACATCCTCGCAAAAAAGCTACAGGAACACACCCAGAGGATCTTTCCTCCAGTTGCGAAGAAGGCCATCCGCCGCTTTACCTCAAGCGAAGCCTCGAAATTCTTAGGCATTCATGAGGGCTATCTCCGGCAACTTGCGGCAGAGGGCAAAGCTCCCCTGCCAGAGATGCAGCCAAATGGCCGGCGGACTTTCTCGATTGAGGAAGTGAACGCAGTCCGAGAGTTCCTCGAAGGGACAAAGTCCAACCGCCGTTATATCCCTCATCGAGTTGAGGGCGAGAAGCTCCAAGTCATTTCGGTAATCAATTTCAAGGGCGGAAGTGCGAAGACGACGACGACGGCCCACTTAGCTCAGTATCTTGCTCTTCGCGGTTATCGCGTGCTCGCTATCGACCTGGACCCGCAAGCGAGCCTTTCGACACTCTTCGGGAACCAGCCGGAACTCGACGTGCGGGACAACGAAACGCTGTATGGGGCAATCCGGTTCGACGAACATCGCACCCAGATTGAGAACATCATTCGGTCGACCTACCTCCCGGGCCTTCATTTCATCCCCGGCAATCTCGAACTCATGGAATTTGAGACAACCGCGCCTGCCGGAAGGAATTCCAAGATCTTCTTCATGCAGGTCCTGGAAGCCCTGGAGTCGGTGGACCAGCACTACGACGTTGTCGTCATGGATTGCCCACCGAATCTCGGTTACCTGACCATGGCGGCTCTATGTGCTGCAACATCGCTTCTTGTGACAGTTCATCCGCAAATGCTTGATGTGCTGTCCATGGCTCAATTCCTCAGGATGGTTGGCGAAGTCACGACCACTCTTGGAAGGCACCGCAACGACTATGACTGGCTGCGATACCTTGTTACTCGATACGAGCCAAGCGATGGACCTCAGAACCAGATGGTTGGGTTCATGCGGTCTCTGTTCGGACATCGCGTGCTGCAGAACAGCATGCTGAAGAGCACCGCGGTTGCGGATTCCGGGATCACAAAGCAAACCTTGTACGAAGTCGATCGGACCAAATTCAACAAGGGTACTTACGACAGAGCTTTGGAGGCCTTGGACCTCGTTAACGGCGAAATCGAAGATCAAATCCGTAAAGCGTGGGGGAGGCACTAATGGCGCGCAAGAATCTTATTTCCTTTGGGAACGATGATGCTGATGGCTCCCCCAGCGCGAACCTTGGGACTGCCGGAGCACCCGCTCCCAACCCTGTAGGGGAACTTCAGGCCGAGGCCGCTGCTGCAATTACCGGTGATCGTCCTCTCTCCGACCGGCCACTTGCTGATCGGCCACTTGCTGATCGGCCACTAGCCTCTCGTCCTCTCGCAGACCGTCCTCTTGCAAGCAACGTTGCTGGCGAGCAGATCGCCGTGCTCCCAACTAAGCTTCCATCTCTCAAGACCTCGCCTCTTCGAGCAATGAAGGAAGCTGTCGACTCTGTTGGTCGCGTTGAGGAACTCGAGGAACAGCTTCGAGCTGGTCACACTATTGTCGATCTCGATCCTTCCGAGATTGATGCGTCGTTTGTTCCTGACCGAATGGCCTACTCAGACGAAGCCCATAAGGAGCTCGTTGCAGCCATCAAGTCTGAAGGGCAGCAAGTTCCAATCCTAGTGCGGCCACACCCTGAGCACTCTGGACGGTACCAGGTAGCCTACGGCCACCGCCGACTTCGAGCGATCAAGGAACTCGGCATAAAGATCAGAGCCGTCGTTCGCGAACTCACCGATGAGCAACTCGTCGTTGCTCAAGGCCAAGAGAACAATGCCCGCACAAACCTGAGCTTCATTGAGAAGGCTCGTTTTGCATCACGCCTGGAAGAGCGCGGCTTCCGGCGGGAAGTAATAATGCAGGCACTTTGCGTCGACAAATCTATGCTTTCAAAGATGCTCTCAGTCGCAAACGCAGTTCCCGGTCACATCATCGATGCAATCGGCCCTGCACCGAAGATCGGCAGAAGGAAATGGGAAGACCTTTCCGGATTGATCAAGCCACGCACCATTGACAAGGTTCGCAGTGCAATTGAGCGTGCCGAGAAGGCGGGCCGGGACAGCGATGCCATTTTCGAAGCTGCGTATAGGGCACTCATTACAAAGGAACCTGGCTCAAAGCCTGAAACATGGACTGCTCCCGACGGCGTCCGTCTCGCGAAGATTTCCGTTACGGATGACAGGTTCTCTCTTGTCATTGATCGGAAGGTATCACCAGAATTTGGGGACTTTCTCAAATCACGACTAGAAGATCTCTACAACGAGTTCCAAGGCGCCAAGCAAGCTTGATCCGTGCGTTCTAGAGGGCAGTTGTGTTCGACTGCCCTCACTCATGAACGGGCAATTATCGACCGCACTGCTAAGTAGGTCGCCATAAGACTTGCAACGCGAGAGCTGCGGGTGTTCCCTGGGGAGCATGCAACGACATGATCACTCTCCCGAGACGTGGCTCGACGAGGCGGATCGCAAGCGGCTGGCCGCAGCGCTTGCTGGCGCCCGTGAGGCTCGTGTGTATCGCCGCCTCGAGGCGCTGCTGCTGGTGGCCGAGGGCCATTCCATGGCTGAGGCGGCCCGCCGCTGCCGCGTCAACCGCTCCAGCGTGCATCGCTGGCTGGCGCAGTACCGGGCCGAGCATGAGGCCAGCGCGCTCCTCGACCGGCCGCGCAGCGGGCGGCCTCGCCTGCATCGCCCGCTGACGCCGCAGCGACTGGCGGCGGCCCTGGCGCGCGACCCACGCCGCTGCGGCTATCAGGCCACGAGCTGGACGGTGCCGCTGCTGGCGCACGACCTAAGCGCGAAAGGCATCGCGGTCAGCCCCCGGACCTTGCGGCGGCGGCTGCACGAAGCGGGCTATCGCTGGAAGCGGCCGCGCTACGTCTATGTCGCGCGCGCGCCTCACCTGCCGCAGAAAAAGGGGGGATCACCCGACGTCTGAAGGCGGGCTGGCACAGGGGCGATCGGCTGCTGTGCCTCGACTGGACGCTGCTGCGGCTGTTTCCGCCGCTGCGCGCGACTTGGGCGCTCAAGGGCGCTCAGGCGGTCGTGCCGATCACCGGCCGCAATGCCAAGCGGGTACTGTTCGGGGGCATCGACCTGCAAAGCGCGCGCCGGGTGGTGCTGATCCGTTCCCACGCCGGTCAGGCCGATGCCCAGGCGTTCCTGCGCACGCTGCGGCGCCGCTACCGCCGCGCCGGCTGGCTCTGGCTGCTGACCGATCGGGCCAGCGCCCACACCGCCCCGCAGACCCAGGCGCTGGCAGCCCGGTTGCGCATCCGCTTCGTGTGGCTGCCCCGGCAGGCCCCCGAACTGAGCCCGATGGATCAGCTTTGGCGTGAGCTCAAGCGGCTGGTCGCGGCCAACCGGCAGGCCGCGTCCATCGATGCTCTAGCCGCCGATGCCGCAGCCTGGGTGCTGACGCTGACGCCGCAACAGGCATGTCGCAAGGCGGGCATGGCCTCCAAACACTTCTGGCTCAGAAAAATGTTGCAGAACTTTTGGCGACCTACTTAGACAGATTGGAGCAATCAGAAAGTGGGCTCGTGGTCTACCGAGCAACGGCAGTAGGGGAGGGTGCCGAACTTGGAGGGCTTGCTATCGACAAACGGGTTTTCGTACAAAGTCAGAAGTCCTGTGCAAACGATCGGTTGATGACGATCGGTAAGCGATTCCGTTTACCACTCAAAGAGGGCAGGGCTTCCCTCAGCCCTGCTAAAATGGCTTAAAACAAGGACTTCTGAGATCCTTCAGCCGTCCGGGGAGCTGCATAAGCGCTTATGATGAGGCCTCAGGTAGAGTGGCTCACGATGCAGCCGACAAAACAGCTCGCATCCGTCCATCAGACCGTAACCAGCCGCGAGCAAGCTTCCACTAACTTCGTTCCAGCGTTTTACCTCAACAACTTAGCAGTTGCGTGGAAGCGTAGCCTTTGAAACGGGCAAGGATCGGAAAACCTCAAGTGAGAGGAGCCTCACCCGCAGAAACCCCGCGGCCTCTGTCAGCATCAGAGTAGAGATTGTCGCGCCACCCAAGACGTATTCACGGCAGTTGAAGAGGGGAGGGCAGGGGGTGCAGAGCAGAGTTCTGGAGGGAGGTGCCTGCCGCCTTTCCCTGCCCAATCTTGAGTGCGCCCGGCGCCTGAGGACGTCCTTATGGCAGGATGCAGGACGCGTTAATGACGATCGGCCGTTCGCGAGAGGAATGAGATCGTGGCAGAGACAGGAGGCTACCACGTTGTCCTCGGCGCCACCGGCGGCGCCGGGCGTGCCCTCGTGACTGAGCTGGCACGCCAAGGCCGCCGTGTGAGGGCCGTCAGCCGCCGAGCCACCGAGCCATGGCCTAAAGGCGTTGAGGCCGTCACGGCCGACATCATGCGATCAGACGAGGTCCGGAAGGCCTGCCGGGATGCGGCAGTCGTCTATCACGCGGCGAGCGTGCCCTACGCGCAGTGGCAGCAGGTCCTGCCGGCGATGACCGAGAGCGTGATCGCCGCAGCCTCCGCTGCCGATGCCGTTCTCGTGGTGGTCGACAACCTCTACATGTACGGCCTGTCGAGGGGTCCGATGACCGAGGATAGCCCGCGCCGGGCGAGCGGTCCCAAGGGGCAGCTGCGGGCCCGCCTGGAAGAGATGTTCCTGGCCGCACACAGGAGTGGCCGGGTCGGTGTTGCGGTCGGTCGCGGCTCGGACTTTTATGGACCCCATGCCACCTCAGCCGCCAACCTGCTGGTGATCGAGCTGGCCTTGCGGGGAAAGACGGCCTCCTGGCTCGGCTCATTGGATGCGCCTCATACGCTCACCTACCTGCCGGACTTTGCCCGCGGTCTGATCACTCTCGGGACGAATGCCCGCGCCTGGGGCGATGTCTGGCACATTCCGAGCGGCCCGCCGGTGACGGGCCGGACCTTCATCGCCGAGGTGTTCGAGGCCCTGGGCCAGCCGCCCCGGATGCGGCGGCTCGGACGGGGCATGCTGATGCTGGCTGGCCTGTTCAATCGCCAGATCCGCGAGGCACGAGAGGTGCTCTATCAGTTCGAGCAGCCGTTCGTGATGGACACGTCCAAGTTCGAGCAAGTGTTCGGGGGCTCAGTCACGCCGCTACGGGAGGGTATTCGCCAGACCATCACCGCTCTGCAATCCACCCTCTGAGCATGTACCGCCCGCATCCCATCATCAGCCCGCTCTAGCGAGGACCGGGAAGGGCGAACCCACGCCCAGTCCTCATACCACCGGAAGCTGGCTTGGTGTAGACAAGCTGTCGATGCCACGGGCACCAGCTGGATCCGTCATCGGTCGGGGCCCCGCAGAAGATCGCCTCGGTTTCGTCCGAGACAACATAGCGGCATTGCTGCGCCCGCAGTTTGAAGAGCGTGGTTCGGTCGCGGGAAGAAGGCTCGGGGATCTCAGGCATCGAATACTCAGTGACAGTGACCTGACTCCTAAGGGCCTTGGTCACCAGGAGTTCCGTGCCGGTGTGCCTTTCCTGACATAGCCAGGCACCTATGAATGCGGCACATTTCGGGAGGCGTGGGCCTCTCAATGGTTAGAGCCGGCCGCTCATAACGGTCTGGTTGGGGGTTCAAGTCCCTCCGCCCGCACCAGTCCGATTGCTGCAGCTTACTGGCCCGTCCAGGTCTCGATGGCTTCCTTCAAGCCCGCAGGCAAGTCGATCGGAGCCTTGGACTCCGAGGCTGTTCCTGAGGAAGCGAGCTCAGAGAGGAGCGCCCGGTACCTCTCGATCTTGGGTTCCTGCGCCGTGTCGACGCTCTCCATCGCATCATCCGGCGAGCCGGAGAACAGACAGAGGAGTGCGAGGATCGCGCGCATGGTTCGACTCCATCCGGGAACACAGGGGGCGAGCATACCGTGGCATTTTCGGGACCGGGGAGGCGTGCGGAAAGGCACACCCTATAGAGGGGCCGATCCATGCCGGACACGTTGCCAATCATCCTGTCGGACATGGTCACCGGCGCTTTGCGACCGTTGCCGCGGGCCCACCTTGCCAATGCCTGTGTCCGGAGAACAGGGCGGACACGATGATGCAGGCGTATGTTAGCCAGTTCCAACCTGTTGCAGCGCTGAACACGAGACCACCAACAGCGCCAGTGAATGCGCCACCAGCAAGACCCACGAGGCCTCGCGTGGCTCTCGTAGCCCAACCATGGATGGGAACGATGGCTCGAGTGAGTTGAGTCGCGCAGTATGGGCAGCGAGTAGAACCTATGTTGATGGTGCTGTGGCAGGCAGGACAGGAGCAAGTACGCACGGTGGTCTCAACTACGCAAAAGGAGGCTGCCATAAGTGGGCCATGGCGCTTAATGAGCGGTTTCACGACACGCTGCAGCCGCCCATATTGTCACCTCGACCCAATCGAATTGTCTGCCTGAACCGCAGGCAAGAAACGTCGCCAGCTGCCGAATTCATCTGACCGTGCGATGGCGGGAAGGTCGGATCATGGCACTCCTGAGCGTAAGCGTTTGGTCCGCTTCGGCATTCAAGTGCCGACGTTTGTTAAGCGGTCGTAACGTGAAATTTTGACCCAGGGCCGACTCTGGATGGACTCTGCAACCGTAGGTTTGGCCTCAACCGACCAAGCGGAGGGTCTGCCTTCGACCCATGCTGCCGTTCGGAGGCATATCTGTCCCGCCTGAAATCGGAGGGTAAGGCGCGGACATTGGTTGACAATTCGATCTCCGGCATCCATTTGTGTAGTACACTACATAATAGTAAGCTGCATAAATGGTTTCCGACCGACAGAGCATTGCCACGGAGCTTTCCTTCGCGCTCAACGCCGCCGCCAACCGGATGGTGCGGTTGCACAAACCGCTTCTTGAGCCGCTGGGTCTGACTTTCTCGCAGTACCTGGTCACGCTGGAGTTGCTGAACGGCTCGCCCCTGACCGTTGGTGAGCTGTGTGCCCGCCTCGACATGGAAACCGGCACGCTTACGCCGCTGCTCAAGAGACTGGAGGCCGCTGGCGTGGTCACGCGGACACGTGACGCTTCTGACGAACGCCGGGTTCTCATCGATCTCACCCCGCGTGGTCGTGGCCTGGAAGGCGAGCTCCGCGCCATCCCCGACAAGATCAGGGTGGCGTGTCAGCTCACCGTGGACGGCCTCGAAGAGCTTCGCCGCACGCTCGACGGCCTTGCGCGTCCGATCACTGCCCCTTGAGGGGCGCAACCAACACCAATCGAAAGGAACAAACATGAAGATTGGCGTCATTGGCATTGGCAACATCGGCGGCACACTTGCCCGCAAGCTCAGTGCGGCGGGGCACGAGGTCCGTGTCGCGAACTCGAAAGGCCCTGAGGGCGTGCGCTCCTTCGCTCAGGAGATTGGCGCGACCCCCGTCGATGCCCGCGGGGCAGTCGAGGGCGCGGACCTCGTCATCCTGTCAATCCCGTTTCCTGCCGTGGCGAAGCTTCCCAAGGACCTGTTCGATGGCCTTCCCGAGCGTGCCCCGATCGTGGATACGGGCAACTACTATCCCGACCTTCGTGATCCCCACATTCCCGAGCTTGACGACGGGAAGACCGAGAGCATCTGGGTCTCCGAGCAGATCGGCCGTCCCATCATCAAGGCCTTCAACAACATCCTCGCCCATTCGCTCGCCGAACTCGGCCGTCCGGAAGCATCGCCCGTCCGCATCGCCGTTGCGGTGGCAGGCGACGACGCCGAGGCGAAGCGGATCGTCATGGGCATCGTGAACGAGGTCGGCTTCGACCCCGTGGACACAGGTTCGCTGGCGGAGTCCTGGCGCCAGCAACCCGGCACCCCGGGCTACTGCTGCGACTACGACGCGGAGACGATGCGCAACGCCTTGGCGGAAGCCGTTCCCGGCAAGGCGCCTGCGATCCGCAATCAGCTTTACGACTGCATCGGACAGCTTAGCCCCAACCCCAGCCATGCCGACATCATCCACATGAACCGCTCGGTGCATTCAGGCAACTGAGAACAGAAACATTCGACCTTGAGGAATTTGTCATGAAAATCGGAATTTTGGGGAGTGGGTCCATCGGCGGAACTCTGGCTAAGAAGTTCAGTGCTTCTGGCCATACCGTAAAGGTGGCGAACTCGCGTGGACCGGTTACGATCGACGCCGACGTGCTGTCCACGGGTGCCCGCGCGGTCACGAAGGAGGAAGCCGTGGCCGACGTTGACGTCTTGATCCTCTCGATCCCCTTCATCCGCATTCCCGACCTCGCACCACTGCTCGCCGACCTTCCCGCGGAGACGGTGGTGATCGATACGTCGAACTACATCCCGGCGCGTGACGATAGGATCGAGGCAATCGAGAACGGGCAGACCGACAGCGTCTGGGTCTCCGAGCAACTTGGTCGTCCGATCGCGAAGGCGTGGAACTCGATCTATTCTGTGACACTGAAAGAGATGGGCAGGCCCGCAGGCCACCCGGAGCGCCTCGCCGCTCCCGTTGCGGCCGATCGTGACCGGGATCGGGACGTGACGATGGCACTTGTCGAGGAGTCGGGCTTCGACGCCTATGATGCGGGCGCGATAGCGGACTCCTGGCGACAGCAGTGTGGCTCGCCCTGCTACTGCACCGAGGTCACACTCGCAGAACTACCTGAGGCTCTGGCAGCGGCTGATCTGACCCGCTCCCGGAAGCGGCAGGACTTGTTCTTCGCAGTTTATCTGGAGCGGTTCGGTGGGGTCGGGACGAATCCGGGCCGAGACTTCGTAGTGCGACTTTCGCAAGTGCTCAACGCTGCTTAGATCTGGCACTCCTATCCGCTTTCTGGGCGCGGTTCGGCTCGGAGAGCAGGTGGCGAAGGATATGATCGCGGCCCGAATTGGGCCGGACCTGCGCATGGCCGTTGTCGGGACGCCCCATACTTTGCATTGGGCCATGCCAGAAAAGCCAAAGGGCCGCTTTTGGCACGAGGCTGACCTAAGTCGAATTTCTGCATTCGCGCGATGAGCAGACTCTTACAAGGCTGCGCTTAAAGGCTGTCATTGACCCGACGCGGCCTTTCCTCACTCCGACTTTTCCGTTGCTTGGGCTGTCCTCGGTCGGTCGGGAACACGCCTCAACGTGACCACGAGCTCGCGCAGGCAGATGTCAGGGACGCCAAGCGGGCGGTCCAGATCGGCTGAAGCGGCGCGCAACGATTCCCGTTCCGATTTTGCACCGAACGTGGGTGTACCAAGCTTTGCGGCGACTGGCAGAAGAACGTCCATACAGCCTTGGAGAAATGCTCGCGTGCCTTCTCTGGTGATCGCGCCACCACCTTGATAAGTTCAGCGTGAAACACGGCAGTGCGCCTGTACGAGAAACAATCAGGCCGCCTGATGCGAGCGGTTGGATGGGGATCCAAGTCGCTCTGATACTTTGGCAGCACACTCCAAAAGCTTGGTCGCGATAGGGCTTTCCCAATCCGCATCGAAGGTGCCCTCGGGCCCAATTGCAGTGATCGCGAGCGCGACAGAGCCCGATTGATCAAATACCGGGACACTGAAGGCATTGACGCCCGGAATCGGACGGCCGACGGCTCGCGCCATACCCTTTTGCCGCACCTCCACCAATGCTGCTTCGATCTGCTCGCGTGACATATGCCGCGCCGCTTCATTCCCGACAGTGGCCTCGCGCTGGCCGGCTTCAAGGAAGGTCTCGATCAGCTTGGCCGGCAGGAACGCTGCGAATACTCGTCCCGTGGCCGTTCCAAGGAGCGACATCACGCTTCCTGCGCGCATGTTGACATGAACGGCAGCGCTTGCCTCCTCGATGCGGATGATGGTGGGACCATGATTGCCCCATAGGGCGAGGGCGACCGTCTGCCCGATCTCGGGGGCAAGTTCAACGATTGCATCTGTTCCGATGCGGACCGGGCTTAGGCGGCGCATGCACGCAAGGCCCATCTGGAGGGCCAGCGGACCGAGTTCATAACGCCCACTGGCCCTGTCCTGCTCCACCAATCCCAACCGCATGAAGCTCACGAGATAGGGGTGAGCCTTAGCAGGAGCCATTTCAGCAAGGGCGGCGACCTCGCGCAACATCATGGGCTTGCCGGATTCGACCAGCGCCACCAGCAACTGCCCTCCAACTTCCACGGACTGAATTCCGCGCTGGCCATTGTCCATTGTTCAATCCCTCATCTAATGGGCAACCTTAGCAAATGCGATCGACCTAATGCAATAATTAATTATTATCAAATGTATTGACCATTATCTAACGGGCCTGTATCAAGGCTCTATTCCAAAAAGGTGCGGTCGAGGAGGAGAGCCCCGATGGTCGTCAGGATGGGACTGTTGCAGAAGAAGCCTGGCCTTAGTGACGCTGAGTTCCGAGCGCACTGGCGGGATCTGCATGGGCCTCTGGCCGCTAAGCTTCCAAGCCTGCGGCGCTACCACCAAAACCACGTGGTGGACCGCGAGCAGCGTGGTATCGTCTATGCGAGAGGCTCCCACGACTTCGACGGGATCTCAGAGCTCTGGTTCGATGACCTGCCGTCCATGCAGCGCGCCTTCTCGAGTGACCTCGTCGAAGAGGTCGCAGCGGACGAGGCCTCGTTCATTGGCGACCTCAAGTTGATCACCGCGATTCAGCAGCAGGTGGTCCCGGTGCCGACGGGGGCGCGCCTGATCAAGCGCATGTCGACCCTGAAACGCAGGCCCGATGTGTCCTTGGAGAAGTTCCAGCACGAATGGTTCCAAGTGCATTCCGTGCTGGTGAAACGGTTGCCAGAGGTGAAAGGCTACACCCAGAACCTCATCTTCGACCGCGCTCATGGCCGCGGCAGGCCCGCGTCTTATGACGAGCTCCCAATCGACGGCATCGTGGAGCTCTGGTTCAGCGATCGCGAGAGCCTGGACGCCGGATTTAACTCACCTGCCGGCAAGACGCTGATGACCCATGCAGAAGAGTTCATCGCCGAGATTTCAACCTTCCTCGTCGAAACGCACGAGGTCGTCTGACGCTGGCGTATGCACAGCCCAGCCCAAACTGGAGGATGAGAATGGTAGCCCGAGATACTTACGAGTGCGATGTGCTGGTCATTGGATCCGGTGCATCCGGCATGAGCGCCGCAGTCACCGCGGCAGCGCACGGTCTGAAAGTCCTTATCGTCGAGAAAGAGCCCAAATTCGGCGGAACCACAGCCCGATCGGGCGGCTGGTTATGGATTCCCGGGACCTCCCTCGCGAAAGCCTGGGGGATCCACGAGGACCCGGCTCTTGCCAAGACCTATCTCCGGCATGAGGCTGGGAACAGCTTTGACAGCGAGCGGGTCGATGCCTTTGTGGAGAATGGTCCCAAGGCTGTCGACTTCTTCGTCACAAAGACATCCGTGCGCTTCGACATGCCTCTCGTTTTCCCTGACTATCATGCGGAGGCACCCGGCGGGACGCAAGGGGGCCGCTCTATGGTGGCTCGCCCCTTCGACGGCCGGGAACTCGGAGACAATATCAAGAACCTCGGAGCGGCGCTGCCGGAGCTAACGGTATTCGGAATGATGCTCGGATCGGGCAAAGAGATCGTGCATTTCATGCGCGCGACCCGCTCCATTCCCTCCGCGATCTATGTGGCGAAGCGACTCTCGAAGCACTTCACACAAGTGCTTCGCTACGGTCGTGGCATGACACTCACCAACGGCAATGCGCTCGCGGGCCGTCTCGCCAAGTCGGCGTTCGATCTCGGTGTGCCACTGTGGCTGTCCGCTCCCGCGAGAGAGCTTGTGGTCGAGAACGGTGAGGTCCGGGGTGCGATCATCGAGAAAGAGGGCAAGCCGACACACGTGAGGGCCAAGCGTGCGGTGGTGCTGGCCTGTGGCGGGTTCCCCCACGATGTCGCCCGGCGCAAAGAGCTGTTCCCTCACGCGCCCACTGGAACGGAACATTACTCCCCAGGGCCGACCGGCAACACGGGAGATGGGTTGCGGCTTGCTGAAGCCGTCGGTGGCAAAGTCGACACCACCCTCCCGCATGCGGCGGCCTGGGTGCCGGTGTCCGTGACGACCCGTAAGGACGGGACAAAGGGGGTCATGCCGCACTTCATCGATCGGGCGAAGCCGGGTGTGATCGCGGTGGCCGCCAACGGCAAGCGCTTCACGAATGAAGGCAACTCCTATCACGACTTCGTTCAGGCCATGATCGCGGCCTCCGCTGGCCGTGGAGAGGTTTCGGCCCATCTTGTCTGCGACCATCGCACGCTTCGCAAATATGGTCTTGGCTGCGTGGCACCGTTCCCGCTGCCGATCGGCCATCATCTCCGCACGGGATATCTCATACGGGGAGCAACGCTCTCCGAACTCGCTCAGAAGGCGGGCATCGACGCCGCTGGGCTGGAAGCCACCGTTCGGGAGGTCAACATCCATGCCCGTGACGGCAAGGATCCTACCTTCGGTAAAGGCAGCAAGGCTTACAACCGGTTCCAGGGCGATGCGCTGAATGCTCCGAATCCCTGCATTGCTCCGTTGGTAAAAGGACCCTTTTACGCGATCAAACTCGTGGTCGGCGATCTTGGAACCTATGCGGGTCTTATCACCGATCGGCATTCGCGTGTCCTGGACGGCAACCGGGAGCCAATCGCAGGCCTCTATGCGGTCGGAAATGACATCGCGAGCATCATGGGCGGCAACTACCCGGGGGCCGGCATCACGCTCGGCCCGGCCCTGACCTTCGGCCATATCGCGGGCTGCCACATCGCTGGCGTCCAGACCGGGGTGGAAAGTGAGCTCACGTCCGACGCGAAGCCAGCGGCGCGCAGCGGCCCGTCTGTCGAGGAAGACGGGACGATCGTCATGGGCGAAGTGGCGTAGGAGGGTTCGATGACAGAGAGCAGTATCGCTATTCCGGGCCTCCTCCAAGGGCACCTTGTCCTCGTGACAGGTGCAGGGCAGGGCAATGGTCGTGCCATCGCCCTCGGCGTCGCCCGCAGCGGCGCCCGAGTGATCGTGACGGACATCCAGGCCGGCACGGCCGAGGCCACCGCGCAGGAGATCCGTTCGAGTGGCGGCGAGGCCAGCGCTTTCCCACTCGACGTGACTGACGCTGAGGCGTGTACCGCGCTGGCGGAACAGGTCGGACGCGAGATCGGAGCCGTGAGCGTTTTGGTGAACAATGCTGGGATCATCATCCGTGAGGACATCAATAGCCCCCGCGCCCACGAAAACTGGCGCCGCGTGTTCGACGTGAACGTCAATGGCACGTTCAACGTGGTGCACGCCTGGCTCCCGGCCCTGCGGCAAACGCGCGGCTCGATCATCAACGTGGCCTCAATCGCATCCTTCGTCGGGGTTGCCGATACCCTTGGCTACTCGCCTTCGAAAGGAGCCGTGAAGCTATTTACCCAAGCTCTTGCTCGAGAACTCGCCTCGGATGGAATCCGCGTCAATGCGATCGCACCCGGAGTCATCGAGACGCCGATGACGGAGAGCACGCGCGAGGATCCCAGCCGGCTCGCCGGGTTCCTCAAGCGAACCCCGCTCGGGCGGGTCGGACAGCCGGAGGAGCTTATCGGCCCGGTGGTCTTCCTGGCTTCACCAATGGCGTCCTACGTCAATGGCGTCGTCCTGCCCGTCGACGGCGGGTTCCTGGCGGTCTGACATCGCCCAAGAAGTGCGGCCGCCATCAGGGATAAGCCGCCGAAATAATCGATACGGGAAACACTCTAAGGAGAAGCCGCAATGAGACGCTCAACCTACTTCCATACCCTGCTTGGCGCCGCGGCGTTGAGCATCGTCGCTGCCACCGCTCAGGCACAGGACATCAAGCTCGGGTTCAATGGAGACCTGTCGGCCTCGCCATCAGCCTTGAGTGGGCAAGCGGCCACCCTGGGACTCCAAGCTGCTATCGAGGACATCAACGCGGCTGGTGGTGTGTTAGGCCGGAAGCTGACTCTCGTCGTCCGAGATGATCTCTCCCAGCCTCCGAAGTCGATCCAGAACATGTCGGAACTGATCGACAGTGAGAAGGTCGTCGCCGTCTTCGGTCCTACCAATTCAGGCAATGCCCTTGCCTGGAAGCACATTCCCACACAGAAGAAGATCCCTGTGATCGGGACTGTCGGCTCGGCCACCGCAATCACCTATCCCGTGAAGGCCGGTGCCGAGAACTACATGTTTCGGGTCTCGATGGTCGACCGCGAACAGGTCGCGGGACTGATGGCTTACGTCAAAAAGAATCCTACGACGAAGAACGTCGGCTACCTCGCCGAGACCACCGGTTATGGGCAGGGTGGCCTGAAAGATATTCAGGAACTCGGTGACCTGCAGGGAATCAAGCCGGCCTGTAACGAGAAGTTCGGCGTTAACGACACGGACATGACCTCTCAGCTCAACAAGTGCAAGGCTGCGGGTGTCGATACGATCGTGGTGTGGGCGCAGGGCACGCCACTCGGTCAGCTCATGCGTAGCATGGAGAAGATCAATTACTTCCCTACGACGCTCATGTCTTGGGCCGCCGACAATCAGAGCTTTTATGAGGCCGCTGGCAAGTCCCTCGCGGAGCGTCCCATCTTCATGCGGACCGTGACGGAGGACCGCTCCCCCGCTCAGCAAAAGCTGTACGATCGGCTCGCGGCTAAGATGACCTCGCCCAGCTCCTTCGGCTTCGCTGCACACTCCTACGACGCCGTGACGCTTCTTGCAGCGGCGATGAAGCAGGCCAACTCAACGGACGGGGTAAAGGTCCGCGAGGCGCTCGAGAACCTCCAAGGGACACATGACGGCATCATGAAGACCTACACCAACCCGTTCTCGCCTACGGTCCGGGAGGCGCTGACTTCGAAAGACTACCGCTGGACTCATTGGAAGGACGGCAAGCTCGTTGCTTACAGCGACGACGTCATCAAGTCTCTGAGCGACGCTGACTTCAAAATGTAAAATTGCCCAGTCGCAAGAGGCGGGCCTCGGCTGATCGAAGGCCCGCCCCCGGAGCAGTTGCCATAAAGCTATTGGGAGGAAACGATGTTGGTCGCACTGGTGCAGGCGATCGTGAGTGGACTGGCCGTCGGCGGCGCCTACGCGCTCATTGCCCTCGGCTTCAGCATCACTTTCACGACGACGAAGACGCTGAATTTCTCGCATGGAGACTTCGTTTCGGTCGGAGCATTCATCGGGGTCTCAATCCTGTGGCTGCTGCTCGGCAAGCCAATCAATGCGCCACTGACCGACGCGACGATCGCAGGCTGGCAGCATCTCGTCGCAGCTCTCGGCACCATCATCGTGATCGGGCTTCTGGGTGTCCTCCTCTATGCGTTGGCCGTGCGGCCATTCGCCGGCAAGCCGGGGATGTCCTGGGTCATGAGCACCATCGGCTTCGGGATTATGCTCACCAGCCTTGGGCTCGCGATCTGGGGCCCCTCGCAGGTTGTCGTGCCATCTCCCGTTGGCGATGAGGTGATCAGGATTGCAGGGATCGGTATCCGACCACAGGAAATCCTGATGTTGGTCGTGGCTGTCGTGATCATGGTGGGCCTCGACTGGGTGATGAGCCGGACCATGATGGGCAAGGCCATGCGAGCCGTCGCGCACGACCGCCGGATTGCGAGTCTCATGGGGATCAACGTGACCGCCATCATGGTGGGAGCATTCTTCCTGAGTTCCGCACTGGCCGGTCTCAGCGGGGTTCTCATCGCTCCGATCGCGTCGGCGTCGCTTTATGTGGGGCTCGCCATCGCGCTCAAAGGCTTTTCGGGAGCGATCATCGGCGGACTGTCCAATCCGCGGGGCTGTGTCCTCGGCGGCTTCACGCTCGGCGTTCTGGAATCCCTTGTTAATCTCTGGCAGGCGCAATGGCGGGAGATCGTTGTCTTCCTCCTTGTGATCATGGTCCTCGCTTTCCGGCCTTATGGTCTGCTCGGTCAGCGCACAGTGGAGAAGGTCTGATGCGGGTCCCTCATCTGTTTTCCGTCATTGCGGTTTCGCTCGGGATCGCCCTCCTGGCCTGGCTGGTCGATAACGACTATTATCTGCGCATCCTCTTCATGATGGGTGTCTATTACCTGTGCGCCGCAGGCATGAACGTCCTGGTCGGCTATGCGGGGCAGAAGTCCCTTGGACAGGCCGGACTTTTCGCGGCCGGCGCTTATGCAGCCGCGCTCCTGACGACGAGCTTCGATCTCGACCCCTGGACGGCACTTGCGGCGGCCGCGGTCGTGGCGGGACTGTGCGGCGTGCTGATCGCCTGGCCGTCTCTGCGGGTCCGCGGGCCTTATCTCGCCATGGTCACGCTGGCCTTTGGCATCGTCGTCGAGAAGCTCGTCAGCGAGTGGACGGAGGTCTTCGGAGGTGCGGAGGGGATTTTTGGCATCAAGCCTCTCGCGATCGCCGGCACGCCGTTCAGCAACCTCCATTGGGTGTGGTTCGCGATCGCACTCGGGGCAGTAACGCACCTTCTCCTGCGCAATCTCCTGTGCGGACGGTTCGGACGGGCTTTCCTGTCCCTGCAGGCGGACGAAATCGCTGCCGAGTCCGTGGGGGTGAGCGTCTATCGCTATAAGATCCTCGCCTTCGGGATCGCGGCCGTGACCTGCGGGATCGCGGGCGCTATGGTGGCGCAGCAGAACCAGTATGTGAACTCCGACTTTATCACGTTCCATCTGTCGATCTTCATCCTCCTGCTCGTCCTGTTCGGCGGCTCAGGCAACCTGTACGGGCCGCTCATTGGCGCGGTCCTGCTAACCCTCATCGATGCCCTCTTGGCGCAGTGGCCTTCGGTCCAACACTTCGCATATGGCGCCCTGCTGCTGTTTGCCCTCTACCTCATGCCGAATGGGGTTGCCGGCCTGCTGAAGCAGTTATTCGGCACTGTGGCCCGCAAACCCGAGACGCTCCCGGAACCGAAGGCACTCAAGCCAGCGGCGGCCGCGGCATCAATCGGCGCATCCCAGCCGCTGCTCGACGTCGACCACGTGTCGAAGCACTTCGGCGGTGTGCGTCCGGCCCAGGATGTGTCCTTCCGGCTGACACCGGGGCACGTTCACGCGCTCATCGGGCCGAACGGTGCAGGAAAGAGCACGATGATCAACATGATCACGGGTGTTCTTACTCCGACCTCCGGACGCATCGCGTTCGTTGGGCAGGACATCGGTGGAACGGAAAGCCATGTTATCTGCCGCATGGGGATCGGCCGCACGTTCCAGAACTTGCGCCTGTTCGCGAATCTGTCAGTGCTGGAGAACGTACTGCTCGGACAACATTGCCGGATGAAGAACGGCTTCTGGGCGTCCCTCCTCGCGTTGCCGTCCTCGCGGCGGGAGGAGGCTGAGGCGCACCGGCGGGCCTCGGCCATCCTTGGGACCGTGGACCTTGCGGATCTGGCACATTCGCCAGCCGGCAGCTTGCCATACGGCCTGCAGCGCCGGGTAGAACTCGCTCGCGCGCTCGCAACAGAGCCCAAACTTCTGCTCCTCGACGAGCCGGCGGCCGGCCTCAATCCTCAGGAGACGGCGGAACTCGGCCAGCTCATCGTAAAGATCAGCCGACTCGGGATCACGATCCTCATGGTCGAGCATCACATGGATCTGGTGATGTCGATCTCCGATCACATCGTCGTACTCGATTATGGCATCAAGATCGCGGAAGGCTCGCCCGCGGCAATCCAGTCCGACAAGCGAGTCATTGAGGCCTATCTCGGCGCAGAAGCAGCTTAGGATCAAAACGATGTTGAAGCTCGATTCCGTAAAGGTTTCCTACGGCGCCATTGAGGCGATCCGCGGCGTGTCACTCGAGGTGCCGAATGGCGAGGTGGTCGCCATCATCGGCGCCAATGGGGCCGGCAAGAGCACACTTCTCAAAAGCATCGTCGGGCTCGAGCCTGTGGGGGCCGGCCGGGTGGTTTTCGAGGGCAAGGACATCACATCCGTCCCTTCTTACAAAAGAACCCCGCTCGGGGTCGCGCTTTCGCCGGAGGGACGTGGCGTGTTTTCTGACCAGAGCGTACAGGACAACCTGCTGCTCGGGGCCTACGCGAAGAAGGACAGCCCGGAAAGCCTTAAGGCGAAGATCGAGCGCTCCTATGTCCTGTTCCCACGTCTTCGAGAGCGCCAGGAGCAGATGGCCGGGACCCTCTCAGGGGGCGAGCAGCAGATGCTCGCCATCGCGCGAGCCCTGATGAGCGAGCCAAAGCTTCTCCTCCTGGACGAACCGTCGCTCGGTCTTGCTCCTCTGATCATTCAGGACATCTTCAAAACAATCCGCTCCCTGCGCGAGATGGGGCTGACGATCCTGCTCGTGGAGCAGATGGCCAATCAAGCCCTCGCTGTCGCGGATCGTGCGTACGTCCTCGAAACGGGCCAAGTCACGCACCAGGGCAAAGGCTCCGAACTGCTAAACGATCCCCGGGTGCGAGCCGCCTACCTGGGCGTGCACTGAACGATTCGTCGCGTACGATCACGCTGGGACGAGCGCACCGCTGTTGAGCACACAGCGCCCAGTCTTGCGCGCCCGCTGAGCATGAGAAGCCGGAAAACCGTGATAAAAGGAGAGCAAGCATGTCAAGCCAGAAGGGTTTCGCCTCGACCGGCGACCTCACCGAGAAGAAGATTTCCTTCACCGAAATCGGACCCGACCTCTATGCCTACACTGCCGAAGGAGACCCCAACACGGGCGTCATCGTCGGCGACGACAGCTGCGCCGTCTTCGACGCGCAGGCGACACCCGGAATGGCCCGAAGCGTCATCGAGAAGGTCCGGACAGTCACCGACAAGCCGATCAAGTATGTGATCCTGTCCCATTACCATGCCGTGCGCGTGCTCGGGGCCTCCGCCTACCAAGCAGAGGGAGTCATCTCGTCCCAGGAGACTCACCGGCTCATCGTTGAGCGCGGGCAGCAGGATTGGGAATCGGAGTTTGGCCGCTTCCCGCGCCTGTTCCGGGACGCTGAGAGTATCCCTGGCCTGACTTGGCCCACACTCGCCTTCAAGGGCGAGATGAGCCTGTTCCTGGGCAAGCGCGAAGTGAAACTGATGCAACTCGGCGCGGGGCATACCTCAGGCGATATCGTCGCCTGGGTACCGGACGCGCAGGTGATGTTTTCGGGCGATCTCATCGAGTACCACTCCGCCTGTTACTGCGGGGACGCGCACCTGCGAGCCTGGCCCGGCACCCTGAATGGGATCCGGGAGTTCGACCCAAAATCGGTTGCTCCCGGACGGGGTGATGCCCTCAACGGGCAGGCCACGGTTCGGGAGGCGTTGGCCATGACCCGTGATTTCGTGACGACCCTGTACGGCGTCGCCGAGATGTCAGTGGCTAAAGGCCGGACGCTCAAAGAGACCTATGCGGCCATCCGGGAGGCCATGGATCCGAAGTTTGGATCCTTCGCGATCTACGAACACTGTCTCCCGTTCAATGTTTCCCGCGCCTACGACGAAGCATCAGGCATCGACGATCCCGTGATCTGGACGGCCGAGCGCGACCGCAAAATGTGGGAGGCCCTGCAAGCCTGAGCCCCTCGCGCACCCGATTTTCACCCCAACATCAAGGAGGTTGACCATGAACATTCAGGCCCCGAGGAAAGGCGCAGACTCGAGTGTCAGTACCGTCTTCCAAGCGAATGGCAGTTATCTGTCCGGCTTTGGCAACGGCTTCGAGACCGAGGCGTTGCCCGGCGCTCTGCCGATTGGCCGCAACTCGCCCCAGCAATGCGCTTATGGTCTCTATGCCGAGCAGCTTTCTGGCTCCCCCTTCACGGCACCCCGCACAACCAACGAGCGCTCCTGGCTCTACCGCATCCGGCCGACCGTGACCCATTGGGGGGAGTTCCAGAAGGCTGACATCGGGCTGTGGCGCACCGCCCCCGCACCGGAGGTGGAGGTGCCGATCGCGCCCATGCGGTGGGACCCGATCCCACTGCCCGACGAGCGGGTCTCGTTTCTGGAAGGGGTTCGCACCATCACGACGGCGGGCGACGCCGGCACGCAGGCCGGCATGGGGTCTCACGTGTACCTCATCACCCGCTCGATGGAGGACGAGTACTTCTACAATGCCGACGGCGAGATGCTGTTCGTGCCCCAGCAGGGCTCGTTACGCCTCTGGACGGAGTTCGGCATCATCGACATCGAGCCGGGCGAGATCGCCGTCATTCCACGCGGCGTAAAGATCCGGGTCGAGATTCCGAACGGACCGGCGCGCGGCTATCTGTGCGAGAACTATGGCGGCGCCTTCACCCTGCCGGAGCGGGGGCCGATCGGGGCCAACTGCCTGGCCAACCCACGCGACTTCCTCACGCCCGTGGCCGCCTACGAGGACAAGGATGCGCCCTCGAAGATGTATGTGAAATGGGGCGGCTCGCTCTGGGCGACCGATATTGACCACTCGCCGCTCGATGTGGTGGCCTGGCACGGCAACTATGCGCCCTACAAGTACGACCTGCGGCGCTACTCGCCGGTGGGGCCGATCCTGTACGATCACGCCGATCCGTCGATCTTCACGGTGCTGACCTCGCCGTCGGAAACGCCCGGCACGGCCAACATCGACTTCGTGATCTTCCCCGACCGCTGGCTGGTGACGGAGGACACCTTCCGGCCGCCGTGGTACCACATGAACGTCATGAGCGAGTTCATGGGCCTGATCTACGGCGTCTATGATGCCAAGACCGGCGGCGGCTTCGTGCCGGGCGGCATCTCCCTGCACAACACCATGCTGCCGCATGGGCCTGACATGGACGCGTTCGAAAAGGCCAGCAACGTGGACCTGAAGCCCCACAAACTGGAAGGCACGCTCGCCTTCATGTTCGAGACCCGCTTCCCGCAGAAGGTGACCGCCTTCGCGGCTCAGACCGAGTCGCTGCAAAAGGGCTACGGCGCCTACGGGCACAAGCTGAAGAAGCACT
Organism: Microvirga tunisiensis; assembly: GCF_009296175.1. Lineage (GTDB taxonomy): Bacteria > Pseudomonadota > Alphaproteobacteria > Rhizobiales > Beijerinckiaceae > Microvirga > Microvirga tunisiensis. The sequence goes on along the minus strand of NZ_VOSK01000001.1, from coordinate 150,442 downwards.
TCAACCCGAACCAGCGGTAAGCGGGACAATGGCTCAACTTGATCAGACTCACGATCCGAAGCTGGAAAGCTGGGTGGCTTCGGCCAATGGTCACCCGGACTTTCCGATCCAGAACCTGCCGCTGGGGATCTTCAGCCTCAGCGGTGGCGAACCGAGGGGCGGGGTGGCCATCGGGGACCGGATCCTTGACCTGCCGGCTGCTCTGGCAGCCGGCCTCTTCACGGGTGAGGCCGCCAAGGCAGCGGAGGCGGCTTCTCGTGCAACGCTCAATCTGTTCCTGGCGCTCGGGCCAGGTCCGCGTCGGGCCTTGCGCATGAGACTATCTGAATTGCTGGCCCAGGGCTGCCCGGAGCAGGGTAGCGTGGAGCCGTGCCTGCACGATGCCGCCGCTTGCACGTTGCACCTGCCGGCGCGCATCGGCGATTACACCGACTTCTATGTCGGCATTCACCACGCCACCAATGTCGGCAAGCAGTTCCGTCCCGATAACCCGTTGCTGCCGAACTATAAGTACGTGCCCATCGGCTATCACGGCCGGGCGTCGTCGATCCGCCCGTCCGGAGTGCCTGTTCGTCGCCCGAAGGGACAGGTGAAGCCGCCAGACGCACCAGTTCCGAGCTTCGGCCCCAGCCAGAGGCTCGACTACGAGCTGGAACTTGGGATCTGGATCGGTCCTGGGAACGCTCTCGGTGAATCGATCCCCATCTCTGAGGCGGCCGAGCATGTTGCGGGCTACTGCCTGCTCAACGATTGGTCGGCACGCGACATCCAGGCGTGGGAATACCAGCCGCTCGGCCCCTTCCTGTCCAAGAACTTTGCCAGCACGATCTCGGCCTGGATCGTGACACCGGAGGCCCTGGCTCCGTTCCGGATCGCTCAGCCAAGCCGGAGAGAGGACGATCCCGCGCCCCTGCCATATCTGCTGGACGAGGGCGACCAGCGCGAGGGAGGGCTCGACGTAGAACTCGAGGTCCTGCTTCTCACTCCGGGTCTGCGGGAGAAGGGTCTGCCGCCCCATCGTTTGGGGTTGTCCAATACGAACAACATGTACTGGACGGTCGCGCAGATGGTGACGCACCACACCTGTAATGGCTGCAATCTCCAGCCGGGCGATCTTCTCGGGACCGGAACGATCTCAGGGCCTGACGAGGTGAGCTGCGGCAGCATTCTGGAGGCCACGCTGGGGGGAAAAAACCCGATCGCCCTGGCCTCCCGGGAGGAACGGCGCTTCCTTGAGGACGGAGACGAGGTGATCCTGCGGGCGCGTGGCCGCCGGGAGGGCTTTGCCCCAATCGGCTTCGGCGAGTGCCGGGCTACCATCATGGCGCCATCATGAGGAGCGCCATCACGCCAGCCGCTGCCGCCGAGCTCGTCCCTGACGGAGCGACCGTGATGGTTGGGGGGTTCATGGGCGTGGGGTCACCTCACCGCGTCATCAGTGCCTTGGTCGCTCGCGGTGTGCGAAATCTGACGGTGATCGTCAATGACACCGCACGTCCTGGCGTGGGTGTCGGGAAGCTGATCAGCGCCGGTTGCGTTGCCCGTGTCATTGCCTCGCACATCGGAACCAATCCGGAAACGCAACGACTGATGCTTTCCGGAGAGATCCGGGTTGAGTTGGTACCGCAAGGGACCCTCGCCGAGCGAATTCGGGCAGGAGGTGCGGGACTGGGTGGCGTGCTCACAGCGACCGGTCTCGGAACCGTGGCCGGCGAAGGACGAATGGTGGTGCAGGTGGATGGACACGATTTTCTCGTTGAGCCAGCCCTCAAGGCGGACATCGCCCTCGTAGCAGCGCGGAGTGCCGACTACATCGGCAATCTCGTCTACTCGCTCACCGCCCGCAACTTCAATCCTCTGATGGCGATGGCTGCGACCACCACAATCGCGGAGGCCAATGAAGTGGTGCCGCTGGGAGTGCTCTCTCCGGACGTGATCCACACTCCGGGCGTCCTGATCGATTATCTGGTCGAGCGGCCACAACTGATCTGAGGCATGGAAATGGACCCTAAGGAACTGATCGCACGCCGGGTCGCACAAGAGTTGCGCAATAATACCTTGGTCAACCTGGGCATTGGACTTCCAACCCTGGTCGCAAGCTATGTTCCGCCCGGCTTGGAAGTGTATTTCCAGTCAGAGAACGGCATCATCGGATTTGGGGCGCGACCACCGGAGGGCATGGAGGACGTGCATTTGACAGACGCCGGAGGAGCTTTTGTCTCTGCCAGACCCGGTGCCGTCGCATTCGACTCTGCAACCTCGTTCGCCCTGATCCGTGGCGGGCACCTCGATATGACCGTTCTCGGCGGGCTCCAGATCGACCGGGATGGGCGCTTGGCCAACTGGATGGTTCCCGGACACCTCGTTCCCGGCATGGGGGGAGCGATGGACCTTGTTAGTGGTGCCCGTCGCGTCATCGTGGCGATGAACCACACGCAGAAGGGCCAACCGAAGATCGTGGAGGAACTGACATTGCCGGCGACATCCTTACGACCGGTGACCCTCATTGTCACCGAGATGGCTGTGATTGAACCAACGGAGGACGGTCTCGTGCTCCGAGAGACGGCTCCGGGCATGACAGTCGAGACGGTATGCGAAGCAACAGGCACTCGGTTGATCGTGCCGTCTGACGTCACCGTCATGAGTGTAGGCATTCAGGTATCGGGCTGAAACCATGCGGCACAGAGATGCGACACGCGCAGCAGTTTTCGTGGGCTCGGCATCGCCGTCGAAGATCTGGCTGACGTTAGAGTGCCGCGGCATGCCCGATCCCGTGGACCATAAGGGGTTACATCCGTGAAGCTGTACACTTACTGGCGTTCGACCTCACCCTACCGGGTAAGAATTGCTTTGGCCCTCAAGGCCATTGAGGCAGAGCAGACCTTTGTTCATCTCGTTCGCAATGGCGGCGAGCAAAATGCGGCAGAATATCGTGTAATAAATCCGCAGGGCCGTGTCCCTAGCCTTGTGCTTGATGATGGGACGGTCCTGACGCAATCACCTGCCATTCTCGAGTTTCTCGAAGAAGCGTTCCCAACACCAGCGCTTCTCCCTTCCGATCCTGTCCTGCGGGCGAAGGTTCGAGCCGTCGCGGCAATCATCGGCTGTGACATCCATCCACTGCACAACATCGGACCATTGAACCATTTACGTCGGAGCTTCGGTCTCTCCGAACCGGAGATATCGGATTGGATCGCCAAATGGATCGGACAGGGTCTTGCGGCGGTGGAAGCTCTCATTGGAGACAGCGGCTACTGCTTTGGCCCGAATCCGAGCCTCGCCGACGTGTATCTCGTGCCTCAAATTTACGCAGCACGACGATTCAAGGTTCCATTGGAAGCATATCCGCGTGTTGCGAGAGTGGACTGGCACGCCTCGGAACACCCAGCATTCCAAAGGGCACACCCTGCTAACCAAGCGGACGCGGAATGATCGGTCAGGAACAGCCCGGAGGTGAATCGCTGCGTCGAGTTGGAACCAAGGCGCGGCGCCCCAGCGGCCTCGCTGTGTCCGGGTGGCGGTGTTGAGCACCACTTGAAGGAGGCGTCCATGGGCAAGGTTAGTACCATTGGCATGGATCTGGCGAAGAGTGTCTTCTAGGTTCACGGAGTCGCTCCAACTGGAGCGCTCCAGCATTTAAAGAACTGCGGGAAAGCATCATCGAGAAGACACCATGCCACCAGTGCCATCCAGGAGTCACCGATGGATCTTTCATTCTACGTTGCTGCCATTCCGGCCGTAGTTCTCCTCGGGCTATCAAAGGGTGGATTTTCCGGCGTCGGAATGCTTGCTACTCCGCTGGTGGCGCTCGTCATCTCCCCGGTCGAAGCAGCGGCCATCTTGCTGCCCATACTCGTTGTGCAAGATATGATCAGCGTGATCGCTTATCGGGCCACATGGGACCGATGGAACCTATTAGTTCTCCTGGCAGGAGCACTGCCTGGTGTGTTTCTCGCTTATCTCCTTGCCGCAAGGGTTTCTGAGAGTGCAGTCGAGCTCGCTGTGGGTCTGATCTCAATTGTGTTTGCAGCGCGCCGTCTCGTCATTGATCGACGTGGGCAGGGAGAGCTGACCGCAAAGCCAAATTTGCTGATAGGCTGGCTCTGCGGCGCCGCTTCAGGCTTCACCAGCATGATCGCCCATGCAGGAACGCCGCCATTCCAGATTTTCGTTATTCCACAACGACTGCCGCAGAACATATTCGTCGGGACAAGCGTGATGTTCTTCGCCACGGTCAATCTGCTCAAGGTTTTGCCGTATTTCATGCTGGGGCAATTTTCTGCCAAGAATTTGATCGTGTCGACGACACTCCTACCTCTAGCTGTCCTCTCAACGTGGCTCGGCATTTACATCGTGCGGCGCACGTCATCAGCCAGGTTCATCACCATCATCTACATTTTGATGGTGCTGGTTGGCGGGAAGCTCGTTTTCAATGGATTGTCTGACTTTGCCGCGGGAGGCGTTTGAATGTCTGGTAACACCTCAAATTTCGTGTGCCAGGAAAATGGGTTGACGGCCGGCGAGGCCCACACATGGGCCTATGTCAGCCTCTATCCAGCCTCACGCCAGACCGCACTCGCGGCTCAGACGAATATCGAGCCCATGACACTCGTCACATTCCTCGACAAATTGGAAAGCCGGGGCCTTGTAGTGCGGGAGCCGGATCCAACGGATCGACGCGCCAAAATCGTTCAGCTTGCTCCTGACGCACAGCCAACCCTTGAGCAGGTTCTTGGGGTCACGAAGAAAGTTCAGGAAGAGGCCCTGCAGGACTTTGATCCCGACGAGGTTGAGATGCTTCGAACCCTGCTGAAGCGCATGCGTGCGAATATGGCTGGCAGCGAGCCGGGGAGGGGGCAGGAATGAAGCCCCTCATGTCGGAGACCCGCACTGCTGTAATCGGAGCCCTCATCGTGGCCCTCGGATCCGTCAGCATGGCGCTTTACACACCGGCGATGCCCACGCTCGTCGAGGTGCTGCAGACCACACCGGCCGCCATCAAGATGTCCTTGTCGGTCTATCTCTTTGGTTTCGCATTTGCCCAGCTTGTCTGTGGGCCTCTGTCGGATGCCTTTGGTCGGCGGCCAGTCGCCCTCGGCTTTTTCTCCATCTATGTCCTGGGCAGCGTCATCGCGGTCTTTTCGCCCTCAATCACATGGCTCCTGGTTGGGCGAGCCCTCCAGGGCATCGGGGTCGCCGCAGGGGTCGCGATCTCGCGGGCGATCGTGCGCGACCAGTTCACCGGTCAGAGTTCAGCGCGTATTATGAATCTCATCGGCTTGATGCTGGCGGTCGGACCAGCTGTCTCGCCGACAATCGGTGGCGTGCTCCTGAGCACCCTAGGCTGGCATTCGATTTTTCTCGTCATGGCGGTCTACGGCATCGTCGCCGTGCTGGTGATGGGCTTTTGGTGTATCGAGACGAATTCCGCCCCTGATCCCACCCAAGCCTATCCGGGTCAAATCCTGCGGAATTACGCGATGCTCCTGGTGGACAAAGGCTTCATGCGGGGAAGTCTCGTCCTCGGCTGCGCCGTCGGCGCGTTCTATACCATGGCCGTCATTCTTCCATTCGTCGTGATGGAGAAGATTGGACTGACACCAACCCAGTTCGGTCTTGCGATGCTGGCGCAGGCCGGCTTCTATGCTCTGGGGGCGGCGGTAACGGGTCGGCTGCTGCGCCGGATTGAGGTCATGCGTTTGGTCCCGATAGGCCTGATGCTCATTGCGGTTTCCGCCTTGGGGTTTGGCATTGGTCTGCGTCTTCTGCCGCTCTCCCTGTATACGGCGATGGGCCCTGTCGTGATCTGGGCATTCGGCAGCGCACTGGTGATCCCAGGTGCAACCACTGGTGCCCTGGCGGGCTTTCCGAATGTTGCCGGTGCGGCGTCCGCGCTGGCCGGCTTCCTGCAGATTGGCGTTGGGCTCGCCGGATCTGCGATCGCGGCTATGCTCTTCAGCGATCCCCTGAATGCGCTTGCGACGGTGATGCCCAGCATGGCTGTGCTCGCGGTGCTGGCCCATTTTGGTATTCGTTCAAAGCGCGAAAGCAGACTGTTCGCCATTGCACCGGAGGAGCTGGAAACAGCGGTCGATCCGGCCGGAGCAGTAGGCGCCGGCGGCGAGGAAATCGAAAGGGCGGTGCACCGGGGCAATCGATGAGGAGAGCCTCTCACTGGGAATGTGGCAAGGGCAATGACGCCGCCGCCGTATTGGATGAACGGCACGGCGTCTGATGAACAACACCAACAAAGATAATGGAGAGCCTTAGTGATTATTCGAAGCGGACTCATCAAGAACCATGATACCGTCGACTTCGGGGAGTTCTCAAAGCATTGGAGGGACGTGCATGGGCCGCTCGCACGCATCGTTCCGCGCATGAGAGCCTATTCGCAGAACCATATCAAGACGACCCTAGCGAGCGGCGAGCAGTTCGGCTTTCACCGGGTTGATGGCATTTCTCAGCTCCGTTTCGACACCGTCGCCGACATGGCGGCGGGTATGGACTCACCCGAGCAGCATGCCTGCATCGTTGATATCCAAGGCTTCCTGAGTGATGTGACCATCCTGATTCAAGAAGAAGGAAAGCTGAACCAAATCGGCCGCGCAGCCCCCAACGGGGTCAAGCTCATGTACCTTCTCCGAGGGAACGACGCGGCCCTCACGCAGCTTTTGGACGCACTACCCAATGTGCTGTCCGCGACCGGCGGGAGCTTCCGACTCAACCGCATCATAGACCGGGATTTCCGGGTCGACTCGACCGTTCCGGCCGGCAATCAGATGGTAGATGGCGTGCTCGAAGTCTTCCTGGCGGGCGACGCGACTGGTGAAAACTTCAACAAAACCGCGGCAATCGAATCTGCCCCCGGCATTGATGTCATCGGTGCTTATGAAGTCAACGAATACGTGGTGCTTCCCCTTCAGGAGGCGACCACGACCTAACGCTAGCCTTCCTGTCCGGAACCAATGTGCTCGACCGAGGGCCACGGTCAGCCGAGTCATGGCAGGATGCAGAAAACCGATGTCCCATCCGATGATATCACAGCGAGTTCGAGGATGCGGAGGCCTGAATTGAGTTCTTCGGACACGGCTCAAACCCGCTTGTTGCATCTGAGCTTCGTGCGGGCTGTCATGACAGAACAATCCAACAAGAAGGAGGCTGCTGGGTCCGGAACGTCCGGAACTCGCACGAGGCGGACCTAATTTGGAGTTCCGCAGTTGCTGCGTGAGCGGACTTTCACTTGGTCCGCTCCACAGCATTATGCCCCGCTGCAAGCCTTCAGTATCAGGTGAGCTGGAATCCGTCAGCTGCCGGATTACGGTGTCATCCAGATGAACACGGGCCAGCTTTTCCTCCGCTGCTTTCAGACCGTGAGAGCAGGATGCTGTGGTTCGCGAACCTTTCTTGCGCAGGATCCCAGCCGCTGTACCATCACACGATCAGCCGGAGACGCTCATGCCTGAGCCGCTGATCGATCTATCCAATCCCGAATCCTGGCGCCTGCTGAAGCAAGCGAGAAAACGCGGCTATCTCACCAGGGACGAGTTTGACCAGATGTTTGGGTCAGAGCTGCCGCCTGATCGCATGGCGGCGCTCAAGCGTGAACTCTGGAAGCTGCACATCACCATCCTCGTGACGGGAGATAAGCGCTGAAATCAAGTGCGAGGGGTCGAAGGGAGGGGCTCCGCACCCTCCAACCAGGCGTGGATTGCGGCCTCGCGGGCAGTCTGCTCGTCCTTGAAACCACAATCGGTGGGTTGCTCGAAGCCGCAGACGTGGCACTGAACAGCGGCGGCGAAACAACCATCATCCGTAACGATGCTGAGGACGGATGCTGCGTCGCAGGAGCACTGTGGACAGAACCTCTGGCCCATGTGGCGCTTCCTTTCTCCAGCGATTGCTGCGGGTTGGCATAAGGCTAACGCATGTGGTGCCGCTTTCGAGACACCGCGGCCGCGACAAATTTGTGCGGTGCAAACACTGCCAATCCGGAGGCGGAGGCCGGCCCCGTGACATAGACGCGAAACGGCGTGCCGAGTTGAGTGGTAAGCAGGGCTGGGGCTTGAACTCACCACTTCTGTCCTCCATATGCCATCCAACGGGATGGTGACAGGATGGCTGAGATGGCGAGCAATGTACACGAACTTCGGTCCAAGGCGGCAGACACCGAGAAGATCACGATCAACCTGGGCTATGTCGACCTCGGCCATATCGATCTCCTCGTCCAGGAGGGCTTCTACTCCAACCGGACCGACTTCATCCGCACGGCCATCCGAAATCAGCTTGATCGGCACAACGATGCCGTCAGGAAATCGGTCGAGCGACACCAGCTCGATCTGGGCCTGCGCCACTACAGCCGCCAGGACCTGGAGGCCGTGCAAGCGGCCGGCGAAGTACTGCACATCCAGGTTCTTGGTCTTGCCAGCATCGCCAACGATGTCACGCCTGAGCTGGCCCGGCTGACGATCGCCTCCCTTCATGTCCTTGGCGCCTTGCACGCCAGTCCGGCTGTCAAAGAGGCGCTGAAGGACCGCATACGCTGACCGCCGGGTAGCACCCGTCCCACCGTCTTTCGAGCCTGCCCAACCCTTCCCGACTCGGTAAGGGGCAGGCCTCGCTTTGCCCAACCACAGGATTGAAACCATGAACGCACAACCCAACATCGACATGCTCGAGGCCACCCGCCTGACCCGCGAAGGCCGGCTTGCAGAAGCCATGGCACTTCTTCAGGGAGGGCTTGCGGGTGCCGATCCAGCATCGAGTTCAAGCAGCGCCGGGGGAGGTGAAGGCAAACCCGCAGCGGCGCATTTCTCTCGCATCATCGATATGCTGCCGCCGTCCTCCAGGGGAGGGGCGTGGACTTCACCGAAATTCGATCTCCCACACCGTGCCTCTAATCACCTTGGTGGTCTCGCCGGAGCGTCAGGCCAGAATCAAGTGCCGGAAGCGCTGCGTGGCTTTCTCGACCGCATGGGACAAACCGGCACCGGGCTCGGCCTGGATGGGTTGGTTGGACTCAATCCAGCCCGTGCGCCGGCCCCGCTGCCGGAGGGCGCCCGCTTCGAAGAGCGGAGCTTTGCCAACGAGGCGGGAAGCCGCGCCTACAAGCTCTACATCCCCAGCGGCTACATGGGTCAGCCTGTGCCGCTCGTGGTGATGCTGCACGGCTGCACGCAATCGCCGGACGATTTTGCCGCTGGGACTCAGATGAACGAGTTGGCTGAAGAGCAGACGTTCCTTGTTGCCTACCCGGCGCAGGCGCAGTCCGCCAATGTCTCTAAGTGCTGGAACTGGTTCAACGCAGGCGATCAGCAGCGGGATCGGGGCGAGCCGTCGCTGATTGCCGGCATCACCCGGCAGATCATGCGTGACTTCTCGGTCGAGCCGGGACGCGTCTATGCCGCCGGGCTCTCCGCCGGTGGGGCCGCGGCGGCGATCATGGGCTCGGCCTACCCCGACCTCTATGCGGCCGTCGGCGTCCATTCCGGGTTGGCGTGTGGGGCTGCGCGTGACATGCCCTCGGCGTTTGCCGCCATGCGCCAGGGCGGGGTGCCTCAGAACGGTGGATCCAAGCAGCCTGTGCCGACCATCGTGTTTCATGGCGATCGCGACACGACCGTGAACCCCGTCAATGGGGACCAGGTCATGGCTCAGTCGAAGGCGGGTTCGGATCTCCAGACAACAGTCAGCCGCGGGCAGGTTCCGGGCGGGATCAGCTATACCCGCACGGTCGCGTGCGATGACAGCGGCCACCCGATGCTCGAGCATTGGGCTCTTCATGGGGCAGGGCATGCCTGGTCTGGGGGAAGTCCGAGTGGGTCCTACACGGAGCCACGGGGACCCGATGCCAGCCGTGAGATGATGCGCTTCTTCCTCGAGCACCCGAAACCAACAGCCGCATCCCCCCTGTAGGCACGAAGAGCCCACGAGGCCACGTCAAGGACTGCCGGGCTCCGCATCGAGATCTGCCATACGGGCAGATCTGGATCGTGCTCATCGAGACGGGTTCGTTGCACTCCACGGGCCACGGTGTTTCAAAGTGCACCGTGGCCGACCTCCGTTCCCCAGATCGACGGCAGGCAGTCTGGCATTCGACTGCAACCCAGCAGGGGAAGAAGCCCCATGGCCTGACGAACTTTGGCTGCTATGCGGACCTTATCTCTGGGATCGTCTTCGGTGTTCGATGCCGCGGCCCGCTTTGTCGTTGCGGTTTTGGCCGAGAAACAGATTTATAGCCTCACTGAGCCACTTTCCGCACCAGGTAGGGAACCATCAGGCAACCCGAAATTAGACCTGTCCGACGGCTCTAATGAGGTCGGTCTTTTGCCAGCCCGATTCTCATTCATCACAGCGACCTTATTTTGCCGGAAACTTAGTTGCAAAAAGGAGGCTGTGCGTCAGAAGCGACCCACAAGAATGACCGACAGCAGGCCCAAATCGACATCGGTGGGTTGTTGGCCTATCCAGCCGGCGAAGTCGCTCCATGAGGCTCCAGTCGCGTTTTAGAGGGTTTCACCCAAAAGTGCGTTTATTTCAGCGGGGCTTTGATGCGGGTCTGTTTCCTCAAGAGCAGGAAAACCGGCGATCCGAGACATCAGACGGATCGCAAAACAGGCTTTGGTCGCGGCTCCACCCCGACGACTAGCATCCGGTATATGCGGGGCAGAACAAGATCTGTGCCCAAGGCCTTCGGGTCTGCACAGCCGGCTGGGGAAGGGGGCTCGGAGACATCCGGGCTCTTTCCTTTTCTGGGTCGCTGACTACTCTCACTGTATGAGCAATCCGACAAAGGTGATGTACGACATCAGGAAAGGCGAGGGCACGGGTAAGGCCGTCGACCTTCGCGTCTGCATCTTGGTCGGCACAGAGCAGTGCAAAGTTTTCGTGGAGGGCGACGGCGCATACCGGGCGACGTTTGCTGAATATGCCGACGCCGGTGTTGCCGCTGGAGATCTGGTGCGCGAGATCGTCGAATCCCGGATGCCTGACTTTATGCCAATCAGAAAGGGTGCCCCGTAGGACGCCCTGTTCAGCCTGAAATAGCCGCAGCCAGCTCCTCAGTTGTGCGAGTACTGGCTGTTGTAGTCCGCATACGAGCACTCCACCTGATCCCATGCGTGGGCAAAGCTGAGGCCGAACTTATGGGCGACGTAGAGCGCCGCTTGCTCCATCCCGTCCTCGGTCTCCTTGAGGTACCAGCTCGTCAGCTTGTACGCCTCGATGATATCGTCCTCAGGCCAGCCATCGATCTCCAACTCGGGCGGCGGGTTGACCGGGTTGGCGGCCGCCCGGGTATAGCCCTCGGGATCGAGAGCGGGGATGTCCTTGGCGAGGCGCAAGGCCTCAATTGAAACTACGGTCATCAGTCTTCTCCATATTCACGAATGGCTGCCTCGAGATCGGCCTTTGCTTTCTCGAGCTCCTTCCGGCGGCGTTCGAAGACGGCAGGGATCTTCTCCCGCAGGTCGGCCGTGACCGGGCGCTTGCCGGTCGCAACCATCGACAGGAGGGATGGCGACACGCCAATCGCGGCCGCCATCGCACGAACCCAACGCGGTCCATACATGCGAAGACCCGCCGCACGAATGCGACGGGCTTCCGGTGAGAGGGTAGGGGTCTTAGTCGGCATCAGGCGTCCTCGAAATGGCGCGAGACGGTCTCGGCAAGGATCTCAATCCGAGCCTCAAGACGGTCGATGTATTCAGCCAAAGCCGGAGTGCATCCGAGCTGCTCGGCCTTCTTCGCGATCCGCTTCTCTTCCAGAGCGACTATCTTCTCAGCTTCGCGCTGGGCCTCCTTGGCCTCTCTCGCCCGCTTGATCTTCTTGAGGATGCGCTGGCGACGAGCCTCATTTGCAGCTTGCATGGCGAATGCACGGACGTCGTCCTCGATGGGTACTCTGGTCCAGAAGTCGACAGTCGGATGTTTGCCGCAGTAGGCGAACTCTAGAGTGATCTGCTCCGGTTTTCCGTCGACCATGCGGTCCGTGACAACGGACACGTAGATGCCTTCGCTGTCATCAACCTTCACAACCTCGAGCTTGCGATCAGGATTGATCGGCAGAAGGACCATTTCCTCATGTGCCATGAACTCAGTGACCGCCTCGGCGGCCAGATTGAGCATCGAGATCATCTCTTCAGGCAGATCCAGAAGGCTGCTCGAGATCGCGGTATCGGTCGTCAGGTCCCGTGTGACCCGCTGAAAATCAGGTTTGGAGCTCTCAACTTCAAGCCAGATCGTCCGGTCGGGATGGCTGTAACCGTACCGAGTGTCACTGATCTCGACGGCGAACGTGGTCTCACCCATCCGGTGCACACCTTCAACAAAATACTTCTGCATAATCACTATCCTTGGCGGTCGGTCCGCCGTTTGTTCTGAGGGATTGGACGGCCCTCTCCCGAAGCCTCCGTGAAGGCCTTAGGGGAAGGCCGGGGCCGAAGCCCCGCTCCCGGATTAGATCTTCCGCTCGGTGGCGGTCGCGAGTTCCAGCTCGTCCTTCTCGCGCTTCGTGCAGACGATCCTGTCCTTGGTGACCCCGAACTCCTTCGGTTCTCCGGACTTGCGGAATTCGTTGAAGATGACCTCGGTGCACGGCTCGGTGCCGTGATCGCCTTCGGAGAAAACCCCGGCGAAGAACTCGCGATCGAACTCGTTGGCGATGTCCGAAACCGCATCGTCGATCGCCTCGCTCTCGGTGCGGCCTGCACCCAGGATCCTGGCCGGGGCGAGGGTCTCGGAATCGTATTGAACGGCGACGTAGTACTGCGACATCAATCTCTCTCCTCTAGCGGCAAATCCGCCTCTGTGAACAGAATGTTCACACGCTGAGCAAGACACAAGAGGGGAATGAAAAAATTTCTTCAACCCAGCATGTCGCAGCTGCCAAGTCTTTGAAACAACATGTTTTCAGGTATGTAGATGCGGCACCCGCAACGAGGCGATCGTCGCCGGCACGGTCTCCGAGGTACGCGGCAAAGCTATGAAGATGGACGCCAGTACCGGGTCGGAACCGCTTGGGGCCAGCGCAAGATCTGTGCCCAATTATACGTTTAGCTCGAACGGATCAGAAACCATCCCGAGATGGGCTTGCGGACTGACCCTGAATGTGAAGCTAGATGCTACTCGCACCGAGCTGGTACCCATTTGAAAGTATTGCACTAACCTCTTTGTCATACCTATGTGGGCAGCGCTACTCTCACGGGCGCAGCTTCGGAGAGCAGTAACCTTCTCCATCTGCTGATTCGCCTTGGAATGATAGCTCAAACACCTCGATTCGGGGCACATGCGGCCGTCACGGAGATCTCTCGGTTAACTCAGGAGCCTGCGTTCTTGCTACGTACTTCGTTACCGTACAATCAGGCACAGATCGTGCGCTGATCCCTATTGTCGCTTTGCCCCTAAAGGCGAGATAGGGAACTCAACAAAATCAATGGCAATCCTTTGCCGCTAAATGTGAGACTTTGCCTATAAAATCGAGATTTTTCCCCTAAAAGTGAGACAGCGTTTACAGGGGCGTGCGGCTGGCTGCGATGGAGATGGAGATGGAGATGGAACGGGACCTGACAGAGTTCGCCAAGGTCGCCTTGCTCCGGACCTGTCACAAGGAAGCCCGTTTGCTCGCCACCGTCGATCGTATCGCGCGCCAGATACAGCACCACGTTCACACGCAGGGATCAAAGAGCAGCGAACAAACCTGATCGGCATCTCGCCTTTAACGGCAAAGAATGTCGCTTTTCGACACCCAACGCGACGAATCTCAAAGTTAAAGGCAAAGTGACATCAGGGGAGGGTAGGAGGCGGAGATCTGCCTGCTGGGCATTCACACGGATCCAATAGGCGGCTCTCGCTTCAGCGTTCGGGCTCGGCGTAGGTGCCGGACAGCAGCGTTCTGAAGCGGAAGCGGATCTTGCGGTAGCACTCGCACGCTCCCCGTTCCAGACCGGCGCGGTCGATGACCTTGATCCCACCACGGTACTGCTCGATCAGCCCCGACGTCTGGAGGCCACGCAGAACGGTGCTGACCGTCGAGCGCTGCACGCCGAGCATCTCGGCCAGGAACTCATGGGTGAGGGGCAGGGCATCCTCGTCCAAGCGATCATGCGTGCTGAGGATTCAACGGCAGCATCGGACCTCGACGGGATGGACGGCGTTGCACGCGACCGTGTGATACGCCTGCGCCAGGAGTGCCTCGTTGTAGGCGAGTACCAGACGTTGGAGGGGTACCGTCGAATTCTGGTTTAGCAAGCGGCGCTATCTGGCTGCAGCCAAGCGCTTCCTGAGCAAGGCGCTCAAGCGGCATGGCCGGCCCGAGCGCATCGCCATTGATGGCAGTCAGACGAATCGGAAAGCGATGCTATCGAGCGATACCGCAGACCGGCTCCAAGATAAAACGCGGCGTGATTCGACGCCCATTCAAATTCGACAAAGTGCCTACCTGAATAACCGCATCAAGCAGGATCATCGCGCCATCAAACGCCGAGTTCGCCCAATGCTCGGGCTCAAGTCGGTGGCATCCGCGCGAGTGATCCTAGGCGGGATCGAGATGATCCACATGGTGTGCAAAGGGCAGGCGAAGTACGCCTGCAATCGGCAGCCGTCGCTCGCCGAACAGTTCGAGCTACTCGCTGCATGAGCCGATCACAGGTGTCTCCAACTTCCTCGTCCCTGCCCAGGATTTGCGACGGAACCGCTTCCGGCGACCTACTTACACGATCCCACTGTCATTAGACAAAGTTTTTGTCACAACTACTATTTGATCGCCTGCGGGTTTATGGGCGATCCCGTGCCACCAGGCAGATTGAGCGGTGGCGCGCAGAAGAAGAAGGTGTAGATGCCGTCTCTGGCGCAGTCTTCAGCAAGCTCCTTCACGTACAACATCTCGCCGACGGTGACGCCAATGCTTGGGATCGCGACTGAATGCCAGGGAAAGCCGTAACCATCTGCCGAGGCCGGTACAACCTCCACGGCATAGGTGTCAGAGGCAATAGCGGCGACGTCCTTCTCCTTCAGCCAGTAGCAGTTCTCGAAAGCTACGCCCGGGGCAGCCGAGTATGAATGCGTGTGCCAGTTTCCGCTGTTCAGGAAGCGTTCTTGGTATCCTGTCCGGATTATGACAAAGTCGCCTTGGCCTACACTGACGCCTTGTTTGGCGGCGCAATCATCAAGATCCTGGTTGCTGATGGTATAGCCGTTCTCCAGGTGATCCACGCTTTTGAAGCGTGCGATGTCCAGAAGCACGCCACGCCCGGCCATCCTATTGGCCGTATGCTCGATTCCGAGCTTTGGCGGGCCCTTGGACCTAAAATCCCTGGCGTCGCCGCCGTTATATGTCTGACCGCCGTGGAATGTGTGGCAAAGTGCATCCCAATGCGTGGAGCATTGTACCGGCATATGAATAGCGTCGTCGGAGTACTCGACCATGCCATCTATAAAGGCAGCGTGCGCGTCGGCACCATCTTGCATGTAGCTATGGATTACGTTCCAGCGACCCTTATTTGGGGTGGATTGTAGAGGCCATTTCAGCGAGGCTCCCAGGGCGAACACCCGACCTTCCCGGATAAGACGGGCGGCTGCGGCTATTTTCTGCGGCGTCACGTTGTTCAGTGTGCCGATTTGATCATCGACCCCCCATCGGCCCCAGTTCGACAGCTCACGAAAGGCTCTTTCAATCTCTTCCTTTATCATCTGTCTTCTAACCTCCCGATCGTATCTCGCTGTATGGGCCGTGTAGGACATGAACGGCCAACGCAGCCTTGCCCCTGTGGTTCGCCTTCGGTCTCTCAATTCCGAGAGGTCAAGAACCCCTGCAATGTCTAGTTAGCGGCGTTTGGCTGCGAGTGATGACGCCCCGACCGCGATCAGAAGCACGCAGCCGTTGAAGGCAGGCTCCGCCCAACCTGGCACCCCGTAGAGTTGCAGCCCATTCAAGCCAATCGCAACCAGCAGCACCGCGAAGGCAGTTCCAAGAGGGTTGAAGCGGCCAACCCGGACGGTGGTTGCGCCGAGAAAGCACGCTGCTAGTGCCGGCAGTAGGTAGCTTGTGCCGATCCCGGAACTGGCCGCGCCTATACGGCCCAGAGCCAGGAATCCGCAGAGCGAGGCGACCGCGCCCGAGATCACGAAGGACGTCGTGATCATGAGCTTGGTGCGAATGCCGACCAATTCGCTGGCCTTGCGGGAAAGTCCGACCGCGAGCAAGTTGCGCCCGAATGGCATGTTTTCCAGCGCAACCCAGAAGACGAGCAGCGTGACCGCGCCGATCATCACCATATTGGGAATGCCGTACGTATTACCCTGTCCGAAGGCGACGAAGCTCCGGGGAATCCCCTCAATCAGGATCGCGCCGCCGGTGAGGTAAATGGAGGCGGCTGCCGCGAGCGAGCCGACGCCGAGGGTGGCAATGAACGAGCTTATCCCGACGCGGGTGATTAGCAGCCCGTTCAGTAGGCCAGTGGCGATGCCGGTGCAGAACACGATCAGGAGGACGACGGGCACGCTCATTCCACCTTGGCCGAGCAGGACCGCAGAGATCACGGCACTTAGTTCTAACGTGAAACCCATCGAGAGGTCGAACTCGCCGGCAATCAGAGGGACCAGGGCACCTAGTGCAAGGACCAGGGCCAGGCTGTTGCTGGCCGCCACAACCTGCGCGTTGGGCAGGGTGGGGAAGGTGTCGGGGTTCAGTGAGGAGAACAAGATGGTCAGCAGCACGATGAAGATTGGCACACCGAACCGCCCGAGGTAACCAGCGAGGCCACGACGCCTAGTGCGGGTAGCGGGTCTTTCATCGCTCTTCGGGGGAATGGCGATTCCGGGAGCGGTCTTCGTGACCTTGACTGTTTCAGATGCTGTTTCATTCATCGCTTTTGTCCGACAATCGACGCCTGTTCAAGACTGGGAACGGACTCTTCGAGTTCGCTCACCAGCAAGTGCTCCATGTTCCGCACAGTCAGCGCATCGCCCTCGACGGAGTGCGTCATCCGACCGTCGGTCAGGCAGATTGCGCGGTCGCAGACATCGGCAATCTCCTCAAGACTGGACGAAAGCACGAGAACCGCTGCTCCGGCGGCTGCGCGTTCGCGGATAAAGGCGTAGATGCTGGCGCGTGCAGCCGCATCGACACCTTCCGTTGGTTCGTCGAGCACAAAAACCAGATTGTCCGTCAAATCCCACCGTCCAACGACAATCTTCTGCTGATTGCCTCCGCTGAGGTTCTGGATCCACTCCTCGCTGTCGCGCGGCACCACGGCATGGCGATCGATCAGTTCCGCGGCGACCTTGCGCTCCAGGCCCGACGACAACAGTCGGCCGTGCATCACTCTGCCGAGATTAGTGATTGTAAAATTCTCCCGCAGGGTTGCCCCGGGCAGGATGCCCGCCCGTTGGCGATCCTGTGGGACATAGGCGACGCCTCTTCGAATGGCGTCACGTGGATTCCGAGGCAGGAGTGGTTGGCCGGCGAGCAGCATGGAGCCGGACAAGATTTTCTCCTGACCGAAGATCGTTCGCCCGAGAGCGCTCTTGCCGCATGCTGCCCGGCCAATGACGCCACAGATATCGCCTTGTCGCAGCTCTAGGCTCACATTCTTGAGGCGTTCAGTCGATATTCCCCTGAGTTCGAGGACCGGCGCTCCAGTCGCCTTCCGACCGGAGGCATTCGCCCTGGACACCTGGTCGCCGGATACCCATTCGACCAGTTGCCGCACCGTCACATCGGCCGTGCGCACGTTGACTAGCAGCTTGCCATCTCTGAGTACGGTTATACGGTCTGTTACCTCCATCACCTCCTCGAAACGATGGGTCACATAGAGGATGCCGGCTCCCAGCAACTGCAGCCGGCGCACGAGGTCTAGCACAAGGCGTACCTCGCTTGGAGGCAAGGCAGCGGTAATCTCGTCTAGGATCAGCAGCCGAACCACATCCAACCCATCGTAGAGCGCCCTGGCACAGGCGACCGCGACCCGCTGCCAAGTCGGCAGGTCATCGACATGGTTGTCGGGATCGAGATTGTCCAGCCCGACCCTGGCCAGCGCCTCGGCGACACGCTGGCGGGTCGCCGGCCAGTCGATCAACCCGAGGCGGGTTCTGATATACCCCCCGCCGGCCGCGACGTTCTCCAGCACTGATATGCCGTCGAAGAGACCGAGGTCCTGATGAACCACCCGGACGCCAAGCGCCTCAGTGCTGGCGACTCCAGCGTCGGTGGGTACTTCCGACCCGGCGATGACGAGTTGGCCGGCGTCCCGCTGATAGTAGCCAGCCATGATCTTGGCCAAGGTCGACTTGCCTGAGCCGTTTGCCCCAATCAAGGCGTGGACCTGATAGTGTTCCACTGTCAGGTCGACATCCGCGAGCACGGCGCGCGGGCCAAATTGCTTGACCAGACCGGTCGCCTTAGCTGCTGGCGTGTTGCGAGCTGCAGAATTATGTGCCATCACGAGTGTCGCTCCGCGCAGCCGGAAACTTACTTGATGCCCCAGAGGGTCAGGTATTTCTCGGCGAATCCGCTGGCATCACTCGTATAGGCGGTGCCGGGAGCGGGCAGGCTGTCGGGCACCTCCATCGTCAGCAACTGCACTGGAACAACCTGGTGCACCGTCGGCTGGCCGTTCATGATTCTGATCATCTGATCGATGGCACCCCACACACCCCACTTAAGTGAGACACCGACATCGGCTACCAGCACGTTGCCCTCCCGCATCAGTTGCAGCGGTCCTGGGTTGGCAAGAGACGAGTACATCTTCACCTTATCCCGCATGCCGGCGGCGTCCAAAGCCGGGATGATGAAGTTCGCCATCGGATCAATGCCTTCAATGATCACGTTGATCTTGGGGTCCCGACGGATGGCGGCGACGACCTGCTGGGGGAGCGTCGTTCCTATAACAGACGACGTGAAGTCGATCGGTGTAGCGTAGGTGATCTGGCACTTCGAGCAGCCATCGAGGGTCGCCTTAACACCTTTCATGATCCGCGCCGGCAGCTGCCATTCGGCGATGTTGAGCATGAGGACATGCATCTTGCCATTGTGGTTGGCGATGGCTTCCGCCGCAATAATCTTGCCGACCTCGGCGGCATCCGACGACACATCTGCGTCGACGCCATATGGGCCGACCTCGTTAAGCAACTGGGGACTAACGATCGGGATCATCTTGGCCTTGGCCGACGCGATGCCACCGGAAATCAGCTTCGTGTCGATCCCGTTGAGAATGATGCCGTCGGCGCCTGCGTTGATGCCAGTCATGACAGCAGCATCAAAGCCGGTGGCGTCGGAAACAACGATAATCTTGTATCGCCAACCGAGGCGCTTGGCGACATCCTCAATTGCTTCCGAATTCTTCTTGCACCCCTCTACGGCATGGGTGCACGAGATCTCAACAATAAACTTATTTTTGGGGGCGGGGGCAGGCTCGGTCGGGCCAGGCCAGCTTGGCGTTGTTTGAGCGTTCCTAGTGATTTCGATATACTGGGAAAAATCCGGATCTGCTGCGTTTGCCGGCGCATTCATGCCAGCGAGCGCGAGGATGGCCGCTCCCCCGAAAAGGCTGCGCACGGTGTGCCGCTCGATACGCCTCCTACTCGTTTCAGTCTTACTCTCCGCCTCGTTAGCAATCGTGCTGGTTCGAGTCGCACGTCGAGTCATATTTTGGAGCATTGCTGGTCCTCCCGAGGCAAAAATACGTGTGCTCGACCTCAGTGCCATGCATGAGGCCGGATTAGCTGACCGTGTGGATAAGCAGGCGCTCACGGCCGAGCGCCTGATTCGGCTAGAAGCCGATCAAATCACCCCCGACCCAGTGCCAGCCACCCAGTCATCACTAACACAGCCTCGGTCTCCTTTCAAGTGAAATCCCACTCATTGGGATTTTATATGAATAGTGTTTCCGTACCGGGGGCATTTTTCCGCTATTTGAGTCACGCCGTATTGGCAGCCTTGAGTACTTACCTTGACAAAGCTGCAGAAACTTACGCAAAGTTCTCATATTTTGAGAACATTGGAATAAATCATGAAAGGCTCTGTTGTCTTATGACTTTTCCGCTGGTTTTGGCATTAAGAGATGTCCGATCCGGGGTGGCCACCCCGGATCGGGCGGAAGGGGATGGATCGAAGTCGTCTCGGTCGTAGGGGGCCGTCGACTAGTGTGGTCACCCCTTTCTTTTCCACCAGACCTGGGCGGAAACCAGGGCCTCGGGCCCGGATGACAAGAGTAGGACAGCGGAAGAGATGGATAATCTTCTACCCCAAACGGTCCGCATCGACATCTCAAAAGCGACCCTTGATGTATATGCCCATCCTGTCGGCTGCGAGCGGCAATTCCCCAATACCGCCAAGGATCAAAGAGAGCTGATAGATTGGCTTGCGCAATGGCAGATCGATCGGATCGCCTCTGAAGCGACTGGCGCTTACCACCGGTAGCGAGAGCAGGCTCTGGCGGATCTGCCATGCGTCAAGCTCAACCCGGCTCGAGCACGGCGGTTCGCACAAGCGGCAGGCACCCTCGCTAAGACGGATAAAATTGATGCGGTAATTCTAGCCCGCATGGCGACGACGCTCCAGCCTCCCGTGCGCCCCTCAAGTGGACTTGCATCGCAGAAGCGGAGAACTCTGTATGAAGCAGGAGGATCTCCATGCCGAAGACCCGTTTTACGAGAGAATTTCAGGATGAGGCTGTCCGCCTCGTTTTGACGAGTGGGCGCTCCCAACGCGCAATCGCTGACGATCTTGGCGTGAACCGTTCGACGCTCGCGCGCTGGATGGCGGAGCACCAGGACACGCGGCCTTCGTCGACCACCCCGCCCCATGAGGACGTCATGGCCGAGTTCAAGCGCCTCCGTCGCGAGAACGAGGTGCTCCGCCAAGAGCGCGACATCCTCAAGAAGGCCACCGCTAATATATCGCTATCCATCTGAGCATCGACGCTATGATACAGTTGAAGAAGGAGTATGAATTCGAAAGCCGCCACAGTGGTCGCGTGCACTTGGCCGCGAGCAGGCTGGCCGTGGAAGCCTGTAGCCGGCCCAGTCCAGCAAATGAACTGGAAGCCAAGTTCAGCCTGAAGGTCGTTTCTGGTTCTGAGATGCGCAGCGGCGCTTGCGGGCCGATCAGGTCGATCTATTGTCGTGATCCGGATGGAAGCTTGATTGAAATTGCCTCGTATGAACTCATAATTCTTTCGCAGAAATCCTGATTTTGATGCGTCGCAAAAGTCCGCGTATAAGCTAATGCAGGAGAGAACTACTTTGACAGCACCTTGCTCCCATAACTTCGGGCGATATGAAGTCACATGCTTTTGTGATGGCGTGTTTCAAGCACCAATAGGTGCGTTGATCCATATCGATGGCGAGACGGCCCGCCAAAGCGTGATCGCGGAGTGGGGCAATCCTAACATTCAGTTAGATGTGAATTTCTACGCGCTGCGCGATACGAATGGGATCACACTTGTGGATACGGGAGGTGGACCATCACTGGGGCCAAGCTTTGGGCTAGCAAGAATCGCAATGCGTGACGCTGGAATCTTACCGGAGGACGTGAGCCACGTTCTTCTCACCCACATTCACGACGACCATGTTTTCGGCTTGTTTGATGGGAGTCTTCCGTATTTTGCGAATGCCGAAGTACTGGTGCCCGAAACTGATATGGCGTTCTTCCTGGATCCGGCCGCACGTGAAGCAACACCAGAAGCCAGACGCGGCGGGTTCTCCGTGGCTGAACGGCTGCAAGAGACCTATGGTACCCGTATCCAAAAATGCCCTGAAGGCCACGTCCTACCGGGTATAGAGGCCCGGCGGTTACCGGGCCATACTCCCGGTCACACGGGATATCTTTTGCATGGTAATGATGACACGCTTTTTATCTGGGGGGATGTGCTGCATTTGGGGGCACTCCAGTCCCGCGATCCAAATATTGGGATGATCTACGACCTTTCTCCTGTGGTTGCTGCGACAACACGCCAAACCGCATTGGAGCATGCCGCCCGCGGCGGATGGGCCGTCGCAGGCGGCCATATTGGCTTCGGCCGAGTGCATTGTATGGAGGATGGCTATCGAATCTCGGAGTTATGAGCAAAGCAGTCTGTCGCAAATTTCCTGACATCTGTGGGGTATCATCCTGAGTTGTCTTCTCGCAGGGAACATTCGTAGCTACGGAAAATCTGATGGATCGTTGGACATTGCATTGGCTGGAAGCTTCAGGTGAGCTTGAGAATTCCCGGGCTGACATCCTGGCTAATTTCGAAGCCGCTTACCGTACTCCGTCCGGGCTACTGCCGCCGCCGGGTCTCGATATTCTCGTTGAACGGTTGGTAGGGCAAACAAGACCTCAAATGGGCATCGTCGGCCGCGCCTATCGGGACACGCTGTTCGCGATGACCGTGGACCCGGACAATCCCAACTTCACGAATAGCCTTCAGGATGGAGCCTTGCTCCGGCAGATCGTCCATGAGGTCCATCACTGCATACGCATGGCCGGACCTGGCTACGGCTGGCCGCTGGGTGAAGCTCTGGTAGCGAAGGGCTCGCGGGGCAATTTGTCCGCAAGCTCTACGGCTGCCGAACCGTGGGAAAGAGCTGTGTCGGCAGAACACCTGCGGAACTCCCGTAGATGTGAAAGCTTTAGCGTCTACCGACTATGATCATTCGGCATGGTCTTTGAACGTGGCTCGCACCCCGCTGGCTCGGTTATACGCTTGGGCATGAAATGGTCGGGGGCTGGCTGAAAGCTTCGGGCTAAATAGACGTCGCTATGTGGGTCAATGTTCCTGCTGATACTGTTGTTGGTCTTGCTCCGCATTTGATACTGCTGGCGAATTCATTATTCGGTGGAGCGGTTGAGGCGCGATCAGCGTTCAGGCTGTAGGGGCTTAGGTCCATACCTGGAGGTTTCCATGTCGCTCCGCCCGACCGCGAGTGGTGGTGTTCCAACTTCGACCGCAACCGTTGCCCATGCAGCCTTTCCCTAGGGCAATGCCTATCTGCGCTTGCGCGACCACCTTGGGACGATCTTCTCCGACGCCCAGTTCGCGTCCCTCTTTGCCCCTTGCGGGCAGCCGGCCGCATGCCCGCGGCGACTGGCGCTGGTGAGCTTGCTGCAGTTCGCTGAGAACCTCTCTGATCGGCGGGCAGCCGATGCGGTCCGCAGCCGCATCGATTGGAAGTACCTGCTGGGCCTGGAACTGACCGACCCTGGCTTCGATGCCTCTGTTCTGAGCGAGTTCCGCGGTCGTCTGGTGGCGGGAGGCTTAGAGGAGCAGCTCCTTGATACGCTTCTGGTCCTGTGCCGGGAGCACAAGCTGCTGAGCGCTCGAGGCCGCCAGCGCACCGACTCCACGCATGTGCTCGGGGCGGTCCGTTCGCTGAACCGTCTCGCCTGCGCGACCGAGACCATGCGGGCGGCTCTCAATGTCTTGGCGTCCGCGGCTCCGGCATGGTTGCGCGCTCATGCCAATCCCGCCTGGATCGAGCGCTATGGCAGGCGGGCTGACGACTATGACGTCCCGCAAGGCGAGGCGAAGCGGCGCGCCCATGCCGAGCAGATCGGGCGCGATGGTCATCAGCTGCTGGCGGCCATCATGGCTCCTGGTGCACCAATCTGGCTGCGTGAGATCCCGGCCGTTGAGCTGCTGCGGCAGGTTTGGGTGCAGAATTTCTGTCTCACCGACGAGGCTCAGACCGGAGAACCTGAGGATGGCCCATGCTCTGAGACCACTCCCCGGGTGCGGTGGCGGACCGACCATGAGGGATTTCCGCCCTCCCTGCTGATGGCCGGATCGCCCTACGATCCAGAGGTGCACTATGCAAATAAGGGGACGACGACCTGGATTGGCTACAAGGTTCATCTGACCGAGGCTTGTGACGAGGGTGGCCCGCACCTGATCACGCATGTGGAGACCACGCCGGCACCGGTCGTGGATCGCGACGCTCTCGAAGACATCCATGCGGCGCTCGAAGCCAAAGGTCTGCTGCCCGACACCCATCTTGTCGATGCTGGTTACGTCGCGGCCGATCAACTCGTCGCCAGTCGCCGGACCTATGGCGTCACGCTCCTCGGGCCGGCTCCCCAGAATTATCAGTGGCAGACCCAATCCGGTGAGGGCTTCACCTTGCAGGACTTCATCTTCGATTGGGATCGGCAAGTTGCGATCTGTCCGGCCGGGCACGAGAGCCGGAGCTGGCGTCCCGATGACTGGCAGGGACGGACTGCCTTCAAGGTGCCTTTCTCGACCACTCACTGTCGTCCCAGTCCGTTGAAGGCACACTGTACCCGCAGCGATCGGCGGCTTCTGACGCTGCGCCCTCAGGAGGAACATGAGACCCTTGCAGCGGCTCGCGAGCGTGAGGCGCAGCGTGTCTTCGCCAAAGAGTACCAGAAGCGCGCCGGCATCGAGGGAACGATCTCGGCCGGGGTCCGTGCTCTGCACCTGCGGCGCTCCCGCTACATCGGTCTCACCAAGACGCATCTCCAGCACGTGCTGACGGCAGCTGCCATGAACCTCATCCGACTAGGGGCTTGGTTCGCGGGCACACCGCTCGCACGAACCCGGCAATCCGCCTTTACCAAGCTCATGATGGCTCCCATCCCAGCATGATGAATTCGCCAGCAGTATCTTTTTCGACGCAAGTCCACGATGAGCCGAACACGCTCTTCTTCAGTTGGTGGAAGGATCTTCGGTCGGTCGATCTCGCCCGATCACAATGACGCGGAAAGGAGACTGCACCAAGGCCAACAACCATCAACTTGCCCCTCGAGCCGCAACATCAACATTACGCCGCTTCACGCAGGGTTTGACAGCGATCCATTGTGCGAGCAGTAACCAAGTCGAGCCTAGCCTATAAATCCAAATCGGTTGGTCCAGATAATTGAGTTAGCTTTGCCGACCTCCATCACCTAGCGGCCGGTGATTTTCAGCGCCGCTGTGGACCCTTTCATCCGCGGCGTTTGATCTTTATGCGTAGAACTCCTGCTTGATCGGGGCGGGACAAAAACTGCTGTTCTCGCTCCGGCTCCCACGTCAACCCGATTCAGTCCGAAAGGCTGGCTAGATAGCTACCAAACCGCGCTCCACAAAAGGGGAGCAAGATCATTGCTTACTTGATCTCTCATGAAATGCTCTGTTGTTCTATGCCCGCAGGCTCACGGGAATGGCCGCATCTGTCCGGCTGGATGGGTGCGGCCAAGAAATAGGCGCTCGATTGAATTCAGACCATCAGACGGCACACACTCAAGCCAGATGCTGTTTGAAGAACGACGTCAGCTTATCAAACGGGATCTTGTCCATCTGGTCATAAAGATCAACGTGGTCTGCATTGGGCACAATCACCAATTCCTTGGGATTGGAAGCCTCCTTGTAGACATCTTCAGAGTAATAGCGTGAGTGGGCGTTTTCTCCCGCCACCAGCAGAACCGGGCGCGGGGAAATCATTTCGATGTTCGCATACAGCGGAAAGCTGAAGAACGACATGGGGGTCGTGGCCGTCCACGCCGTTGTCGAGTTGATGCCCCTTGGATGGAAACCGCGCGGGGTTTTGTAGTAGTTGAAGAAAGCGACCAGAACCGGGTCAGGATCTGCGGGCAGGCTTTCAGGAAGGACACGCTGCCCTTTCAGGATATTCCCCTTCTCGTCGAACGGAACCTCGTGATAACCCAGCGCAGGTTTGCCGCTTTCCGCATCAATCCAGCGTTGCTGGCTGATGTAGTTAATAACCTTGTGGCGCTGCTCCATCGTATAACCGTCTTTATGGCTGCGGCTCATGCTGCGAGACATGTCATACATGGAAGCTGTAGCGACCGCCTTGATGCGCGAATCGCTGGTGGCGGCAGTAAGTGCCATGCCGCTGAAACCACAAATGCCAATGGCACCGATGCGGTCGCGGTCAACGTTCGGCTGAAGGCCAAGAAAATCCACGGCCGCGCTGAAATCCTCGGTGTTGATGTCCGGCGACGCCACGTTGCGCGTTTCGCCACTGCTTTCCCCGGTATAGGAAGGATCGAACGCCAGCGTGACGAAACCCCGTTCGGCCATGGTTTGTGCATAAAGGCCTGACGCTTGTTCCTTCACCGCACCAAACGGGCCGCTGATGGCAATCGCCGCCATTCTGCCACTGGCGTTCTTCGGCTGGTACAGGTCTGCCGCTAGGATGATGCCGTAGCGGTTCTTGAAGGTGACTTTCTTGTAGTCAACCCTATCGCTTTTGGCGAAGGTCTTGTCCCAAGCGTCACTGAGTTTCACTTGCGACTGCGCGACGGCTTGACCCGAGGCAGCCATACCAACGCTCAACGCGGCCATACCGGTGCCCGTCATTTTCAGGAGGTTGCGCCTGCCGAGGTCGAAGCCCGCATGCTCGTCCACGGCACGTTCATCCGCATTTTGCCTGTTCATCGCTGTGCCTCCGTACGTGTCCTGGGCTTATCCCGCGGGATAAGCCCTTCATGGCGGAAATTTAGATGACACCAGGCGCCGACATTAGGTCGTTTGTTTTGCATGTCGTTATGAATCTAGCTCATAAACGGTGCGCGTCGGGGCAGATCGCTCCGATTGTTTCAGGGCTCATAACCACATGCAGCCTTGCCGCGCCAGTCGCCGCTGAGCCCATCGCCTATCTATGCCTTAGCGAAATAATCCGGACTCGGACTCGTTCCCACGAACCGGATACTATGATCACATCCCTGTAATCATCCATCCCGATTTGCTTCAGTATTTCCCCGCAAGGCCGGACGTGAAATCGTCAAGCTGAACGTTTCTCCTGATTCAGAATTCTTCTTGAAAAGCGCTTTTAGCTTGTCGAACGAGCTCTTGCCGTTCTGCTTGTCATACAGATCGACGTGGTCGGCACCCATCACATCGACCAGGTCCTTGAGCTGGGCCGGGTCCTGGTAAGCGGTTTCGGCAAAGTTGCGCAAATGTGCCGTCTCGCCGGCGATAATTAACACTGGGCGTGGCGTAATTTCCTTGATGTAGGTGAACTGCGGGAAGGTCATGAACGCCATCGGCGTCGTGATCGACAGAGTGCCGTGGAGTTCACAGAGCGCGGACGGAAGCTTTGTCTTGCACAGTAAACCTATAAACTCTACCGGAATCGGGTCTGCGTTTTCAGGCAGCGTCTCCAGGTTGATGACCACTGTGCAGGTGAGATTGCTGGTTTCATCGAATACGACGTTGTGGCTGACGCAGGCGAGTGCCGTTTTCCGCGTCTTCTCAGCGCCGAAGCCTCGTATTCTTCAAGGCTTTGGAACGTTGTTCCGGCGTGTAGCCGTCCTGGAAGCCTGTGACCCACAGTCGAGCCATATCGTACATCATGGAGCTTGCAACAGCCTTGATGCGGTTGTCGGCGGCAGTGGCGCTCAGGTTCAGGCCGCCATTGCCGCAAACGCCCGGCACATCAATACGGTTACGGTCAACAACGTCCAGAAGACCCAAATCGGCCACCGCTCCGGCGGATTGATGACTCCAGTTCATAACTGCAACTCAAATAACTGATCTAATCTGCTCACAGGTTTGGAGATATTTTAGCCCTGCTTTGATCAGAGAAATTCAAGGAGGGTCCGATGGGCAACAAACCGCATGCTGACGCCCTTGCACTGACAAACGGGCCATTGCGCAGGACACTCATCCAAGGCTCTCCCATTGCAACTACATCAATCCTGATGAGCGTCCAGGCCATTATTGCGCAATCACCGCGTTCGGAGAAAATACCATGCAATTTATCCAGGAGTGGGACAAGACGTTCCCGCGCAGCGACAAGGTCGATCACCAGAAGGTGGCATTCGAGAATCGTTATGGCATCACGCTTGCGGCCGACTTGTATCTACCCAAAGCTCGTGGCAACCAGAAGTTGGCGGCGCTCGCCGTAAGCGGTCCGTTTGGCGCTGTGAAAGAACAGTCCTCCGGCCTGTACGCTCAGACTATGGCGGAACATGGCTATGTCACGCTCGCATTCGATCCGTCCTACACGGGGGAAAGCGGTGGCGAGCCACGCAAAACGGCGTCTCCTGACATCAATACTGAGGATTTTAGCGCCGCTGTTGACTATCTCGGTAGGCACGCTGCCGTTGATCGTAACCGTATCGGAATCGTCGGCATTTGCGGCTTTGCGGGCATGGCATTGAATGCCGCCGCCGCAGACAAGCGTATCAGAGCTGTCGCGACTACCAGCATGTATGATATGTCCCGCGTGATGGCGCGGGGTTATTACGATGGCTTTACGGCCGAGCAGCGCGCGCAGATGCTGGAAAAGCTGAGTCAGCAGCGTTGGGCTGACGCCGAAGGCGAGGCTCCTGCGCTGGCAGGAGGATTGCCTGAAACCTTGGACGGCGTCGATGATCCTGTCACCAGAATGTACTTCGACTACTACAAGACGCCTCGCGGCTTCCACGAGCGCTCGGTGAATTCGACCACGGGCTGGGCGGTAACTAGTCCATTGTCCTTCATGAACATGCCGCTTCTGACCTACATTGCGGAGATTTCACCACGGCCAATCTTGCTAATCGCGGGTGACAACGCGCACTCACGTTACTTCAGCGAGGATGCTCACGAGGCCGCGGCTGATCCCAAGGAACTTATGATTATAAAGGACGCCAACCACGTCGACCTATATGATCGCATGGACAAGATTCCTTTCACCCGGATCTCTGAGTTCTTCAACGAACATCTCAAATAGTTCGTACCGAGGAGGGCGGGATGGGTCCCGCCCTCCTTCCGCAGCAGCGTCGTCGAATTGTGGAATTTCTCAAGCTTAGGCACCTGTGAAGGGAAATCGGGCGCTTCCTCGATCGTCGGCGAAGTCTAGAGACCCACTCACGAAAAAAGCTCAGCAAGAATTGAGAATGCGAACGATCAACTATGTCACGTACGAAGCGCACCTGACCAAGCGGTTCGTTGTCGAAACACATAAGTCCTGCATCGATCCTGAGATTGTCCAACATCTCGAGCACCGCTGTCTAAGTCTGAGACTGGATTGTTAAGCGGGCTTTGGGGTGCTTGGCGCGGTAGGGTGTCGTGAGGACGATGGAGGAAGGAGGATAAGTGCACGTCGTCCCCAGAGCCTCGCGTAAGAAACGATATCCGGCCCGGGTATTCCGGCGGTCCGCAGTAATGCCTATGGTGCCTACCCGTTCCGTAGACGGGTTGCCGTCAAGCGTGTAAGTATCTGTGTGCCTTCACTCAAGCGCATAGACCTCGACCCCGCGCTGCTTGTTGCGAAGTGAATGAAACCCCAGAGAGCGAATGCCCTCTATTTCGTGCTGAACGGCAGTGTAGGTCGCGCCGCACATCAGACAATCTGTTCCTGTTTCCCTGTTTAAGGCTTCCAGTCGCTGGGAGAGGTTCACGGTGTCGCCGTAATGAGTAAAGGATAACCGCTCCTCACTCCCGACCGTCCCTACGGCGACTAGACCGGTGGCTATTCCGATGCGCAGACGCAGACGGTGGCTACGAAATTCCGAACTTTCCAGCGTCTTGAGGATATCCCTCGCAGCCATAACTGCGCTAAATTCGTGTTTTTCGAGGGGCAGGGGTGAGTTGAATGCTGCGATTACCGCATCACCGAAATAGCTAACTACCAACCCGCCTCGCATTGTTATTTTCTCGCTCACCATAGTGAATAGCTCGTTCAGGAGGTGAATAATCTCTTCTGGCTGCAGCTTCTCTGAAATGGACGTGAATCCTTCAACGTCAGCGTACAAAAGGGTCGCTTCCCGCATTTGCGGACTCAAATGCCCGTCGCTTTTGAGGTCAGGAATTACAGCAGCGGGCAGGTACTTGCCAAAAAGTCGTTGCGTGTGCCTGCGCTTTTCTTCTGCAGAGATTCTGGCAAGTACCACGAGCCGAGCACCGCGGACTGCAATCGCCGCGATGCCCGTCACTGCTGAAAGAATCAGCATTTCCTCGATGCGAGACTCAGTGCCTAAGAAATCTGGATTAAGGACAATGCGATATAAGTCTTCGCGAGACGGTGCGATGGGCAGGTCAGCAAAATTCAGAATGCTCTCCATGCCAGCCGCGATCCAGATCGTGGAGAGGGCAAGGCCAGCCACACAACATCCACCTGTCCATAGCACGAGGCCCGGCGACAGGGTGAGAATCGATGCTGTGATTACGACATAGTAAAACTGAGTTCTGCTTGTGAAGAATGTCAGGTTCTGCGGTATATCATCCCCGCCGCTCAAAGGAGCGAAGGCAATTATTGCAGAGACGAGAGCGGCATCCAGCAAGAAGAATACATAGCGCACCATATTTTCCAGCCTTGTACCGGCGGTCTTCAATGCCATCAAACCGCTTAACGCCAAAGCCAAAGTGAGAAGCCAGATTGCAACATTGAATGGAAAATGGTAACCGGCGAGAAAGACAAAAGCTAAAGCGCCAACTGCAATTGTCCTCCCGACGATAGCCAAGCGAAAGCCTTTCCGCTGTGCATCTGCTAGCGCTCTTTCGCCACTGGACGACATCTGGACAGTGTTGATGATGGTGTGAGGTTTCATCATAGATTTCAGCATTTGCATTGGCCGTTGGCAGCATACCCGCAAGATAAGTATCCGGTTTGCAACCGCTATGCGCTGTTTAGCGACGAAGATGAATCTTACGTTTGAGAGTGGCCCGTTTGCGGGAGCTAACAGATTGTTCTAAGTCTCACTACAGCTCAAGGCTGAATTCGGTTTGGTTCTAGCGATCGCTCCCCGGCAACAGCACAGAACGACACACTGCGTCCAAGACTAAGCAAACCACAGCCGCTCGGACTTCAGTTTCTGCAAATTTAGACTGAAGGCCCACTCTGGCGAGATGTGAGGAGGGTCGTGAAAGCAGCGATCAGCAACAGAACAGCGCTGGCAGCAAAGGTCATTTGATAGCCACTAAGGTCGAGCAGCATGCCCCCGACGATCGCCCCCACGGTAATCGCAAGCTGGATGACCGCCACCATGAGCCCGCCGCCGGCTTCGGCATCTTGCGGCAGCGAGCGCGCAAGCCATGTCCACCAGCCGACAGGCGCCGCAGTGCCGATCAGCCCCCAAATTCCCAGTGAACTCGCCGTGACTGGGAGACTGTATCCGAAAGTGACAAGGACCGCCGCGATTACCGCCATCGTCGCCGAGATGATGGTCAGGGTGCGATAAAGTCCGTTTTTGAGGAAAGCGCCGATGAGGCTGGTGCCGCCAACGCCGGCAATGCCGATTCCGAGCAGGATGAGGGAGAGCGTCGAGACATCGACCATCGTCACGGTTTCAAGGAAGGGGCGCACATAGGTGAAGAGTGCGAACTGCCCCATGAAGAAGAGTGCAACCGACACCATGCCGAGCGCGACCAACGGCCGCTTCAGCAGCTTGAAGACATGGCCGGACCCCGGTTGCTGTTCCGCCTTCATTGATGGTAGGCTGGCCATCTGCCAGAAGAATACGATCACGGCGGCCGGAACAACGCAGAAGAAGGCGCCGCGCCAGCCGATGATCGACCCCAGGAAAGCTCCAAGTGGCGGCGCGACCACCGTCGCCAACGCGTTGCCGCCATTGAAGACCGCGAGCGCGCGCGGGACGTGCCGTTCCGGCACCAGCCGCATCGCGGTCGCCGCCGACATGGACCAGAAGCCGCCGATGGCAACGCCAATCAGCGCCCGTCCGATCATGAAGATCAGATAGTTCGGCGCAATGGCCACGATAGTCCCCGACACCGCCATCGCCCCGGTCAGCACCAGCAGCAGCAACTTCCGGTCAAGGCCTCCGGCAATGGACGAGATGAACAGGCTCGTCATGACGGCGGACGCCCCGGAGATGGCGATGGTCTGTCCGGCCTGCCCCTCGCTCACCTCAAGTTCGGAGGCAATGGGCGTCAGCAGGCTGACCGGCATGAATTCAGAGGCGACGAGCGCGAACACGCAGAGCGACATCGCGAGAACCCCACCCCAATGGGCGGGCCGATCCGCGATGTCCCTCGTTGGGGCAGCAGGGTGGTTCAACATTTCCGTTCCACTTCCAGGCTTACGGTGCTGGACGCAAGTGTCCGCCGAGCGGTCTGACCACCGGAGGCGCTTCATGAATTTGAGCGCACGTATCCGGCGTCTTGAAACTCCGCCCTTTCGTGACAGAGCGAAGGCGCGGAGGACTTTCGCCCATCAGTTACGGGATCGATCCTGTGCTCTAGAACATAGTCAAGGCGTGGCTCCGCAACTAGTCGGTATAACCTGCATGCCGTCATGAACTAGATTCATGAATTCTGCTGATCGCGCATAGCCCGATGCACGGTTCTGGTCTCTCGCAAGTGTCGCCACCCGGATCGAGACCAGACCGGACCGCCCTTACACCTGTGCAACGCCCTCTTGCACTTCTTCTCCTTGGGGATTGCGGAGGCGATCATCAGAACGATGTCGCTTGCGGTTGCGCCACAAGGTCATCGAATAGTGGGTGAGGATTGCCGGAAGGGCGACGATGCTGGCCCAATGGCCGAAAAACGGCGTGACTGAGGTTTTGAAGTTCCAGACATCGAGGCTATAGGTGAAGATGAGCTTGGTCCAGACACCGAGCACTGAAAAACTCCATGCGCCCAGACCGGCGAGAAGAACGGCGATGACGCGAAGGACCATTGTCCTGCTCGCGCTGTTAGCTGACAGTCCCAGAATTGAACGGCTTAATGTCATCACGCGTACCCAGTGCAGGCCGAGATGGATGCCGACGATCATCATCACCCAATAGGCCGAGAACCAATGGACTTCCCGCAGATAGATGCTGTCGGGGATCGGGAGCGCGCTGAAGAGCAATTTCGAGATTACGATGCTGGTGATCAGCAGGATAACCATGTTGACGAGCAGCAGCAGATTAAGGGCGAGGACTAAAGTACGGCGCCCGTCATAACGGCCCCTGAAGAGATTTTTGAACCAGAGCCGGTTCACCACGATGTGCCACGCCAGAAACGCGAACATCGCCGTCCCGAATATCTCGTGCGGCACGTTTTCGAGCCACCAGTAGGCCAGCGAGAGCAGAAGGAAGATCGCCATCATGCCGGGCAACAAAAGGCGGTCGATAAGGGGAGACTTCACGATGACGCACTCCTTGTCGATAGATGTTCAGGAGTTAGTCCTGGAAACTGCGTGCATCGCTGAAGGTGAACATGTATTGCCGATCCTGGCGGGACTGGTGACAGGAGTAGCAACGCGCCGGGCTTTCATCGTCGGTCTTGATCGACCGCTCCGGCGTGAACGCCTGATACGCCCAGTCGTCCGGGTTATTTCCTGTTTTCTCGGCCACTAAGTAACGGGCCAGGACGTCGCTTTGGTAGTCGACCAGAACGACATGGGTTCCGGTCGGAACCGGCTGCCCGGCCTGGATGGCGTCGAGGGCGGCTTGATTGGTGAGCATGTGCTCGCGCGTCACGCCGCGCCGTACCGTCGTGTAGTGTACGAGCTTCTCAAGCTCCGGGAAGGTGACCGTACCCACCTGAGCAAAGGCCGGCGCAGGCCCGACGCCCTCAGGCAGCATGAGATATCCGCCGATGAGCGCCGCTGCACCGAGAATCGAAGCTAACCCGAAGCTCCAACCTTTTCTGTTCATCGCTTGCATCCATTTTTTGCCGCTTGTGAGGCACGCAAGTGCGGTTACGCGGCTCTCCCGAAGTTGCTTCGCTTTCCGATAGGCCGGCGCATGCAGCTCGCCTTTCGGCGAAAAGCAGTCAGGGCGCGTCAATGCTGCCCGTCAGACGCCGGATCGATCGTTCGGCACAGATAGCCGATGCTTCGATCCGTAACTAGACGGCAGAAATCGCATGTTGTCATGAGCGGTATTCATCAATCCGCGAAGTGACATTGAATCATCGTTCGGGTCGAAGATGCCGAGGGATTTATGAATACTATTCATAAGGGCGTGCAGTATTCATAGACTGACCAATAATCAGTCCTCATCTTAATTTTGAGAGAGATGACGGGGCTGCCTGGCAAGTGTAGCGATCCGCTCGCGCGCGAGTGCTCATAGCCGCAGGTGACATGGTCGTGCACGTGGTCACAGATCACCTGCACATGGGCCCAGCCTAACGAAGTTGGTCCAAAGGGGCTCAAGGCGACGTCGGAGAGACAATCCGTCTCGCAGTAGCGGCTGCCCAACAGGGAGAGCAGGGTCTCTGCGGGTAGACCCTGGATTAGGATCTGCTCAGCACTTCGATCATCGTGTCCCACCGGCACGTGTCGCGGCCCGCGGTTTCAGTTTTGAGGGTGAGCCTTGAGGCCGGCGCAGTGAGGCGGTTGCATCTGTTCCCGAAGCTGTCGCGTTATCCGTCCACAGCAACGGATAGGGTTGTGATGAGGTATCCTGACCGTTCCAGGTCGGACACTCTCGACGAGTGCACATTGAGGATCGTTGCCTTCCTACCGCTAGCAGGCGCCGCCGGCCGACAGAGACTCTTTGTCGTACACCGCCCGCATGGCTCCAAGGAGCCCGCAGCGAGCCGGATAATCCAGTTCATTGAGGCCACCTACGGACCATTCAAAGGCAGTTACTGAACCGGCCGAACGTATCGAGAGGACGCCTTCTCGCTCGGATCCCGATGTGGCTGAAAATCTGGACACTTCGATGCGACCTTTTTCTCAAGACGACTTCACCGGGTTTGGACGCTATCTACTCTCCAGCGCCCGGGTTCTATCTGCCTTGCTTGCGGCCGGAGGCGCTTGAGCAGCGCGAAGAAGGCATCGAGGTCATGCGGTGCTGCCACCGTGTTGAGGATGAAGTCGAGGCTCTTGGCGTGCGCTGCCATCTCGTCCGCGTTGCGGGCGACGACGGCCTCATGCGCGCCTAATGCCTTGGCGGCCTCGCGCTTCGACTCGGAGGTGGTGAACGCCACCGCGTGCGCGCCCATCGCGTTCGCGACCTTGATGCCCATGTGGCCCAGGCCGCCGATGCTGACGACGCCCACCTTGTGGCCGGGTCCAACGTTCCAGTGGCGCGCGGCGAGTAGGTGGTGATCCCAGCGCACAGCAGCGGCGCGACGGCAGCCAGTTGCTCTTCAGGGTGACTGACGCGCGGCACGTAGCGCTCGTGCACAACGATCTGCTGCGAGTAGCCTCCCAGCGTATGACCCGGCGCATCGGGCGTGGGGCCATTGTAGGTGCCGACCATGTGGTCGCAGTAGTTTTCTAACCCGTCGCTGCAATCGTCGCAACGCTTGCAGCTATCGACGATGCACCCCACGCCGACCAGATCGCCGACCTTGTGGCTCGTCACACGCGCGCCCACCGCCGACACCCGGCCGACGATCTCGTGCCCCGGCACGCAAGGGTACAGGGTGCCCGCCCATTCGGCACGAACCTGATGGATGTCAGAGTGGCACACGCCACAGAAAGCGAATTGGATGCCGACATCGTGGAGGCCGACTGACCGACGGTTGATGTCCATCGGTTCGAGCGACTTGTCTCCGGCGTAGGCACCAAAAGCCTTTACAGTCATGGAGGCTTACTTTCTTTGCTTGGATCATTGGATGGGCGTCTGCGGAAGGGTGGTCAGGCGAGCAGAGTTCAGCCGAACCTGCCATGACGAGCCGTGTTCATGGATCCCATCCCGGTTGAATGCGCCGCTATCGGGTGGCGTATTCCTGGTCAGTGACCAACCCCATCCAATCGGCGTTCTTTCCGTCTTGGATGTACGTGATCGCGACGTGGCTCATGCCGTTGGTGTCGGTTGCGCCATGCCAGTGCTTAATCCTGGCTGGGATCCACACGACGTCGCCGGACGTGATCTCCTGGCGAGCCTGGCCTTCCCGCTGGACCCAGCCCCTTCCTGCCGTGACGATGAGCATCTGCCCAGCCGGATGGCTGTGCCAGGCGGTGCGTGCGCGTGGAGCGAAAGTCACAAGACCCGACGAGGCCGGGATCTCGACGGATGGCGGCGTGAGAAGATCCACCACCACCTGACCCGAGAAATTTTTCGGATCGGCGACCACCGACGGCGAGGAGCCGCTCGGGAAAACCTGGATCTCCTTCGCATTGGCCGGCTCACCGACGAGTGCGGCCGCGGTCATGGTGGCTGCGATGAGTGTGTTCTTCACGTTGAATCCCTGCAGGATAGGAGCGGGCGAGACAGTTTTGGTTAGTTGGACCGAGCCTTGAGGACTTCGGCGACAACCGGACCGGCTGAGAAGGCATTGGGCCAGCCGGCATAGAAGGCGATCTGCGTCACCACCTCGCCGGCTTGTTCTTGCGTCAGGCCGTTGTCCAAGGCCCTGTTCAAATGACCCGCGAGCTGGGCCACCTGCCCATTCGCCATTAGCGACGTGATGGTCACAAGACTGCGGTCACGCGGCGACAGGTCGGGGCGCAACCACACGTCCTTGAAGAGCGGATCGGTGGTGTACTGGTCGAGGCCAGGAGCGGCGGTTCCGAGAAGGCGTTGCACGCTCGCGACCCGGGTTGCCTCCGCCTGCTCGTTCAGCGGCAGGAGCTGCGGCGATGCGGTCGGCAACTGATCCGGCTCGATCCGGCGTTGGGCGAAAATGTCCTTGGTGACGGCAACCGCCGCCATGGCGTTCGACCAGCCCGCGTAGAAGGCGAGGTGCGTGATCGTCTCGGAGAGCTCGCGCGGTGTCACGCCGCTGTCGAGGGCAAGGTTGATGTAATGCGGCAGGTCCAGCGTCTGGTTGCGTGCGATCAGGATCGCCACCGTCACGAGGCTGCGGTCGCGACGGGAGAGTTGAGGGCGCTGCCACAGGCCATCAGCAACGTCTTCCTTGGCGTATCGGCCGAGGGCCGGGGAGACGGACCCGATATCGGCCACCGAGAGCGCCGAAGCGTTTTGAAGAGGTGTGGACATAGGAGCGCTTCCTTGGGCAAGGGCAGGGGCTGCCAGTGCGAGGGATACGAATGTGGCGACCAGCAGTTTCATGGTGAGACGGTTCTTTTCCTGTAAGGTGGTGGGGTTAAGTGGCTCGACGGCGTGGATTGCGACGGCCCATGCGGTGCTCACGTGCGTGCGGATGATCCCGCCCGCTGCGTCACGAACGCCATGAGACTTGCAGCGGCCAGCATGGCTGCGCTCGCACTGAAGGTGCTCTGATAGCCGCTCACGTCGAACAGGAGGCCGCCAATGGTCGCGCCCAGAGTGATCGCCAGTTGGATGGCGGCCACCATCAGTCCGCCGCCGGCTTCCGCGTCCTCGGGCAAGGTCCGGGTGAGCCAAGTGTTCCACGCCACGGGTGCCGGAGTGCCCACTAGGCCCCATGCCCCGAGCAGGAATGCCGTTCCGGTAAGCCAGTTCCCGAAGGTGATCAGGGCAACGGCAATCCCTGCCATTGCAAGTGGAATCGCGATCATCACGCCATACATACCGTTCTTCAGGAAGGATCCGATGAGGGTGGTCCCAACGAGGCCGGTCACACCCAGAAGCAGCAGGATGAGCGACAGGGTCGGAACGTCGACGTGGGTCACCATCTCAAGGAACGGTCGCAGGTAAGTGAACAGCGCGAACTGACCCATGAAGAACAGCGTGATCGCCGCCATGCCATAGGCCACCACTGGCCTGCGAAGCAGCCTGAACACGTTCGCTGAGCCGGTCCGCCGCCCGGCATGCATGGAGGGCAACCTCATCAGTAGCCACACTAACGCAATGGCTGCCAGAGGCACCACGCAGAAGAAGGTTCCGCGCCACCCGATGTACCCACCAAGAAAGCTCCCAAGCGGCGCGGCGACGATGGAGGACAATGCAGTCCCGCCTTGCAGGACCGCCAGGGCACGAGGCACGCTGTCCTTCGGCACCAAGCGCATGACCGCTGCGGCCGACATCGACCAGAACCCGCCGATGGCGATGCCAAGGACCGCTCGGCCAACCATTAGGATCGTGTAGTTCGGCGCAAGGGCCACGACCGTTCCAGAGACGATCAGCGAGAGGGCCAACACGAGCAGGACGGTGCGCCGATCCCATCGGGACGTCAGGCCCGAGATGGACAGACTGGTGAGCACCGCGAAGATGCCTGAGACGGAGATCGCCTGCCCGGCTTGGCCCTCGGTCATGTGAAGGTCGGCGGCAATGGGTGTCAGCAGGCTGACCGGCATGAACTCGGAGGCGACGAGCACCATGCAGCATAGCGACATGGCAAGGACCGCCCCCCATGCAGGCGCCCGCTCGGGTATCGTGTCGCAAGGGGAAGCATATCCCACGGTCATTGGGGCCTCGTAATAACGTTGTTCGCTTCGGGATGGACCCGAGGCGAGCGAAGGGAGCTATGCGGGGAGTGTCTCCGGAGCCTATTGGTGCATGGCTACGAGCCTGAACATAGGCTGTACCCCTCCCGTCGATTAGGTGCTAAGACGTGAATGGACCTATGAGTGGAATTCATGAATGTTGCGCGGGAACGTCAATGACCTGATCGCCTTCCTGACCGTTGCACGCGAGCGGAGCTTCACGAAGGCCGCCGCGCAGCTCGGCGTCTCCCAATCAGCCCTGAGTCACACCTTGCGTGGCCTTGAGGAGCGATTGGGCGTGCGGCTCCTGACGCGGACCACCCGCAGCGTGGCGCCCACTCACGCGGGGGAGCGCCTGCTCCAGACGGCAGGTCCCAGGCTGGCCGAGATCGAGGCCGAGCTGTACGGATTGAGCGAGTTCCGGGAGAAGCCTGCCGGCACGATCAGGATCACAGCGGGTGATCATCCCACCGAGACGGTCCTCTGGCCGAAGCTCAGAAAATTTCTTCCCGGTTACCCTGACATCAAGGTTGAGATCGGCCTCGATCAATCCCTGACGAACATCGTCGAGCAGCG
Organism: Microvirga tunisiensis; assembly: GCF_009296175.1. Taxonomy (GTDB): domain Bacteria; phylum Pseudomonadota; class Alphaproteobacteria; order Rhizobiales; family Beijerinckiaceae; genus Microvirga; species Microvirga tunisiensis. The sequence continues at coordinate 111,736 of NZ_VOSK01000001.1, read as the reverse complement.
GTTCGACGCGGGCGTGCGCCTCGGCGAGCAGGTTGCCAAGGACATGATCGCGGTGCGCATCAGCTCCGATGTCCGCTTTGCGGTGGTCGGAGCACCGTCATACTTCGCCAACAGACCACGGCCCAGAACCCCTCAGGACCTTCTCGGCCATACCTGCATCAACCTGCGCCTTCCCACCTATGGTGGGCTTTATGCCTGGGAGTTCGAACGGGACGGACACGAGCTGGCTGTCCGGGTCGAGGGACAACTCGTGTTCAACGGCATCTTCCAGATCTTGAATGCCGCGGTGGATGGCTTTGGGCTCGCCCATGTGCCGGAGGACATGGCGTTGCCGCACATCGCCTCCGGGCACCTCGAGCGAGTCCTCGAGGATTGGTGCCCGTCGTGGACGGGATACCACCTGTACTACCCAAGCCGTCGGCAATCCTCTGCGGCCTTCAACTTGGTCGTCGATGCCCTGCGCCATCGGAGCTGAAACAATGATGGCCCATCCTTCAACTTCAGGTGAGATTGATGAGCCGAGCTCATAACGGCATGCGTCGCAGCGGCTGATGAAACCGCACCCACTTTGGCCGATGCAGCGCGTAATTTGTAGATTGCCTCCGCGCGTGCACTCAGCATCACTGGCTTCTGAACTATCGATCTGGTTACGCTCGACGACCTAATGGTGCCGGTCTAGCTACTCCGCAGGGGATGGATGCGGATTGCGGTCATACTTCCACTTCCGCCAGAGATAACGATCCCGCGGCAAGGTCTTGAGGAGAAACGCTGGTCATTGGGTGGCCTTCTGCCTCTGCGCGTTAAACTGCTTCAGATAGGCGATGAGATCGTTGATCCGCTGCTCGTCCTTCAGGCCGGCATAGACCATTTTGGTACCAGGAATTTTCGCACGCGGGTTCTGAATGTACTCCCGGAAGGTCGCTTCATCCCAGGTGATGCCGGAATTCTTGTTGGCAGGGGAGTAGTTGTAGCCTTCCACCGATCCAGCAACACGGCCAAAAAGCCCGTTCAGGTGAGGACCGACAGCGTTCTTTGCGTTCTCATTGACCTGGTGACAGGCTCGGCATTGTGCGAACACCCGCTCGCCAGCGGCCATATCTTGAGCCCGGGTATGGCCGAGGCCGACGATGAGAAAGGTAACGGAAACAGCGATGGAACGCATCAGAAACTCCTATGCTGGGCGGTAAACACAACTCGGTGTGAGCAACCAACGTTGCAACGGGTTTTCGAGCCAACTGCAGTTCGCCACACCTGTCAGGTCGACCCCAGACGAGCCAAGTGGATAATTCCCTCTCCGGTAGGTCCACCAGTTTCGAACAAAACTACTGCTTATTGCGGTACCATCTGATCCGGGAGCGGCATTCGCAGCTAAACAAAATGCCTCGGAAGCAGGTGGACCGAGCAATCAGGTCCACCTGCTGCCCGGCTACGCTACGAACTGATCCCGGATGGGCAGACGCCGGATCCTCTTGCCTGTTGCGGCAAACACCGCATTGGCAATGGCTGCGGCGACAGGCGGCAAGCCCGGCTCGCCCACGCCCCCAAGCGGGTGCCCGTAATCGTGCGACGCTACCAGATGCACATGAATCTCACGGGGTGCCGTATCGATCCGGGTGACCTCATAGCCGTCGAAGTTGTTCTGCTCGACGCGACCATTCTTGAATGAGATCTCCGAGGTCGTCGCAAGCCCTACTCCCATTACGACGGCACCCTCCATCTGGGAGCGGATACGATCGGGATTGACCCGGGGTCCACAGTCGATCGCGATATCAACCCGCGGGATGACAAGCCTGTCCCCATCGACCCGTACCTCGGCAGCGACGGCCACGTAGCTCACGAAGCTGTAGTGGCCTGCGATACCTAGCCCGCTGCCCTGTGGCAGGTTCCGCCCCCAGCCGATGCCGGAAGCGGCCGTCTCAATGACCTGCCGCAGGCGACCCGTATCGATTGGATAGAGTTTCGGATCCTCGCCATGATTCCAGGCGTCCCCAATATCGGTCGGGTCGATGATGCGGGCAGGACCGATCAGGTCGAGAAGGTAGTCCTTCGGGTCACGCCCGGCAGCATGCGCCAACTCAGCAATGAAAGACTGGACCGCGAACGCATGCGGCACGTTTGAGACCGATCGGAACCAGCCGATCCGGGTATGCGCCGCTGCTTCAGGATTTTCCATACGCATGTTCGGCACTGCGAACGGCACATTCGTAAACCCCATTCCTAATTCGAATGGAAGCTCATGCTTGGGATCCGGGGCGAAGATGGAGCCGATCGTCGGTGCAGCGCTGCGGTGCAACCATGCAACTGGCATGCCGCGCTGGTCGAGACCCGCTTCGAGCCGCTCAACCGACACTGTGTGATAGTAGCCGTGGTGCAGATCGTCCTCTCGGGTCCATGTCACCTTCACGGGAGTGCCGCCCATGGCCTGACTGATCAAGCCGGCTTCGAGAACGAAATCCGGCTTGGACTTACGGCCGAAGCCGCCACCTAGCAGGGTGACATTGACGATGACGTTCTCTTCCGAAATGCCAAGACGTTCCGACAGCCGGGTACGGGTGGCTTGCGGAGCTTGAACGCAGGCCCACGCCTCGCACTTGCCGTCCTTAATCTGGACAAGTGCGGCCGGCGGCTCCATCGGCGCCTGGGTCAAATGGGGGATGTAGTACTCAGCCTCGACCCTATTTGCTGCCGTGGCCATGGCGGCATCGGCATCGCCCTGGCTGCGAACGACTTTAGCGGGTTTGCGGACTGCAGCCTCCAGATCAGCGCGATAGGTGTCCGAGCTATAGCTCCCATGCGGACCGTCGTCCCAGACGATCTTAAGCTTGTCGCGCCCTTGCATGGCAGCCCAGGTGTTGCGTGCCACAACAGCGACTCCACCCAACGGTTGAAACTCGGACGGAATGTCGGGCGGTGCGATCTGCACGACCCTGACGACGCCGGGGACCTTCAACGTCTCAGCATCATCGACGCTTCCGACGCGCCCTCCGAAGACAGGAGGACGTGCAACAACTGCGTAGAGCATGCCGTCCGCGCGAGCATCAATCCCGTAAACAGCCTTACCGGTCGTGATGTCGCCGTTATCGACCAGCCCAATTCGGTCTTTGCCGATGTAGCGGAAGGTAGAAGAGTCCTTCAGCTTGAGCGCCTCACGTGCAGGTACTGGCTGGGATGCGGCGGCAGCCGCGAGTGCACCGTACTCAAGCCTCCGGCCGGTTCGTTCATGCAGTACCACGTGCTCCCGGGCGCGGACCTCTTGGACCGGAACGCCCCATTGGGCAGCCGCCGCCTGCTCCAGCATTGTACGTGCAGCGGCACCAGCTCGGCGCATGGGCATAAAGAAGTGGCGAAGCGAGCGTGAGCCGTCCGTGTCTTGGTTGCCGTACTTAGCCTCGTCGGCCTGCGCTTGGGCCACACGGACCCTCGACCAGTCGGCGTCCAGTTCATCCGCCACCACCATTGCAATAGAGGTGCGGACCCCTTGGCCCATCTCCTGCCGGTGACAGGTGACGGTCACAAGACCATCTGGGCTGATCGAGACGAACACTTTCGGATCGTCACGCCATCCATTGGGCATGCCATCGGGGCCGAACTTCTTCTCCTGCGCATTGACTTCGGGCGACAAGCCGACAGCCAGCACCAGCGAACCGGCTGTAATGCCTGCTAAAAACCCTCGGCGGCTGACGTTCGCAACCGCAAGAGCGGGTTCCTTGTGGCCTGTCATTAACGACCTCCCGTGCTGGCCTGCTTGATAGCAGCGCGAATGCGCGGGTATGTCCCGCACCGACAGATGTTGCCGCTCATGGTGCTGTCGATGTCCTCGTCGCTCGGGCTCGGGTTGTCCTTGAGGAGCGACGCGGCCTGCATGATCTGGCCGGCCTGGCAGTAGCCGCACTGCGATACGTTGAGGTCTCTCCAAGCAACTTGAACAGGGTGACTACCGTCCGGCGAAAGACCTTCCACCGTTGTCACTGTGGCACCCAATGCAGCTGCCATTGGGGTCACACAAGCCCGAACCGCAGTGCCATCGAGGTGCACGGTACAGGCCCCGCACTGGGCGATGCCGCAACCAAACTTCGTGCCAGTCAGGCCTAGTTCATCACGCAAGTACCATAGGAGCGGCATCTCCTCATCGCCATCGAAGGATTTTCGTGCGCCATTCACTACGAGTGTTGCCATAGCGTTCTTTCTCGATAAGTTGATTAAACATTTCAGAATAGGGGATGACTAATCATCTATCAGGATTAATCAACCCAAGTACTCTCCGCGTCTGTTGGCATCAGCAGAAATTCGAGAGACTGTGACCGCAATGGTAGCTCTCGCAGAATTGCTATTGCGCCACTCCGAGTTCACGTCGTACCTCGTTCAATGCCGCAGCACACCCCGCTGCATCGCCTTCGCGGTCCAAAGCCTGCGCTCGATCGAGAGCAGCGCGAGCTTTCAAGGACCTGTCCCCGCCAGCCAACGGCGTAGCTGCTGCTGTCGCTTCTACATCGTGCTCTGGAAGTTTCTGAGGCGATTCGCCGGGAGGAAATGCGCCCTTCTCGGCTTGCATGGCCTGAGACTCTCGAGAGGCGGCAACCCCTTGCCCCCCTGACGAGAGAGCTACGCTTTGCGATGTTGCCTCATCCACTCGCGGCTCCAATGCACGGATGGAATCGCCACAAGGCGACGCCAATGTAGGAGTGGCAACAAGAAGACAGAGCCCCCCAGCTAAAAGCAGTTTTCGCCGTTTCATCAACTAGCTCCTTTCGACGTCCCAGAGGGTTACGAGCTGGCATGGGCCATCTTCATCCCTTTCGATCAGCATTGACTTTCGGCCATCCAACTTATGCACATCGCGGGGTTGCGCTACGGGCAGCGTTCGCACAAGGCTCGACCATAGCCGATCCATGCAACCTGATTATTGTTCATCTTCGATAAGCCTTATGAGTTTAACTCACGAAACATATGGGCAAGAGCTGGCGTTGATGTCTTTCTACTTCTGGTGCAGGGCGGAGATTCAGCATTGTGCAGTGATGAACGACATTCGTTCTCCTACAGCAGGGACCTAGTCAGCAGATCTCAGCATCGTGATTACCGATACGCACATTGCAGACTACTTTACCGATGTGCCATTAGAACGGGCGCGACAACAAAGAGGATACGGATATGAAAGTAGGCTTCATCTTTGCCGCACTTCTCGGGCTGTCTGCAACATCTGCGATGGCAGACTGTACGTATCATCAGGCTTCTGCATCGACGGATCGCCAAGAGAAGACTGGTAGCATCCAGTCGTCTGACAAGCAGCAGAACCAAGCCTTTCTTACGGAAAAGGACACTCAGGCAAGGGAGTAGTCACGTATCGCCAGTACCCCCTACGCTCAGAGTTCACGGATTGCCGCCGTTTCGGCGGCAATCTTCCCATGCATTCTAGGTGTCCGACTTTCGTCCGAATGCCTGATGTAGGCATGAGAGTGCCAGAGCAGTAACAAAGGCCACAGGCAGACTCGACCGTTAATCGGGGTATGTGCTGCTGGGACGGATTGCATCGTCTAGCATGTTTGGGTGGACTTGGTGGCTCCTATCGTCACCGCTGGCAGAATAAAGTTGGTCTGCTCATCGAGGAGCCGCACTGTTGTCAGTCTTCGAGCCCCGTTATGGACGGCAATCGTTATGGTCTGCCTCCTGAAAAGTGATCCTCCCTGAAGTATGGCTTTTGAGCCAGCTTCAAGTGATGACGCCCGAATTCCCCTTGAAAGCCATCATCCACAAGCGTCTTGGATTGCCTGCTGCGATGCCGATCCTCCTGCTGCTCGCGCTACTCTATCGAGGACTCGAGAACCTGCCGCACGAGATCTTCGGGACGGTGCTGTTCGCGCCGTTTGGCTGGCACATCGCCGTGAACCGGGCCTGGTTCACGAACCTGTTCTGGGGGCGCTACGATACCCGCCGGACCTTCACGCTCGCGCTCCATCTGCTGCAGATCACCAACGTGGCGGTTCTCCTGGTGGCGAGCATCGTAATCTCGAAGTCGGCGCTTGAGTTCCTTCCCGTCTCGGACAGCATCTACCTGCGTGACGTGCACTGGTTCGCAGCCTACTGGGTCATGATCATCGTCGGCGCCCATGTCGGCCTGCACTGGACGCGCGTCATGGCGATGGCGCGCACCACCCTAAGGCTCACACCGTGGAACCCGGCGAGAGCGTTGGCGCTCCGCGCCGCTGCGTGTTCCCGGCCGCCTTCCGACTGTGGAGTTGCTTCGTTCTGGGCGTATGGGACAAGCTGACCTTCACCTACAGCCTCGGCTTCTGGGACTTCAACGCCTCAGTTACGCCCTTCTCCGGGCATTGGGTGGGGTCGTCTGCCTGCCCGCCATTGTGACCCACTACATCATGGTGTGGTGGCGGGGCCGCCGTACCGTGACTATCGGCGGGCAGCAGACACGGATCGTGCGCAGCGCGGCGTCTGAGGATGGGGCACGTGCGTGAGCATGTGCACCCAGCCTTCGGACGGCCCGGACTCACCCCCGATGGCGCAGTGCCTCCACCACGGCGGCGAAGGCCGGCGACGACTGCCGGCGGCTCGGATAGTAGAGATAGTAGGGGTCCCAGTAAGGACAGTACTCCTCCAGGACGCGCACAAGCCGTCCCTGCTCAAGGTATGGTCGGACGATCTCCTCCGCCATGTAGGACAGGCCGAAGCCATCGAGTGTCGCCTCCAGGACATCGAAGCTGTTGGTGAAGGCCAGTTGGCCCTCAACACGAATTTTGATCTCGCGGCCATTCTCCTCGAATTCCCACGCGTACAATGCGCCCGATGTCTGAAGGCGGAAGTTGATGCATTTATGGCCGACGAGCTCCTTGGGGTGAAGCGGTGTTGGCTGGTTGGCAAGGTAGGATGGCGCGCCGACGACCGCCATGCGGAAGTCCGGGCTGATCCGGGCGGAGATCATGTCCTTGGCGAGATGCTCGCCCATGCGCACGCCGGCTTCGAAACGCTCGGTAACGATGTCGGTGAGCCCATTATCTTGAACGAGTTCGACCTTGATGTCTGGGTAGTTCGGGAGGAACTTCCGCAACTTCGGCCAGAGGACGAACCTGATCGCATAGTCGGATGCTGCAATGCGGATGGTCCCAGCCGGCTTGTCGCGCAGTTCGCTGAGGGCTTCCATTTGGGCCTCGATCTCATCGAAGTGCGGCCCGATGCTCTCAAGCAGGCGCTCGCCGGCTTCCGTAAGGGAGACGGCCCGTGTCGTGCGTGTGAGGAGGCGGATGCCAAGCCGCGCCTCAAGCAGGCGGAGGGTATGGCTCAGGGCCGATTGTGAGACACCGATCTTCGCTGCTGCTTTTGTGAAACTAAGCTCTCGAGCGACGGCTAAGAACGCAACAAGGTCATTCACATTCCCGCGGAGCACTAATGAATCTTCCTCATATCATCGAACGTATTATATCGGCAGAATCATAGGAGATACAGGGTCCTGATGTGCTAACAAGTAACGAGTATGTCATAAGCTGTTAGAGGGGGTCTGGAGAAACGGGTTGAGCCGATCTGAAAGGGCATGACAGCCCTCAGCTACGACACCGACTTGAGCGATGTTTCTGCGCTTCCTACGCGTCATCCATCGCAACACCAACAAGCGCCTCGACCTGCACCTGATCGTGGACAACTACGCCACCCACAAGTACCCGAAGGTGAAGGCTTGGCGCGAGAGGCATCCGCGCTTCCATCTGCACTTCACGCCGACCTCGGCCCCGTGGCTCAATCAGGTTGAGCGCTTCTTTGCCCTGATTACCCAGGAGCGCATCTGGCGTGCCGCCTTCACGAGCGTGCCCGACGTGAAGGCCACGATCATGGCCTACCTGGAGCACCACAATGCCGACCCCAGACCCTTTATCTGGACCGTCTCAGCCTCAGCTATCCTGCAAAAGGCCGCCTGTGCGAAACAAGCATTAGCGTCATAAAACTAGATCGTCGAGCGCACCTTCGAGTGGCTGATCCACAACCGGCGCTTGGCGAAGGATTGGGAACGCCTTTCGGCCACCACCGAGACGTGGATCTATCTCGAGATGTGACGCCTGATGATCAAAAGATTAGGCGATGCAGCAGCTTAACCTCCAGACAGCCTCAGGTCAGCTGACGCCTTGCATGAAGGTGTCGAGCCGCTGCTTGTGATTTCATTGCTAGACTGTCCTTTGCTTGGTGCCGGGAAAGGCCTCCGTCACGATAAATTTCGCGCGGATCTGCCACGCCTTCAGAGCAGCTTGTCAGGCGTTATCGGCAGTTCGCGAATGCGCTTGCCTGTGGCATGGAAGATGGCGTTCGCTATCGCTGGCGCAACGCCCACCATAGCGATCTCACCCACTCCCTTTGCCCCAAGCGGATTTATATGCGGATCGTGCTCCTCCACGAAGATCGCCTCCATGACCGGCGGGGTGTCGGCATGGACCGGCACCGGGTATTCAGCGAGATTAGCGTTTGGAACCCGCCCGTTGCGAGCATCCACGACTGAGTGCTCCATCAGCGCCATGCCAATGCCACCGATCATGCCGCCGATGCACTGGCTGCGAGTCATTTTGGGGTTGATGATGCGGCCGGCTCCGTAGGCGCCGATGATGTGCCGCACCCGGGTCTCCCCAAGATCCGGATCAACGGCCACTTCGACGAACACGGCTCCAAAAGCATGGGTAGAGAACCGCTGACCTGTATCACCCGGCTTGACCTCGGCAGTTGCTTCGAACGGCTCGGTCAGGCGACCCATCGCCTCGGCAATATCAGTCCCGCCAGAGCGTGCGAGAACCCCGTCACGCACTTTCCTGCAGGCTGCCTGCACGGCGCTGCCGACGCTCGCCATCGTCATTGAGCCACCATGCGGCGGCGTCTTCGGCAGCCGGTTATCGCCAAGGGAGAATTTCACCCGTTCAATCGGAAGGCCAAGGGCTTCCGCCGCCACCTGGGTCATGGATGTCCATGTGCCTGGCCCCATGTCGCTTGCCGCGCTTGCCACCTCAGCGGTGCCATCTGGCAGGAGACGCGCAAGAGCGGAGGCAGGAGCGAAGTTCATCGGATAAGTTGCGGTCGCCATACCCCAGCCGATGAGGAACCGTCCATCGCGCATCGAGCGCGGTTCGGGGGTGCGGCGGCTCCAGCCGAAGCGGTCTGCCGCTACGCGGTAACATTCCTGTGTCGAGCGGCTCGAAAACGGCAGCTTCTTGAACTCGTCCTGCTCGGGCTCGTTACGCAGGCGCAGTTCAACGGGATCTATGTTCAGGGCCACCGCGAGTTCGTCCATCGCGGATTCGAGCGCAAAGATACCGCTCGCCTCGCCAGGTGCGCGCATGTAGGTCGGCGTGTGCACGTTCATCGGCACAATCCGATGGCGCGTGTAGACGTTCGGGCAGGAATACAGGAACCGGCTCGCATTCAGGAGCGCTTCCGAGAATTCCTCGTAGGTGGAGGTCTCTTGGTAACCTTCGTGCATGATGGCTGTGAGGCGGCCGTCGCGGGCCGCGGCGAGCGCCACGCGCTGGACAGTGTGCGGGCGGTACCCGACACCGTAATACATCTCGCGGCGTGACAGCATCAACTTGACCGGCCGACCTGTGACGCGGGCGCCGAGCGCCGCCAGCGTCACATGCGGCCAGGTCCGCAGCCCTGAGCCGAAGGCGCCGCCGACGAAGGGTGAGACGACGTGGATGTTCTCGCCCGGAATGCCGAACACGGCGGCGATCTCATCGGTCACGCCATGCACCCACTGCGACTTGTCCCACAGGGTCAGTCGATCACCCTCCCAAGCGGCGATGGTGGCGTGCATCTCGATCGGGTTGTGGTTCTCCCGGGGGTGTACATAGGTCTGGCCGACGCTGACTTCGGCAGCCGCGAGGGCTTCCTGGGGATTGCCGCGCTGAATCTCCGGGGGCTGGGTTGCGCCCTGGTCGGTCTTCTGCTGAGTCGGCGGCACCGGCGCGACTCGAGTGACATCGGTGGTCCCGGTTTCGGGCGCGTAGATGATCCGCACCAGCATGGCCGCGTGGCTAGCCTGCTCAAGACTGTCGGCGATCACCAGGGCGATTGGCTGACCCTGATGGCTCACCTTGTCGTTTTGCAATATGTGTAGACGCTCACCGACCTCAGGGTCCGTAAATCCTTTGTGCGGAGCGTAGGCGAGCTTGGGCGCATTGTGATGAGTGAGAACCGCGATGGTACCAGGCGCCCGCTCTGCTGCCGCGGCTTCGATCGAGGCAATGCGGCCAGCTGCAATCGTGCTCCCCACGATTGCAGCATAGGCTTGGTTCGGTTGATCAAACTCGGCCGCATAAGTCGCCTGGCCCGTGACCTTTTGGCGACCGTCGACACGGCTGATGGGCTGTCCGATGAAAGCGGTGGTCATGCGCGAGCTCCCGCGGTTTCGACGGCCCGCACAATGGCGCGCTGCATCAATTCGATCTTGAACCCGTTGTGCCCGTGCCCCTGCGCTCCCGCCGCGGCAAGGGCCGCTGCCGGGCGCAGCGCTGCCGGATCAAGACTGGCTCCGACCAACGCCGCCTCAACTGGCGGGACACGCCAAGGCTTGGTCCCGACCCCACCGAGGGCGACGCGTGCCTGCTGGATGCGGTTACCGTCCATCTCGAGCGCCACTGCGGCGGACACAATGGCAAATTCGAAGGAAGCTCGGTCACGCACCTTGAGGTAATGCGAGCGCCGTGCCACCGGATTGGCCGGCACAGTGATGGCGGCGATCACCTCGCCCGGTTCGAGCACGGTTTCGATGTGCGGGGTCGCGCCGGGCAGGCGGTGGAAGTCGGCCAGCGGCACAGTGCGTTGACCGCCGGTCCCATGCACCTCGATAGCAGCGTCGAGGGCGACGAGCGCAACCGCAAGATCGGACGGGTTAGTGGCGATACAGTTCTCGCTCGTGCCAAGCACCGCATGCCAGCGGTTCTCGCCGCCGATGGCAGCGCAGCCGGAACCCGGTGCGCGCTTGTTGCAGGCGTCGTAGCCGATGTCACGAAAATATGGGCAGCGGGTGCGCTGCAGGAGGTTGCCGCCCGTGGTCGCCTGGTTGCGCACCTGAGGGCTTGCCGAATTCAGCAACGCCTCGGCGATGACGGGAAACTGCTCAACCACCGCGGGGTGAGCCGCGACTTCCGCCATCGTGGCGGCCGCGCCGAGCCGGAGCCCTTGCGGTCCGACATCGATGCGGTTGTCGAGAAGGCCGGCGAGGCTGACCAGCCGCTCAGGCCGGCGCACATTTTCTTGCAGGAGCTGCACCATGTCGGTGCCGCCGGCGATGTATTCGGCAGGCGCGTCGTTGCGGCCGGGCTGAGCGCCGAAGGCGAGGGCGGCGGCTATGTCGCGTGGCCGTTCGAGGGTGAAGGGATGCATGGCTCAACCTCTCCGAACGGAACCGGTGGCCGCTGCAGCGTCCTGGATGGCCCCGACGATGTGGTCATAGGCACCGCAGCGGCACAGATTGCCGCTCATCCAGTCCCGGATCTCCTGTGCCGAACCAGCGTGGCCCTCAGCGATGCACGCGACCCCGGCCATGATCTGCCCGGACGTGCAATAGCCGCATTGGAAGGCATCACGCTCAATGAAAGCAGCCTGCAAGGGGTGGAGCTGTTCGCCTTGAGCCAAGCCTTCGATGGTCGTGATCTCGCGGCCGTCCACGAGGGCAGCGAGCGAGAGACAGGATTTGACGCGCTTGCCGTCCATCAGCACCGTGCAGGCGCCGCACTGGCCAAGGCCACAGCCCTTCTTTGAGCCGGTCAGATGCAGGTGCTCCCGCAAAGCATCAAGCAGCGTTGTCCGCGGATCGAGGGTCATCCGGTGCTCGGCTCCGTTGACCCGTAACACGACCTCGAGTGGGGAGGGGATCCCGGCAGCACCTTGCGCGGCCGCCGGAGATGTCGTTCCAGGCATGAGTTGGCCTCCCACCAGAGCGCCGCCACTGGCTGCGGCGGCTTCCAATATCTCTCGGCGCGTCAAATTCGAGTTGGCCATCGTCGGGTCTCCTGTCCTATGTAGCGTTGGCCTATCCAAGCCCGCTACATGAAGTCGCTGACGGCAACCGACATCATCGGCGGCAGAGTATGCCTGAAGTACTTGTTCCAATTAGCACTCTTATTGACGCCATATGATAACGTTATCGTATCTGCCGTTAGATGTCCGATAAGATTGTAGACTTAAGACGGTCTCTGATAATGATCCATTTCCGATAAGCCTTATGAATTTGAATCATGACACAAAAGGTTTGGCTGAGCGTTGACTCACCCTCGCACTCGCCATACCCACACTGGAGCACGCGCTACAATCATCCTAGCGAGCTTTGGCTAGTCTGCTTGACCAACGGCTCTGCCCAAACCCGATTTGATAGTGGCATTCGTAGCCGGTTGCTCTCTCCGGTCGCAACGCTGAGCTAATATCAGGCTCGGCAAACACATCACATAGTGTGTCTGACGAGGCTCTTGCATCTGTGCCGCTAAAGCCCAATCATCAGGACTTCCATTCCGCTCATCTGTCATAGCAACAATCCTGTTGTTCGTGACAGGTAGACATCAGCACGATTGCTTAGGAACAACTTATGAAGCTCATCTACTTCGCATGGGTGCGGGAGCGCGTCGGCAAGACCGATGAGCAAGTGGAAGTGCCTAAAGGGATTGAGACTGTGGCCCACTTGGTGAGTTGGCTGAGGAGTCGGGGCGACGAGTACGAGTATGCCTTCGAGAATGAAGGCATTGTCCGGGCGGCTATCGACCATGTTCATGTCAAGCTTGAGGCCCGGATCGCCGGAGCGGGGGAGATTGCTTTCTTCCCGCCCATGACAGGAGGCTAGGTCCCGTCAAGGAGCGAGAACCCATGGCAGCAATCATCCGCATCCAGGCTGAGCCCTTCCAGATGGCCGCCGAAACCGCGGCCATGACCGAGGGTAGGGCCGATATCGGTGCGCTCGTTGCCTTCACTGGGCTATGCCGCGATGAAGGCGGGAGGCTGTCGGCTCTTGAAATCGAACATTACCCCGGCATGGTCAAGACCGAGATCGCTCGTATTGCTGGGCAGGCTGAGAGTCGCTGGCCTTTGCTTGGTCTGACTGTCATTCACCGTTTTGGTAAGATCTCTCCTGGTGAGGAGATCGTGCTGATCCTTGCTGCCAGTGCCCATCGACGGCCTGCTTTCGAGGCTGCCGAATTTCTGATGGATTACCTGAAAACCCATGCGCCATTCTGGAAGCGTGAGCACCTCAAGGATGGCACGGTGGGAGCCTGGGTTGAAGCTAAAGAACTGGACGATCAGGCCGCGGAACGATGGAACCAATCAGGTCTATCAGTCTCGCTTTGACCGAGCAGATTGTGAGATTGGCAATCACGCATGCTCATTTCGATGCTTGTATGACCAATCATTACCTGCAATGCAGCCGGTATCTGGTTGTCATGTGCGGCAAGAGTGATCATCGAGCCGATCTCAAACAGCTGGACGTTGTGGCTCATCTTTAGGTAGGCGACTTAAACCTTTGCATTTCTTACGAAGCAGCGCCGTTCCATTATTACGGCGACGGGACGGGTAACCCTCGCATTACTCATGAGCCGTATTCATATCTTCATGCAGACAATCCCATCTAATCAAAAGCCGGAGGCGCTGCTAAATCCCTATACAAGCGATATCCAGACATCCTGCTGCACCGCGCGTGAACGGCATGGGGTATCTATGGTGACCTCGGGTCAATCAAGTGGGCTCCTTTGATAGCTACATCACAAGTGGCATGGTGTAGCCGTCCAATGGTTTTAACACACCCATGTATATGTCAGCGGAAAGGGTGGTCCAGTCGATCGAAGAGACGGAGCATGGATTCTGCATGAAAGTAGCGGGAGTGGTGACCTCATGACCGGCCGAATGCTTCAACACCATATAGTCTCAGCGGAACCGCCGACAGATAGGGTTGAATCCTCCTCAGGAGCAAACAAGATGCTGGACCCGTTTGGCCGGGCGATCACCTATCTTCGCGTGTCGGTGACGGATCGCTGCGATTTCCGCTGCGTCTATTGCATGTCCGAGGACATGGCGTTCCTGCCCAAGCGCGACCTGCTCACCCTGGAGGAGCTCGACCGGATCTGCTCGGCCTTCGTCGACCGGGGCGTGCGCAAGCTGCGCATCACCGGCGGCGAGCCCCTGGTGCGGCGGGACATCATGACCCTGTTCGGCTCCCTGTCCCGGCACCTGGATTCGGGTGGCCTGGACGAACTTACCGTCACCACCAACGGCTCGCAGCTCGCGCGCCACGCGAAGGAGCTCGCCGCCTGCGGCGTGAAGCGGATCAACGTATCGATCGACACTCTCGATGCCGAGAAATTCCGCCGTATCACCCGCTGGGGCGACCTGACAAAAGTGCTTCAGGGGCTCGATGCCGCTCAGAATGCCGGCCTCAAGGTCAAGATCAACACCGTCGCCCTGAAGGGCGTCAACGAGGGCGAGATCGAGCCCCTGCTCGAATGGGCCCATGGGCGCGGCATGGACCTCACCCTCATCGAAGTGATGCCCCTGGGCGAGATCGACGGGCAGCGCATCGATCAGTTCCTGCCCCTCTCGCTGGTGCGCGCCCGCCTCGCCGGGCGTTACACGCTGGAGGATCTGGCGGATCGCACCGGCGGGCCGGCGCGTTACGTGCGGGTGAAGGAGACCGGTGGGCGGCTGGGCTTCATCACACCGATGACGCACAATTTCTGCGAAAGCTGCAACCGGGTGCGCCTCACCTGCACTGGCCAGCTCTTCATGTGCCTCGGCCAGGAGGACGCCGCCGATCTGCGGGCACCGGTGCGCGCTTCCGAAAGCAACGAGCTTCTCGAACGGTCTATCGTCGATGCCATCGCCCGCAAGCCGAAGGGCCACGACTTCATCATCGACCGGCGCCACGCCCGCCCGGCGCTGAGCCGTCACATGAGCGTGACAGGGGGCTGAGCGCAATTCCATGAGCGACTCCGGCCGTTGAAGCGGGCGGTCGCAGCGCCTGAAGTAAGTGATCCAGAACCCGTAATTACCCACGCCTTGAGCGAGGTGGACTTCAGGCCCTGACGGTTGCGAGGATGGTGCCGAAGACGGTGGCGCCGGTTGCTTGGCGGGCGGTATCGACGACGGTGCGGATCGCGGCCTCTCCTTGAGCGGCCCACATGGCGCGGTAGCCGTTGGTGACCTTGCGCTGAACCACGGCCGGCCGGAGGGCTCGTTCGCAGGCATTGTTGGTGGCCTCGACCAGCCCAGGATGATCAAGGAAGGTCAGAAGCTGATCTCGAGCCCGGCTGATCTTGGCCTGAAGCGCTCGGGTCAGGTCACAGGAACTCGCAGCAGCGAGGATGTCAGCCAGTTGCCGCTCCAGCGTCCGGCGCTTGGCTGAGAGGGTGGAGGCGGCCAGATAGGTGATCCGTTCCGAGAGGGTGAAGACCGCCTGCAGCCAGAGCTGCAGGCGCCAGGGCACCGGATCTGTGCTGACCTCCACCGCATAGGCAACATCCCGCGCCAGATGCGCCAGGCAGGTCTGGTGCGCGGCCCCATGCCCCTGCTGGGCGGTGTAGCGGTCGGAGAGCCACACGGCCGGGCGATGGCCATCCATCATCTCCCGGATCACGGAGGCAGCTCGTGTCGGGGAAGCGTGATGCACGACAGCTTGCGAACTGTGGAAGACCCAGTGGTAGGCGTTGCTGCCCTCGATGCGCACGCCCGTCTCATCTGATGCGATCACCTCGGCCCGGCGAAGAGACGAGACGGCGCTGACCTGCCCCTCGGCAAAGCATCCCTGCGCCCGCCGCAGCAGGTTCATCAGCCCACCCTGGCTGAGCGTGAGCCCGAACAGATCCGACAAGGCGCCTTGCAGCCGCTCGTAGGAGAGCGCCTGAAAGGTTTTGAGGTAGGTCGCCACTGCGTGCAGGCGCGGCCCGAACGGCGTGCCTCGTGCTGCTTCAGGCACGGGAGCGACAACCCGCGTCCCGCAGGTCGAACAGCACACCGAAAGCCGTCGATGATGGGTGATGAGGGGCTTCACCTCCGGGAGGTCGATATGCTTGTGAAGGCTGACCGTCTCGCTTGGCAGATCCATCATCAGAGCGGCTCCACAGCAGGAGCACCAACCGGGACGGTGATCGACCACCTCATCGGGCGTGTCGCTGATGGTCCGGCTATGACCCTCATGACCGGGTTTGGCTCCGCCGGGCTTGGACTTCTCCCGCTGCTCCTTGCGATCGGTCGAGGGCGGCTTGGACGAGGTGCGAGACGTCTTCTCTGGCCGCTGCAGCCGCAGCACCAGCTCGATTAGCTCTTCCTTGCTCAGACGCTCAAGGTCGCTGCGGTCCATGACGACAGGGAATCAGCGAATCCCTGTTCGCGCAAGGGCCTGGGTAATTACCAGAACCCAGCCATGAACGTATGAAAGGAGCACCAACATGCATCGTGCTAAGTACAGAGATATTCCTGCCTATGCTGACGATGTCATTAGTTTTGCCAAGCCCGTCAGATCGCAGCTTGTTCTTGGTGCAGGACTTCTCAGTATGCTTATGATTGCTATGTCGGCAGTCGAAGCACCTATGTTGCACCAAGGTACATACATAAGCCAATCCTCAGAAGACGGAGGCCCGGCACAAGGCATCTCTTGGCTGATGTGTATGTTTGGCGAGAAGCCAACCAGCTGAACCTCCTCCCGTCACTGAGACTAGGCGATACATGACGGCAAGCGATATCTCCGTGCGAAGCTGCAGTGTTAAACATGTCGCCGCCATTGTACTCGCTGCCGGTCGCGGCACCCGCTTTGGCCCAGAGCCGAAACTCTTGGCTTCGTTGGATGGGAAGGTGCTCATCCGGCATGTCGCCGAGGCTGCAGTTCGGTCCATGGCTAATCCGGTGATCGTAGTGACAGGGTGTCGGCATCGCGAGGTACAGGCAGAATTGAACGATATCCGTGTTCAGATCGTGCAGAACGCCGCCTTCGGCGAAGGACTTTCAACATCCCTGAAAGCGGGCTTTGCCGCTCTGCCGCCAGAGAGCAAGGCAGCAGTTGTCATCCTTGGGGATATGCCCCTTGTCACGTCGGAGCTCATCGACGGCCTCGTGCAGATGTGGGATCGCATGGGCAGGCCAGTGGCGTTGGTGCCCACCATAAACGGTAGACGCGGCAACCCGGTTGTTCTCTCGCGAGTCCTTGGAAGCCTTATTATGCAGCTTTCAGGGGATGCAGGGGCCGGGCCGATCCTTCGTGAACGAACTGACGTAATTGAGTGTCCGGTCAACGATCCAGCCATCCTTGTGGATGTCGATACGTCGGAGGAACTGACAAGAATTTCCTACAGCTCATTCCGGATCAGTCCGTAAGGAGCGCTCTGATATGTTAGATCGAGCGCTTCAGGATCTTGCGACCTGGTTCCGAACTATGCGCCGAGGAGTACGGACAGTTCAGCTTGGAGGCCGTCTCAGTAGCAGTGTGCGGCAGGCAGAACTCAAGGGGCTTGCCTTCGGATTCCGCGCACGGAGCATTGCGATCACCATAGTCTTGGTCTGGTTCGTATTCCTGGTTCCTCGGCCCAGAGATCTGTACTACGGCGCTTTCGCAGGCGTCTTCTTCTTGCTCGGAGATATACGGTATCGCCTCCGGCACGATCGTTATGCAGAGGTGATCAAGCTCGGGTTTGTCCTGTTGGACGTTGCTTTAATCACAACGGCCATTTTGCTTCCGCCGCCTGCAGCTCCCAGAGCTGATTGGCCTGTTCAGACCCGCCTCCGCGGGCAAGAGTTCCTCTATCTTCTGCTTTTGCTCGGAGAAGCGGCGCTTACCTATTAGCCAAGGCGCGTCATTTGGACCGGGCTGGGAATACTGATCATTCGGTCGGCTGGAGTGGATCTAATCTATTCACGCGACGATACGTTGCGGTTCCTCGACTTAGCAGCAAGAGATGACGATTCGAGTGACGAAACACTCTGGCTCTTCCTGCAACCGGCATTTGTCGGCTTAACCCAATGGCAGACCCAGCTCGTCGGGGCATTCCTGTTCACCGTGCTCATCATGATGGCGGTATGGCGCGGTAGGCTTTCGATGTTTAATCTGGTCCAGGCAGAACTGGGTCGAAGAGACCTTGCCCGGTATGTCTCACCTGACGTCGCCGAAGCGCTGGCTGCGCGCGTGGAAACGGGTTCCGGGGAGCCAACAAACCGTAATGTCGCGGAGATGTTTGCGGATATTGCGGGCTTTACCAAGTTATTGATCCGGCTTGGGTGAACTTGAAATCTAGGGCCAATCGATCCAGTTTGGCGGGATGAAACATGTCGACATGCGCAAGCTGCCAGCAGCAGCGCAAGAGGAGCGTCGGCGACAGGTGGTCGGCCTGCGCGAGAGCGGCCTGACTTATGATGCCA
This sequence comes from Microvirga tunisiensis, assembly GCF_009296175.1. GTDB lineage: Bacteria > Pseudomonadota > Alphaproteobacteria > Rhizobiales > Beijerinckiaceae > Microvirga > Microvirga tunisiensis. The sequence goes on along the minus strand of NZ_VOSK01000001.1, from coordinate 93,373 downwards.
TTGCCGCGCAGGTGGGCCTGACCCGGACCGGCGTGTTCGATATCTGCCGCCGCTTCGCCGAGCAGGGCCTGGCCGGATTGGCCAGCGGACCGCGAGGCCCGGCCCCCGGCACGGGACGGTTTCTCGCGCCCGAGCAGGAAGCGCAGATCCGCGCTCTGCTCCGCCGGCACACGCCCGACGAACTGGGCCTGCCCTTCGCCCTGTGGAGCCGGGCCGCGGTGCGGATGCTGATCGAGCGGCAATGTGGGGTCCGGCTGGCGGTGCGGACCATCGGCACCTATCTGGCGCGTTGGGGCTTCACGGCCCAGAAGCCGCTCCGACGGGCCTATGAGCAGTCACCGAAGGCCGTGCGGCGCTGGCTGCGGCAGGACTATCCGGCCATTGCAGCACGAGCCAGAGGGGAGAAGGGCACGATCTTCTGGGGGGACGAGACCGGCTTGCGCTCCGATGATGTGCGCGGTCGCAGCTTCGCCCCGCGGGGCCGGACGCCTGTGGTGCACCCCTGCCACAAGCGCGCGGGGCTGGGCTTGATCTCGGCTGTGACCAACAAGGGCGAGCTGCGCTGGATGGTGCTCAATGGTGCCGTCAAGGCCCCGAGCCTGATCCGCTTTCTCGGCCGGCTGATCCAGGATGCCACGGGCAAGGTGTTTCTGATCTGGGACAACCTGCCGGTCCATCGGGCCCAGGCGGTACGGGGCTGGCTGGCTGAGCGCACGGAGCAGATCGAGGTCTTCTACCTGCCATCCTATAGCCCTGAGTTGAACCCGGACGAGGGACTGAATGCTGACCTGAAACACGCCGTGACCCGCAAGCCACCGGCCCGCAGCAAGCCCGAACTCAAGCGCGCCGTCATCAGCCACATGCGCCGGCTGACAAAGCTTCCCGAACGGATCCGAAGCTACTTTGGGCATCCATCTTTCCGTTATGCCGCGTAGTTCAAGATCACCCAAGCCGGATCAATAATAGATGCCGCCCCACCGGAGCATACCTTCTCTCTTCTACGAGGTTTGATCTTCCCCCGACTGCGTGGACACCGGGTTAGCTCGCTTTCCTCTCAGCTTGTACGGGTGTGAGATACCCGAGCGCCGAGTGGATGCGCTGCCGATTATAGTAGCCCTCGATATAGCCGAACAGATCCCGCCGCGCCTCCTCTCGGGTAGCCCAGCGGCACTGATGAACCAGCTCCACCTTCAACGAATGGAAGAACGACTCCATCGGGGCATTGTCATAGCAGCAGCCCGTCCGGCTCATCGATGGCTTGGCCTTGAGGAGGGCCAAGTGCCGGGCATAGGCCTCGGCCGCATATTGGCTGCCGCGATCGGTGTGATGGATCAGCCCGGGACCGGGCCGCTGCCGCTGGGTCGCCATCATCAGGGCTGCGAGTGTCAGTTCGGTGCGCATGTGATCGCGCATGGCCCAGCCCACCACCTTGCGGGTCGCCAGATCCAGCACGGCCGCCAGGTAGAGCCAGCCCTCACCGGTCGGAATGTACGTGATGTCGGCCAGCCAGACCCGGTTCGGCACACATGCCGTGAACTTTTGCTGCAGCAGGTTGGGCGCGATCGGCAGCTGATGACGACTGTCGGTCGTGGTCGGCCGGAAACGGCGTCGGGCCAGAGCGCGAATGCCATGCCGGCGCATCAACCGCTCGACCCGGCCACGGCTGACCCGATGACCCTCGGCGCGCAAAGCGGCATGCATGCGCGGGCTGCCATAACGGCCCTGATGCTGCCCATGGAGCCGATGCACCTCGTGCAGCAGGCGCCGGTTCGCTATCGCCCTATGGCTCTCCGGCCGGGAGCGCCAGGCGTAATAGCCGCTGGGCGAGACCTGGAGCACGCGGCACATGAGCCGCACCGGCCAGGTACGGGCATGCTGCTCGATGAAGCCAAACCTCATTTGGGCATCTCCGCGAAGATGCCGATGGCTTTTTTTAACACATCGCGCTCCATGCGCGTGCGATCGAGCTCACGGCGCAGACGGGCAATCTCCGCCGCCTGATCAGCCGGAGAGGTCATCGGGGCCGAACTGGTCGCAGAACCCTTTGAGCCAGCCCTCGATCGAGGGCTACCGCCGTGCCCAACGGTCCGCCAGTTGCGCAGCATCGAGGGTGAAATTCCCAACTCTGTCGCGATTTGCATGAGGGGCCGGCCGCTGCTCTCCAGCAGCGCGACCGCCTCTCGTTTAAACTCCGGGGTGAATTCCCGTCTCATCTTCGTCACCGAACACCTTCCTGCTCCACAGGAGCGTATCAGAGGTGTCCATCAATGCGAGGGAGGATCAGTTTTCAGGAAAGAAGCTGCGAGAGCGTCTTTCGGCATGGCGGGACACTCGATAAGTACTTGGGCGATGGCTTTATGGCGACTTTCGGTGCTACCGATGATCATCTAGATCCGTCATCGCTGGCGCTCGCGTGCGCGTTCGATCTGAAGAAAGAAATAGAACAGTGGAATGCCGAGCGGCAGCGGCTTGAAGCAGCTCCAGTTCGCGTCAGCATTGGGGTGCATAGTGGGGATGTCCTCGTTGGGAGTCTCGGTTCAGATCAGAGGATCGAGTTTACAGTGGTTGGAGACGTGGTGAACGTTGCAAGCCGCCTAGAGGAGACTACCCGTGGGCTCGGGTGCACGATCATCGCATCGGAGGACTGTGTGACTATGGCAGGCACTATAAATGCAGAAGGGCTCTTTTGTCGGCGTAACGAGGTGAAACTCCGAGGGTTGTCCCGAGAGATCCGAGTGTATTTGGATTGCGAAATGGAACCACTTTCCCTTTAAGCCAGAAAGGGTTTGTCATAACGCAGCAGCTCAGCCTCCTAAGCTGAGTTCTACCCGGAAGTTGTCACCTTTCGGTAGCCATCAACTACCTGCGCAAGCGCCGAGAGAGCGAGTGTAACGGGATCTCGTGCCGATTGTATCAGCCCAAGTGGCGCAGCAATGCGTGCCAAGGCCTCCTCCCGCACACCGAGTTCACGTAGCTTCTCCAGCCGATTGGCGTGTGTTTGCCGGCTTCCCATGGCACCAATAAAGAACGTGGGTTGAGCGAGCGCTCGCTCCAAAAGAATAGGCTCCCAGCCATGATCGTGAAATAGGAATACGACGGCACTCCAAGCATCTGTAACAAAGGCGTGCGGCAGATGTGGTGTCGTCATGTGGTACGCCTGCGCCCCCATCTGCTTGGCAAGCGCCACTACTCGCTTGTCAGGAGATCGTAGCGTAACTTTTGCGCCGTATGCCGAGCTGAGTTGGACGAGTGCAAGACTCTCCGCCCCATGTCCCAGGAGGATGATCTGCAGTGGCGGCGCATGCCAGGAAACAAATGCTTCTCCCTGCCATTCTGGCCGCTGGCACGATAAACCGGTGCGGGCGATCAAGCCCCCGGATGCACGTTGGATGAGGATGAGCGGCTCCCGCCTATCAAGTAGGGCTACTGCGTAGCGGATCGCTTCTAAGTTGGGATTAGGCTGGAACAGCAGATCCACACCGCCGCCGCAGGGAAGCTTGATGTCGATGTAGGGGGAGCCTGCGCCGTAGCGCACCTGCCGGGGCCGACCCTCTAGCATTGCTTCCTGGGCCTCAGCAACAACGGCTGCTTCGATGCATCCGCCGGAGAATGAGCCAGCGAAGGATCCGTCCGCTGCCACTCCCATCAACGTCCCGAGTGGCCTAGACGAGGAGCCTGTAACGCTAGTGATGGTGACTAAGGCGACGCGCTCCCCGCGCTGAGCCGCCTCCGTAACAAAGCGAAGAACCTCGAGATGGCTCGCTGTGACGGCAGCCGCAGGCGCCCAACTATGTGGGTCACGCAGATCGCCTCGTGAAAGAGCAGGAGAGCTCTGAACCACTATTCACTCCAATCTTACAACCACTTCTTCTCGAATCGTGAGCGTCCGGTATCAGAGCTTCTCCGCGCTAGACCAGCCCTAGCCAGTGAAGGAGTCATCTACGGTGCGATTTCCCTGGCCAGTTGGTCCCCATCGGAAGATAGCGCATGACAGAGCCAGCCATTAGAGGTTAATTTTTGCATGGAGTTATGTGCACAGCTCATGAATGCAGCGCTTCCCTATCCGGGTCAACACGAGACCAATAACTGGGAATCTGAAATAATCCCGGACCATCCGGCTGCCGAACATGTTCTCAGCCCTGCCAACGCTTAAGGGTGCATTCGGGTCTTTCCGGAAGCGGCTCGACCTTCCACATGGTCGGTCGTCGCATCACCTGCAATGGCGCAATACGTCGACCAGCAAAGCGGAGGCAGGGGAAGACTGGCGGCGACTCGTATAACACAGGTGGTATCCTGGTTATGGTTGGCACGAGTCTTCAAGGACCCGCTCAAGACGGCCCGTCGCAAAATAAAGCTGCGCCAGTTCCTTCGGATCATATGCACTGCCAAATCCAGTGATGGCGGCGTTGAGGACCCGGAAAATGCTTTGAAGACGAGTTGCCCGTCCACGCGCACTTTCAACTCGCGACCTTCCTTCTCGAATTCCCAAGCCCACAATCCGCCGGAGGTAGGCAACCGGATGTTGATGTAAATATGCCTGACCAGATCCTGCGGCGTCGGCGGCCGTGTGTGCTTCGCGAAGTAGGATTTTGAACCGACTGCTGCAAAGCGAATGTCCTGCAGTCACCGCGATACGGATCTTCTTCAGCAAAAGGCGCCGAAAATGAGAAACCCGATTCGCATTTCAGAGTTGTTGATCCTTCTGCCCCGAAACATTTCAACCACTACTTGATTGCCTGCGGATTGATCGGCGATCCCGTACCTCCCGTGAGATTCAACGGCGGAGCGCAGAAGAAGAACTCGTATACGCCGTCTAGCGCGCAGTCTTCGGCAAGTTCCTTCAAGTAGAACATCTCGCCCATTGTGATCCCCATGCTCGGGATGACGACCTGATGCCAGGGATCTTTCAATCCATCATTGTAGTACCGTCGAACCTCAACACAATAGGTGTCGGAGGCGATCGCTGCCACGCCCTTCTCCTTGAGCCAGTAGCAGTTCTCGAAGGCTACACCAGGCGCCTCAGAATAGGAGTGGCCGTCCCAGTTTCCGCGCGCTAGGAAGCGTTCCTGATATCCAGTCCGTATGATTACGAAGTCGCCGTCCCCGACTGTAACGCCCTGTGCTGCCGCGCAGTCATCGAGCTCGTCGTTGCTGATGGCGTAGCCGTTTTCCAGATGGTCGACGTTTTTGTACCGGGCCACGTCCAGAAGGACGCCTCTGCCGACTATCTTGTTGACGGTGTTCTCGATTCCGTTCTTTGCCGGGCCTCGCGAGCCGAACGCGGTCGCGGGGACGCCATTATACATTACATTGTCATGAAGGATGTGGCACAGCGCGTCCCAGTGGGTCGAGCATTGGACGGGCATGTGAATGGCGTCGTCAGTATATTGGATCCCTCCTACCGAGAGGCCGGCATGTACGTCCGCCCCATCCACCATGTAGGTGTGGATGACATTCCAGCGCTTCTGCGGCGTCGATTGCAGCGGCCACGAGAGCGGCACGCCGAGCGCGAACACCTTGCCGCTCCTTATCAGCCCGGCAGCGGCGACTATGTGTGCCGGGGTCACATTGTTGAGCGTGCCAATCTGGTCGTCGGCGCCCCAGCGGCCCCAATTAGACAGCTCACGGGAGGCACGCTTGATGTCATCTACTGTTACGTCATGCGTCACGATCTTCCTCCACTTGACATGAATGACAGAGAACTACTGCGAAAACCGCTCACATGTACCTTGGTGCATTAGCCTGGAACTAGCCTTTGACCCAGTTGGGAAGGAACGTCGCTATCTCGGGAAAGGCCACGAGGGCCAAGATCAGGATAAGCATCGGCACCGCGAAGGGGATGGCGCCCCGCGTAACGTCGCTGAACGGGCCGCCGCGTGTGCGCAGCGCCTGAGCGACGAAGAGGTTCATGCCGAAGGGAGGAGAGATCAGCCCCAGTTCCATCACCAGGACGATGATGATCCCAAACCACACGTCTGAAAATCCGGCGACGTTCAGGTCCATCACGATCGGAAATACCACCGGCAGCGTCAGCAGGATCATGGAAAGTTCCTCCATAAAAGTGCCGAGCAGGATGTAGAAGACGATCAGGCACATCACCAGCGAGACGGCAGACAGGTCCAGCGCAGTGACATAGGCGAGGACCGCATTGCTTATCCCCGTGAACCCGAGCACGAAGTTCAGGAACATGGAAGCGAAGACGATGCCGAGCACCATCGCGGTGGTGACCATGGTTCGCTCGAAGGAGATCAGTAGCATCTGCAGGTTGAGCGTCCTGTAGAAGGCGGAAAGGACGAGTGCGACCGTGACGCCGAGCGATGCGGCCTCAGTCGGAGTTGCGATGCCAGCATAGATGGATCCGACTACCGAACCGAACACGGCGATGGGAGCCAGCAGGTCCGGCAGAGCTCGAAACCGTTCTGCCCAACTGACGATCGTTTGCTCTCCGCCCCATTTCGGCTTGATCTTGCAGATCACGAAGATCGTACCGGAAAGGAGGACTGCCAGTATAAGACCCGGAACGATCCCCGCCAAGTAGAGATCAGGTATGGAGGTCTGCGTCATGACCCCGTAGATGATCATGGCGATCGACGGCGGGATGAGAATGCCCAGCGTGCCGCCGGCGGCGAGGCTGCCCAGGAAGATGCCCTCGTGATAGCGGCGCTTCTTGATCTCGGGATAGGCCACCGTTCCGATCGTGGCCACGGTAGCGACGCTGGACCCGGATGTGGCTGCGAACAGGGTGGAGGCGGCGACGTTGGCATGCATCAGGCCGCCCGGCAGCCAAGTTAGCCAGAGCGCCACGGAGCTGTACATTCGCCCTGCTATCCCGGAGCGGACCATGATCTCTCCGAGAAAAATGAACAGGGGCACCGAAATCAGGATGAAGCCCGTGCTGTTCTCCCAATAGACGTCGCCGATCGCATTGATGAAACGCCCGCGTCCCGTGATGTCAGCGAGGAAGATGCCGCTGAGCAGGAGTATCGATGCAACGGGCACCGCAAGGGCAACAAGTATCACCAAGCATACCAGGAAAATGGCCAGCATAGGAAATCACCTTCAATGCAGCGGTGTGGAGCAGCCTGATATCGATGTTGTGGGGCGCTGCGGTAGGGGGTCAGGACTCGTCAACCAGCGATTCTTTTGGAGAAGGCAAGCCGGCAATGCGTTCGACATCGCTCCACCGGCGCCTGAAGAAGGCGATCGTAGCGTAGGCAGTGATGAAGACCGTCATCGCGAAGAATAGCACCAGGCCGGCCGCCCAGAACAGTTGGGGGATCCAGAGCCTTGCGCTGAGCGACGAAATCGACGTCGAATTGGCTTGCCACGACTCCCAGAAGGTCTGAGCGGCGAAATAGGCGATCACCCCGGCGGATAGGCAAAGGACGAACGCACCGATCACGTCGAGAAGGCGCGCCGCCGGTGTCGGGAGAAGGACGTACAATGTGTCGATCCGGATATTGGCGCGCCTGATGACGACGATCGGGAACGAGAATGCGATGGCTGCCGCGAAGATGTACCCGGCGACCTCCGGCGCATTGGTTATTGTGACGCCGAGGAGATTTCGCGCAAGCACGTCGAATGTGACCATCAGCGCAATAGCCAAGACTGCGGCTCCGCCTACCCAAGAGGCAAGCTGGGAAACCCGTTCTACATGGTCGTAGATCCGTTCCATCGTCAAGTTCTCCCTTCCTGTTTTGCGGGACTGACGGCACTCCCGCAAAAACTGCCTCTACGTCATCACCTACGGGCAGGCAGGGGCCCACGGTATCGTTTGAACGCAAAAGCAATCATTGCGGTGTACGAATGGCCCATGGCCGACAGCAATTTCGCTGTCACGTTCCTTAAATTCGTCCAGTCACTCGGCAGTTGGAACGACAGCGGCGCGCCAAGCGGGTTCGCGCTCGACGTGTGGCTCCGCTCTCCCAGGCATGTCGACGTTTCCTCCTCAACCCAACAGCCTAGTACCTAGGCTACCGGTCAGGATCGTTATCGGGATCGTTCCCATACTGGCGACGATCTATGGCGGTGTCAAGAACCTCATCAAGTGAGACGTCAAAAAAGGTCCAGATAGAGAAACCTGGCCGTGGCTGGGCTGTCGGACGATGCTGTCGCCGCTGCCTGCGTATCGAACCACATCTAGCGGACACACCCTGTCGCTTTCGCTAGGCGCCACGCCCTCGAATTAAATGCTTCCGGCAGGACGATTCCATCCAGCCCTGAAGCTTTCGCCTCGGATTGATCAAATCCGAAGGCGGACGCCGCAGCGTCTTCCAGCCTTGTCCTCAGACATCCTTTGATGCGTTTCGTGCGGTTGAGCGTCGCGGAATGAGCGTCGGCGTTGCGATCCTTATCCTGTCGTTCGGCCCAAGTGTCGTCGAGCGCAGCAGTTCAATCGCCCCGGTCGCGATCTGATCAAAGGGCACTCGAACCGTCGTTAGCGGGACCGCCAAATGCCTGACGATCGGAATGTCGTTGTAGCCGACGATAGAAATATCGCCGGGTACCGACAGCCCTGCCGAAGGGAGCCACGACATAGCGCCGATCGCCGTGTTGTCGTTGACAGCAAATATCGCGGTTGGTCGGTCCGGATGCGAAATGAGCTTGGCGGCAGCCTCAGCCCCGGATTCGATGTCGAAGCCCGACGGTACGACCCAGCCGTCCGCGATCTCCGCGCCTGCCTCGTCCATCGCCTTCCGATATCCTATCAGCCTGTCGCTGGAGGACGAGGAATAGGATAGGCCGGCAATGATCCCGATTTTTCGATGGCCCAGATCAAGCAGATGACGCGTGGCGAGATATCCGCCAAGCGTGTCGTCGCCAACCGAAGCGAGTCCGTTGCCGCTCCTTCGAAGCGCCAGAACGAACGGTATGTTGCGCAGCTGCAGTTCCTGGGTGAATTTTTCGCCCAGTTGCGCTGTGGTCAGAATGAGCCCATCGACGCCGCGGGCCAACAGGGTCTCCGCAGCTGCTCGATCCGCCTCCGGCTCATCTCTAGAGGTGGCCACCACAATCGCAAACAGGCCCGCCTTCTGGCAGGCGCGGGCAACCGCCTCGTAAAACATCGCCATGACCGTATCGGTCAAATGCGGGACAACGACGCCTATTGTTGACGTATTGCCCCGGCGAAGACTGGCGGCGGAAATGTCCCGCACATAGCCGAGTTCGGCGGCGACCTGCCGCACACGCTTCGCGGACTCGCTTTCCGAACGCGGGAGCCGTTCGTCGAGGATGCGGGAGACCGAGGATTTCGAAACGCCAGCAGCCGCCGCGACGTCGTGCAGGGTGATTCGGCCCGGCTTCATTGAACTGCCATCATTGGTCGACATTTCTCCATTCCCGCTTCTCCAATCCGGCCCTTGACTCGCGCCTGGCTTTCATCCACCATAGGAACGTTCCCAGTAACGATCCGCCACATCCGAAGGACACTGTCCGACATATTGCGGGAACGGTTCCGGTAACGATCTTATGCTCCGGAATCAGAAGAGTCTACGCTTGTCCAGGAAAGCAGTCCGTTTCCACCGCCAGGATGGACTCGCGACTTGGAAGGATCTTGATGATCCCTGCTTGGAAGCAGGCGCCGCTCGTAGCGGATGAAGAGATGCGGCCGATTTAAGAACGAACACCACGAGATCGCGGCGCGCTGTAACAGGCTATAGTTTCGGCAACGGGAGGATCAAAAATGACAAGACAGTACGTTATGAGTGCCTTAGCGGGCATTCTGCTGCCATTCTGCGGCCAAGCAGCCGTGGCAGCCGACAACAACGCCACAAAGTTCGAAGTGGCGGCTGAATTGAGCTCCACACATTGGTATACCGATTTCCAGAAACCATATTTCAACGAAATACTACCGAAAGCATCAGACGGCAGCATGACGGCGAACGCTGTGCCCTTTGATCAGCTGGGGCTGACCGGCTTCGAGCTCATGCGCCTCATGAAGAAAGGCACGATAGACATTGCCTCTGTCACAATGAACTACGTGACCCAGGACAGCCCCGCATTGAACGGCGGAAGTCTTGGCGGTATTACGCCAAACCTTGCGGCATTCGAGAAGGTCTACTCGGCATACCGTCCCGTTATTGAAAGGGAACTTGCGACCAAGTACAATGCGAAGCCTCTCGCACTCTTCGCCTGGCCTCAGAACCAAATATTCTGCAATTTCCCCGGGCAGAAAGATGTTACTCTGGCGAGTCTGAAAGGCAAGAAGATCCGCAGCTTCGCGACGACCGTATCTGACCTGATGGAGGGATTGGGTGCGGTCCCCGTCACGATTCCCTTTGGCGAAGTGGTCACCGCCCTCCAGCGCGGCACGGTCGACTGCCAAAGTGCCTCGTTGCTCGGCACTTATACTCAGAAGATCTATGAAGTGCTTACGCACAAGATAGCGATAAACCTCGGCTATTCGGCAAGCTTCATCGTCATCAATTTGGACACTTGGAACAACCTGACACCGAAGCAGCAGGAAATTCTGTCCACCAGCATGGCCGATCTCGAGCACCGGATGCAGGAAAAGACTGCGCAACTCGAGGCCGACATGCAGCGCTGTCTCACCAATGGACCGTGCCCTGACGGCAAGCCCGCTGGCCTCATCGAAGTTGTGCCGACCAAGGAAGAAGCAGCAAAGATTAAGGACGTGATTGAAAACCGCGTTCTCAAGCGCTACGCCGAACGGTGCAATACCCAGGCCTGCATCGATGACTGGAATTCGACGGTAGGCGCGACGCTCGGCCTGAAGGCTTGGAAGTAGTTCTTAAAATACGAACGACACCGCAACGGAAGCTGCGGTGTCACCCCGGCGACAGTTTAGATGGGTGAGCAGTTCCTCGTCCATCCTGCCAGGGAATGCTCTGCTCCGGGATTGCCATGCGATTGGACGATGCGATGGTTCAATGGCTGTCCTAGCCACCGAATGCAGCCTAAGGCGGCGCATCGGATCTGTGAGCCAACATTGCGTTAGAGCATAGTCCCGCTCGTCGTTACCGGGCGGGCGCCGCTACAGGGCCGGGGCTGTTCGCTGGGGGGCATATATGAATAGTTGCACGACCGTGCCCACCATTCAGGCCGCCCAGCCTTAACACTGGGAACATACCAAAGTGAAGATCACCAAAATAGAAGCCATACCTTACACGATTCCCTATCATTACCCCGTGATAGCAGCCTCAGGTACGCTGGACAGTGCGGAACACGTTCTGGTGCGCATATATACCGACGAAGGGCCAGTCGGCGTTTCTGAGGCCGTGGTACGTTCCTTCGTCTACGGAGAATCTCAGGCCTCGATCATCGCGGCGATCCGGCTCTGGTTCGAACCTGCCCTCGTGGGCGCCGATCCCTTCGCTGTGGAGGAGAACAACGCGCGGGTATCCTGGATTGTTGCTAATAACACTGCTCATGGGGCCATCGACATCGCACTACATGACATACGAGGCAAAGTTACCAGTCAGCCATCTTGGCGGTTGCTCGGTGGCGACGGCAAGGCGATGCGCGTGACCAGCATTCTGACAATGGGCGATCCTGACGAAGCTGGGGAACAGGCTTCCAAAATTGCCAGCCTGTCTGGCATCACTTCCTTCAAGATCAAAGTTGGTGGCAATCCCCGAGAAGATGTCGCTCGCGTTGCTGCGGTGCGCAAGGCTGTGGGCGAGGATGCCTACATCTACGTCGACGCAAACCATGGCTGGAGCGCGGAGACCGCGATCCGCGCGCTCACTGCGATAGCCGACCACGGCGTCGACCTTGTGGAAGAACCGAGTCCGGCCGGAGACACAATTGGCAGGCAGCGGCTTGCGCAGCAGGTTCCGATCACCGTCATGGCCGACGAAAGCGCACCCACCTTGGCGGATGCAGCTCGCGAATTGTGGACTGGCTCCGCACGTGCACTCAGCATCAAGGTCACGCGCACCGGATTTACGGAATCGGCGAAGCTCATCGCCCTTGCAGAAGGATTGGGCGCCCGCACGCTCATCGGCTCTCAAGCTGATGGAATGGTCGGTGCCGCGGCCGGGCTCGCATTTGGATCGGCCTTTCCGCGCGTTGCAGGTGAGCCTGGTGAGCTCGATTTTTATACAATCCTCTCCGACCAGCTCGTCGTCGATTATCTTGAGGTTAAGGACGGTCGGCTGACGCCCTCATCGAAACCTGGCATCGGAGTCGAGATCGACGAGGACAAACTGCACCATTACCGGATTGACAGAAGGTAGAGATCTTTAAGAGCTGCCACCTGACCGCCTGGAGGCTCTCAAGCGCGAGCTCTGGAAGCTGCACATCACCATCCTGGTGACGGGAGATAAGCGCTAAATCAGGTGCGACGGGTTGAGGGGAGGGCCCCCGCGTCCTCTATCCAATCATGGATTGCGGCCTCGCGAGCGGTCTGCTCGTCCTCGAAGCCACGGTCAGTGGGCTGCTCGAAGCCGCAGACGTGGCACTGAACAGCGGCGGCGAAGCCACCATCATCCGTGGCGAAGCTCAGGACGGATGCTGCATCGCAGGAGCACTGTGGACAGAACCTTTGGGCCATGTATCCTCCCTTTCTCCAGCAGTTGCTGCGGGCTGAGTGGCTAGGCGGCCTCGACGCGAATCCAATTCACGATCTTGCCGCCAATCGAGCACAGCAATCCAGGTTCATCCGCGAATGGGCTTTCCATTGCGCCCGTTCCGTTAACCGCGAGATCCTGCCGCGTCAATGGACCTTCCATAGCCGACATCCCCACCAGGAGCATGGTGAGAAGCCCCGCCGCTGCGGCCAACTGGGAGCTGATTGGTTTGGCGCCCTCGATGACATCCATGGCGTACTCAGGCGTATCTCTATGTCGAACACGAGGCATGTCGGTCCTTCTCTCCTTTGTTGCATCGGTACTGAAGATCACCCGCCGAATGGAGTGAGTTGTCGAGAGCCGCTTGGGAACGATGTACCCGTGCGTCAGTGACAGAGATAAGCACGTTGCAGGATTCTATTAGCCCCTGAATCCCGATAGGACTTATCGCTCTGGTTCATGAATGGGACGGCATCGGGCCCACGGGATCAGAGCGTGACACAACCTACGAAGGTAGGGCACCGCCCGGAGAACGGGCGGATGACCGTCTAGACGGCATAGATGAGGCATGATTCCGAGCCGACATCCTCGTTACGCCCGCCAAGGCTTTCGGGCTGAGTTGGTCAGCTATGCCATCTGGCTGTACTTCCGCTTCCCCTTGAGCCTGCGCATGGTGGAGGAAATGCTCGCAACCAGAGGGATCGGGGTCAGTCATGAGACCGTCGGGCAGTGGGCGATGAAATTCGGCCAGAGTTTCGCGAACCAGATCCGCAGGCGTCTTCCGGCGCCAGGAGACAAGTGGCACATTGATGAGGTCGTCATCGGCATCGCTGGCCGGAAGCGTTGGCTCTGGCGCGCCGTCGTTCATCGAACGGCTCGAGCCCGAGCCTTCATGACCTGGGCCGAGATATCGGGCGTTGCCACTGGCCCCTGATCGGACACTCCAGCTGGAGTGGATTTATCTCAAGCCATTAAGTTGACGATGCTGCCTGGGGTCAGGCCCGTTTCTGTAGCCTCGTGCGCAGGTCCTGCATCGAACAGTAGATGCCCTCGAGATCCACCACATCGAAGCCTTCCGCCAGCGCGGGGGAATGTTGTGCCAGACGTTCGCGCAGGACGCCCGTGTAGCGTGCATGCCGATCCGCGCCGACCACGAGGCCGTTCTCTTCCTCGAAGCGGGCGTTCCATGCGACGGCTTCGTCCCGAGAGACGGATGGCGGCAGGTCGAGATCCAGCACGCCGTCGACAAGCTGAACCGGGTAGCCTCCCGGCAGACCGTAAGGCCCCGGTACATGGCCAGTCCAGGAGCGACCCTGCGCGAGGGCTAGGATCATCGGCACGCCACTCGCTCCGGAGATGTCGATGACCGGCTCCGGCGTCAGCTTCACATCCCGAAATGTGCCAAATACATTGCCGATCTCTTCATCGTCGATCCAGACCCTCGGCGCCGATCCAGCGCGCGCTTCGGCCGGGCGGCGCCATGCTCCGAGATGCTGATAATGGGCAAGGACCTTGATGCGGCTCCTGTCCATCAGATCGCGGTCGGCCGCAAAGGCATTGGAGAGGATCGCGACATTGCCCATGCCGCACATGACCCGATGGCCCAGCGCCTTGATCAATCCGTTCACCACGTCCGGGAAGCTGCAATTGATCAGCGGGGCGGTGCTTCCCAAGCGCGTCATGGCTGCTGCCACGCGGGAGCTGAGAAGCGCCTGGAAGACTGCGGTCGCGCTCAGCCCGCCTTCTGCGACAAGCCTGCTCCAATCATCGCCTGATCCCGCGATCACGGACGATGTCTGCACAGAGGCCGCCTGCACGACGACATTCGGTTTTGTCTCGTCGAGGACTTCCGTGGCGGCGCCTAGCGCAAGAAGATCGGCCTCGCGAGTGACGATGCTCACGGGTGTGTTGAAGATCGCAGCTCGCGCGCCCGCTGCGACCTTGAGCCATTGCAGGCGCTCGCGGTTCCGGCCCGCGAGAACCACGCGGGTGGGGGTGCCCACGGTAGCGGCGATATCGAACAGGATGCGAGCGGCGAATGCACCGGTCCCAGTGAGCAGTATGGTCGGTTCCATCGTCATCTCAGAGACCTTTCGCGAGTCTGTCCCAGCAATCATCGAGACGCTTTGAGAGCTTATGCTTCATGATGCGTTGGCTCGGCGTGCGCTCGAACTCGTCGACGACGGCGATGTAGCGAGGGTTTTGGTAGCTTGCGAGGCGTGCGGAGAGCCAGGTGGAAACCTCCGCGGGCCGTATGCTGGCGCCAATCTTTGGTTTGATGAAGAGCTTGATGTCCTGCTCGCCGATCTCCGCCGTGACACCGATCATGGCACAATCCTCGACGGCCGGATGGTCAGAGACGACGCGCTCGACTTCCCAGGCGGAAACGTTCTCGCCACGGCAGCGGACACTGTCGGTCATGCGGCCGTGGAAGGTCAGGTTGCCCTCCCGGTCGTTTGTGCCGAGATCGCCCGTATATAGAGCGCCGTTCCGAAGAGCTTTCTCGGTTACCGATGGATTATCAAAGTACCCTGGGAAGATCGCGCCCGGTACCGTGGTGCGCACGACGATCTCTCCGCGCTCTCCCTGCGGTACCAGCTGACCGTCGGCACCGAGCAGTTCCACCGTGAACCATGGCACGGCATTTCCTACCGATCCCACGACGCCCTTGTCGTTAAAGGTCGTGATGCTAGAGGCTTCGGTCATGCCGTAGCATTCGCGGATCTGAACGCCGAAGCGGTTCTGGAAGGCCTCCCAGATGTCGCCCGAGCAACCACCTCCCCAGGCGATCTTCACAGCATGGTCGCGATCCGCCGGCGATTCTGGCTGTTTGAGGAGGATCTGGAGAATGCCGCCAAGGTAGTGGATGTGCGTTGCATTGTACTCGCGCACCTGGCTCCAGAAGCGGCTTGCGCTGAAGCGATCGACCATTGCAAGGACCACGCCGTGGGTCATCGGCAGGCTCAGAAGCTGAGCTCCGCCGATATGGTAGAGCGGCTCCCACACGAACATCACGTCGCCTGAGCGGGAGGCTGCGACGAGGCTGACCCCGTCTCCCGCCAGCCGGATCATGCGGTTTGAGACGATCACGCCTTTGGGCTGGCCGGTCGTGCCGGAGGTGTACATGATGGCGAAGGGTGCATCCATGCTGGGCGCAGGTTCCGTGAAGAGGGATTCTGTGCTCAGGACGTCGGCCAGGCTTGGATGATCGTCGGCTGCTCCCCGAACGAGGAACCCCTCGCGGGGATCGTCCGCGCCGCATTCGCCAATCGTCGGCAGGAGGTCGGCATCAGCGATGACCAAAGCAGACTTCGAGTGGTTGATGATATATTGCAGGCCCTGACCGCGCTGCTGCGCGTTGAGCGGCACCCAGACCAAGCCCGCCTTGGCGAGGCCGAACACCACCGCAAGGGTCTCAATGCTGTTGCGCATCATCACCGCAACATGATCACCGGATCGCAAGCCACGGGAGCGCGCCCATGCGGCTAAAGCCGATGATTGCGCATCCAGCGTGGCAAAGCTCACGGGTTCGCCGTTGAAGGAGGCGAAAAGGCCTTCCGGGTTCTTCTCGGCCTGAAGTCGCAGTAAATCGCCGAGACAGGTGTTGTCGCGTGACATCAAAAATGTCTCTATGAGTTGGCCAAGACTTCAAATCTCCTTCGCCGCGGCCTTGCGAGCCAAGAACTCCTCCATCATGCGCGCTGGCTCTCCCGACGCGTATGCTTCGCGCTGGATGCGGATGCCGGCCGCGAGACAGTCGCGGAACCCCTCTTCCGTCATCTCACGGAAGCGCTGGCGATCAAGGCGCATGGCGACGGGCGGCTTGCTCGCGAGAAGTTCTGCAAGCGCAAGCGATTCACTCATCACCTTGTCCTGCGGCACCAAGCGGTTGATGACGCCGATCCGGTGGCACTCATCCGCGTCCATCATGCGCCCGGTGAGTGTCAGATCAATGGTTCTTGCGAGACCAACGTGCTCGCGCATGATCCAGGGGCCGGTGGTGCTGGCAACTCCGGAGTTGATCTCCGGTTGGCCCATGGTCACGCCTGGATGGCCGACGCGGATGTCGCACAGGAGGGCCACCTGGAACGCGGAGCCAGCGGCGACGCCGTTCAGGGCTGCGATGATCGGCTTCGACAGCGAACGAATGCGGTCGTAGAGCTGCTCCCATTCGCCCATCCACACTTCTGCCCGATCCGGATCGAAGGTTTTCGTCTCATTGAGGTCCTGACCGGCCCCGAAGGCGCGGTCGCCTGCACCCGTGAGAATGACGGCGCGGGCCTCTGCATCCTCTTCCATGATCGCGAGGGTGGCGGTCAGCTCCTCCCGCATGGCGGCGTTCCAGGCATTCAAAACCTGGGGACGGTTCAGGGTGATGATGCCGACGGCGCCCCGTCGCTCGCTCAAGACAAACTCAGCCATGACCTGGAGTCTCCGGACTTATTAATTCCGATCTTGACGTTATCATATATCTCGATTCGGATCTGCTTTCCTACCGTGGCACGAAATCTAGGTTCTATCCACAAATAGTCGCATAGTATAAGATATGTTTCCAGAGAAAGCGAAAGGCCCCATATCCTTGCAAGGAATGTTCGCCCTGCGTGTGAGACGTGAGCGGCGAGTGCCTGGAGAATCGCCACCCCTTTCTCGGCCGCAAATCGTTGCGTTGAAGAGCAGCGAGTGATACGCCCTAGCTAGCGTCGTTGAGGAGACAGTGAAGAACAAAGCTGCGCATCGTAATTTCGCACAATACGGGATTAATATTGATTTTGGTTGCCCCTGCTGCTAGCGATTAAACATGAGTGCGGCGGATAATCCCGTGGCTGGAGTGAGCTAAGGAGAGGGCGGTGCTTGAGGGCAAATTAGGCAGCTATGGGATAGGGAACCGGGTTCAGCTTGCCTTCGTGGTACGTGACATGGAAGAGGCCCTGAACTACTGGGTCGAAAAGCTGGGCGTAAAGCGCTTTGTGCTATTCCAGACTAACGCAGGGGCACGCCGTCTCGTCTACAACGGCCATGACACGCAAATGGATATGGCGCTGGCCTTCACGTACCTGGGCGATACCCAAATTGAACTTGTCTCACCGATCAATGACGAGCCTTCACCCTACAAGGACTTTCTCGACGCAGGCAGGTCGGGCCTCCACCACATTGCATTCTGGCCGTCTGAGTTCGCTTCCGAGTGCCAGCGGCTCGAACGCGAAGGGTTCGAGGAGATTTGCGCCTTCTATACCCCACAGGGTGAAAAGAACGTTGCCTATTATAAGGCGCCCGCCGCGGTGGGTACGATCGTGGAGTTGGTACCGCTAACCGAGGACCGCAAACGTTATTTCGCTAAGATAAGAGAATTGGTTGAAAGCGACGAGATTGCCGACACGGTCTTGCGCTACGCTAGTCGCCAAGAATTTCTCAATGTCCATGGCAGCTGAAACACGGGCGAATGGGGATCGTACATGTCTGCAATCAATACGCCTTTTGAATCGAAATCGTTGGAGGAGGCCGCGGGCCGCGGATTCGGGCGCATTCAGGAGTCAGCTCTGCAATTCTGGAAGGGTGTTTTAAGCCAACCTCACCTGACCTTGCGTCAGAAACATTTAGTTCTGCTCGCGTTGCACGCATCGCCGAGTTCCCTAAACGAGCGTGCAATCAAGAAGCAAATTGACTTGGCGCTGCAAGCCGGCGCAACGGAGGGCGACATAGCTGATGTGCTTTTGACAATTATGCCCTTGGCAAACCATCCTGTCTATTCAGGAATTCCACTGCTTCTCCAGGAGTGCGAGGCCGCTGGCGAAAAAGATGCCAAAACTCTTCCTGAGATGCCCGAACAATGCGCGGCGATCCGTCAGAAATTTATCGAGGAACGTGGCTACTGGAGCCCGATGCGCGATACTATCGCCAAACTCCTTCCTCAATATTTCGAGGTTTTCATCGAAACGTGCATGGAACCTTGGCGCAGTGGTTCGCTCTCTCCAAAAGAGAGAGAGTTCATCTATATTGCGATCGACTGCTCGGTCTCTCATACTTACGAGCCTGGCATGAAGATGCACATCCAAAACGCCCTCCGATTTGGGGCGACGAAAGAGGAATTGCTTGAGGTGTTCTCCTTGGCTGCGCTGATGGGCCTTGAAGGATATTTCATCGGCACGTCCTATCTGGCGCAGAGGCCATCCCAACAGAACGCATTCTAGCGACGGGTACGCTGCCTTTGTTGGCTTCAGCTCCATGGTCGCAGCAGTAGCCAAGGACACCTAGTAACGGCGCCCGGCTGACGACTAGCGCGATCTCTGCGAAATGCCGACACCAACTCTCTTGAGCAGGCGCAGATGCCCAAGGTTGCCGCCACATTCCCAAGCGCTTCGCCAGCAATGCAGTCGATCTTCGCTTAGGTAGGCCTTCCATTGCGCTGCCTAATTCCAGAACCTCGAAGTTCCCTGCTGTTTGGGAACGATATCAATGACGAGCCCAACTTTCGAACGTGGCCGAGAAGCGGACTCTCGCTTCATGTTGCACCACTCTTACTGGAGGTCCTGCGAACACCCGCTAAGAACGAGGGACTACCTCTGGCATTGTTTGTCGAATGTTATCTAGTACAGTCAGAATAACTTAATTGAATCAAGCCTCTTAGCTACGGCTTGGCGCCGTCCGGGTGGGGTCACTGAGTTCTCAATCCGGAGCACTCCCCGATAGTTTCCAAAGGGGATGAAACATCGACATGTTTATGTAGACGTACACCGTTCAACCAAAATTCGGCATCTGCTACGGTTCACCTTCGCCGGGGATCCCTTCAACTTCTTGATAGAATCCTAAATCATGCGCACCTGATAGTCCTTTAAGCTCGTCCTGAGGCAGGTGTTGGCTGCATAATGTTGACAAACTCCCGCAATGCGAGATATCTTGGAGCTTCAGATCGCACGCCGATCCAAAATCCGGTGGAACTTATGACGCTTACTTTGGACTTGGGGGAGTTTCTCCAGAACATTCGATTTAACCACGTGCCGGATGAGGCCATTCCGCTGGTCATCGACGCCTTCACAGATACAATTGGTGTCATTATGGCCGGCGCGCACGAGCCGATTGTCTCGGTACTACAAAAAGAGCTTGCCTCAAGCACGGGCCGAGACGGAGTTCGAGCATGCCTGTCCGATGTCCGCGTCGCTCCTGCGCAAGCCGCGCTAATCGGCGGTGCAGCTGCGCATGCTCTAGACTATGACGACCAGGCACTAACAGGCCATCCCAGTGCAGTTCTCGTGCCCGCAATCCTTGCCGAGGCCGAGGTGCTGGGCTCCAGCGGTCGGGACATGATCACCGCTTATATGGCAGGCTATGAGGTCTGGGCAGAACTTGTTGGGCGGGGAAGAAACTATCACGCGAAAGGCTGGCATCCGACGTCGGTATTCGGCGTGATCGCCACAGCCGCCGCGATCGCCGTGCTGCATCGTCTTCCCGCAGAGCAGGCCGCGTCGGCGTTGGCAATCGCGGCAAGCCATGCGAGTGGGCTGTCGGTGAACTTCGGCACGATGACTAAACCCTATCACGCCGGAATGGCTGCCCGCGACGGACTGATCTCGGCACGGCTGGCTGCAAGGGGGGCAACGGGGTCTTCCGTTGCGTTAGAGGCGCCAAAGGGCTTTCTGAACGCATTTTCGCTGGATGGAAATGCCGATCTCGACAGCCCATCGCTTGCCGGGAAGGAATGGCGAATCCTCAGCCATCGACTGTGTATCAAACGATATCCAACATGTTACTTCATGCACCGTTCGTTTGACGCGCTAGTGAGCTTACTAAAAGACAATCCAGTCCGTCCGGAAGATGTCGCCGACGTTGAGATGAGGATGAGCAAAGGTCAGGCCACCGTTTTGGTCTACACGCATCCCGTCTCGGGTCTCGAGGCAAAGTTCAGTGGCCAGTTCGCTATGGCCGCAGCAGTGATCCTAGGGCGCATGGGGGTGAACGAGGTCACCACCGAGGTTGCGACACGCCAGGACTTCCAGGATTTCTATGGTAAAGTCCGTATTACTGCCATTGAAGCCTATGACACGCGTGATCCGGCTCACTCGCCCAGCGACCGCGTCAAAGTAACTCTAAAAGACGGGCGCGTGCTGGATACGGGCGAAGTTGTCCAGATCAAAGGGCATGCCTTCGATCCACTCACCCATGACGAATTGTGGGCGAAGTTCCGTGAGTGCACCGAGCGAACTCACAGCCTGGAAGACGCTCGCTCTCTGTTCGACTCAACGCGCCGACTCGTCGAGATTACCACAACGCATGATTTACCCACTGCGGTGGGCGTCTTGACGCCAGTGCGGCTTTCGGCAGCCAATGCCTGACTCGGGCCTATCAATGGATCCCAAGAGGGAAAGACTATGAAGACCATTCTTACATGTGCAGTCACTGGGGGCGACGATGTAGCTTCCCGCTATCCGCAGTTGCCTGTCACACCTGAACAGATCGCCAATGCCGCGATCGACGCGGCCAAGGCCGGCGCTGCCATCGTTCACATTCATGTGCGCGATCCAGAAACCGGCAAACCGAGCATGGAGCTGAACCTCTATCGTGACGTGGTCGATCGTATCCGCTCATCATCGACCGATGTCGTGATCAACCTAACCACAGGCCCTGGGGCGCGCTTCGTGCCCGACACGGAGAAGACCAACGGCTTCGCTGCAGGCTCAAACGTGAGAACGCCAGCTGAACGTGTTCGCCACATCGTCGAGCTGAAGCCGGAGATTTGCAGCCTTGATATGGGCTCGCTGAACTTCGGAAGAGGCGCTTTGATCAATACGCCTACACAAATCGAGATCATTGCCGAAGGTGTCCGGCAGTCCGGTGCGCTGGCCGAGTTGGAGATTTTCGACACCGGCCATTTGGCCCTGGCTCTGAAAATGCAAGCTGACGGCAAGCTACCGGAAAAGTACTTTTTCCAGTTTGCGCTTGGTGTCCCGTGGGGCGCTCCGGCGTCGCCCGAAATGATCACCTACTTCAAGAACGCCGTCCCGGCGAATGCACTATGGGCAGCCTTCGGTGTGGGACGCCAAGAGTTTCCTGCAGTTGCTATGACCTATCTATCGGGCGGGCATATTCGCGTGGGAATGGAAGACAACCTCTTCCTCGAAAAGGGCAAGGAGGCGCAGAGCAACGCGCAGCTTGTTGAAAAGGCCGGTCAGATCGTACGTCTGCTGGGTGGCGAACTTGCCACGCCTGCTGAGGCGCGCGAAATTATGGGACTGCGGCAACAATGAGCCGTTTTCGCGCTGGCTGCCTGCAGCTCAATCCGACAGACGACATCGAGCGGAACCTGGCGGCGATCGAGCGGCTCGTGGCCGAGGCGACAGCCCAAGGCGCAGAGCTTGTCTGTCTGCCCGAGTATGCCAGCTTTCTGGTACGTTCGGCGAGGATCATGAAATCGTCGGCCTATCCAGAGGCAGAGCATCCTGTCCTTCAACAGTTGTCCGCGGCGGCCCGCCGGCATTCAATCTGGATTATGGCCGGAAGCATTCTGGTGCTTGATGGGATTGAAGACAGGCCGGTCAACCGCAGTTACCTAATCGGGCCGGATGGGCAGTCCGTAGCCTACTACGACAAGATTCACATGTTCGATGTCGTCCTCCCTGATGGGCGCGAACTGCGAGAATCCGCGCATTACTGTCCGGGCGCGAGTGCCCGTGTCGTGGAAACGCCGCTCGGCATTTTCGGTCTGTCGATCTGCTATGACCTGCGTTTTCCGCATCTCTATCGTGCTCTGGCCAAGGCAGGGGCCGAGGCCCTGTTTGTGCCAGCCGCCTTTACTGCTCAGACTGGACCTGCCCACTGGGAGGTGCTGCTACGGGCTCGTGCCATCGAGACAGGAGCTTATGTTCTGGCACCGGCAACCACCGGTGAGCATCCCGGTGACTGGCAGACTTATGGCCATGCCATGATCATCGACCCTTGGGGCCGCGTTCTAAGCTCCGCAGGTTCTGAGGCCAATACGGTTATTCTCGCCGATGTCGATCTCGCCGAGGTTGCCAAGGCCAGATCCCGGATCCCCTCGCTCACGTCCAACCCGGATTTTCGGCTGGACGTCGTCAACTCCAAACTCAAGAAGGAGACAGCAGCATGAGTGACAATCTTGTAAATCCGCCCGAACTGCAGTCGCGCTTTGTCGACGTCCCAAATATGCCCTGGGTTGAGACGGATTTCCCAGGCATCGAGATGAAGATGCTCTACAAGGACGAACAGGGCCGCTCGACAATCATGTTCAGGATGGCACCCGGCGCAGTTGTTCCTGCCCACGAGCACACCGACTTCGAGCAGACATTTATGCTGGAAGGCAGTCTCGAAGACGACGAGGGCAAATGCACTGCTGGCACCTACGTCTGGCGACCAGCTGGCAACAAGCACATTGCACGCTCGCCGGATGGAGCGGTGTTCCTCTCAATCTTCACCCGCCCGAACCGCTTCTTTGAAGGGGCGAAATTCTTCACTGAGGACGGGAAAGAATAACCGTCCGGCCTAGCCCCAGTCTCCCTACCAGTAGCGCCGGCGCCTCCGCGCCGGCGCTATGCTTGCGCGTTGTCTCGCACTGTGAGATACTGGTACAAATTTCCCACGATATTGTCTTTCGGTGCCTAATGGTCAGTTCGCTCGCTTCGAATAAGAAAAAATTGCCTCCCTCCCCAAGGATTGTGAAAACGCAGCCTTCCCCACGGAAGGAGAGCAGTTCCACGAAAATGCTCAGCATTCTCGACCTGTTTACTGCTGAAAAACCTGTTTGGGCGACGAACGATTTGATTGAAGCTCTAGAGACCTCTCGCTCGACCGGATACCGCTATATCAAGCACATGCAGGAATTTGGTCTGCTCAGCGCCGTTGGCAACGGCTTCTACGTGCTAGGCCCCCGGATCATTGAAATGGACCTGCAGATCCGCAATTGCGACCCTCTAACGATCGCGAGCAGGGGCGTTTTGGAGCAATTGGTAGACACAACCGGCCATTCGGCGCTGTTGTGCACAGTATACAGCAACTCGGTCCTTTGTGTCGCCACGCATCTAGCCCCGTTGAGCCCTGAGAACTTGTTCAGCCGGGGTCAGCGCCGCCCACTGTTCCGCGGCGCCGTTTCCAAGGTCATTCTAGCGCACATCCCTTTCCACCGGCTGAAAAGCATCTATACGCGCAATGCTGAGGTTATCCGTGAGGTCGACCTGGGCGACAGTTGGGATGCGTTCCGCAGCAACCTAAACAAAATCCGCAAGGCGGGCTACGCGATTACCTACGGCGAGTTCAACCCGAACATCGTCGGCGTCGCCTCGCCAATCTTCAATGCGGAAGACGGTATTCTTGGTAGTGTGGGTGTAGCTTGGCACAAGGGTGATGTACCCGAAAGCGAATGTGGCAAGATCGCCCTAGCCGTCAAGCGAGCCGCGCGCGAGATCACCCAACGGGTCTCGCAGACCATGAACGGCATGGCACTACCGCCGCGTGCTGTCGGTCAAGCCTAACTACTAAGGCAATTGCCTGAATCACAAGCGTTGTGTTCGAACGATGACTCTGCGTCGTTTGAGGGTAAGTTAGCCGGCGCAGAACTGGTCGGATTCTGTGGATATGGACAAACCGGTGACAGTGTCGGGAAGCCGCTGCTCGTGAAATGGTTGGGAAAACTGAGGTGTGATCCACATTCGGGGCTCGGGCGGGTAGTGCAATCTTGGATCCTCTTCGGCGCCCCGGCGGCATTGTAATGCTACGTTATCTACTGTAACTGTTCTGCGGTTTAAGGTTCGGGGTTTAGTTCCGCCCGGAAGTTACTGTATAGCACTTCGGACCAGCCCCCGACGATCTTCGCAAACGCTTGCTTCACGCCCACTCGCCCTTTACGGATGGCCCACTCGTGTTTGCAAGATATGAGAGATCTAAAGAGGGTTAAGGTGGGTAGATCTGCCTTGTCGCAGGGCGAGCGCAGGCGCGGCCCCGCTATCCAAAGCCGAAGGCATGTAATCACACAGCTGGTCGACGACAATAGCGCGCCCGGAATTGGGTAACGGTTCGTAACGGGATGTGGTTGTGGACCAAAAAGTTAGAGGCGATGCCTTGGCTTTGGCCAAACCGCCATTGCACTGTCCACCGCACCCTTTATTGAAGCCGGCCGTCCTTGCCGCCCCATACCTAAGCATTACTGATTTCTCAGGCGCAGTCGTCTTGCGACTGTGGGATTCAACTCGCCAAGTTCCGTAAGAGGGATAGGGATCCAATCTATCTCACTACATCCTCTCGCTTAAAAGGAAGGATGATTGAGAAAGATATTTGACAAAATCCTGCAATATGCGACAAGATGCAACCAAATCGGATGGCATGTTAATGTATTTGCAAGCGATCATTGGTCTTGGCAAGGCTCTGCACGGTGGCGCCATTCCGGCGCCCCTAGGGGCCGAGGCACGCAACATGGTGTTGAATGCCCTCGGCTGCATGGTCGGCGGATCGGCACACGAGCTGTCAACCCGCGCCTTTGCGGCGCTGTCGCCCAGTTTCGGCAGCGGTCGCAGCACGTTGATCGGACGCGGCAGCACTTGCGATGCCATTAACGCGACCATGATGAATGCTCTGGCTGGCGCGGCCTATTCATACGACGACACATTCTCCGAAGCGTTGTTGCACCCTGTAGGGCCCGTTTTTGCAGCGACAGCGGCCTTGGCCGAGCAAACGGGCGCCAAGGGATCACAAGTCCTCGGGGCGTTGCTGGCTGGCGTTGAGTTCGCCTGCCGCCTGACAGCTTCAATTGCGCTGCCACCGGCCAGGTGCGATCTGGCCTGGTCGCAAACCGGGATCGCCTGCGGTGCTGGTGCTGCACTGTCGTCGGGGCTGCTGCTGAATCTCAGCGAACAGCAACTCGAATCCGCGATTGCTCTCGCACTTGCCGAGGCATCAGGCACACGCGCAACGCACGGCACAATGGCTGCTTCCTTTATCTTCGCGTCAGCTGCCGCTAGTGGTACCCGCTCGGCATTGCTCGCGGCGCAGGATTTTACAGCACCGTCCGAAATGCTTTCGCGCTCATTCGGCTTCTGGGAAACCTTTTCTGAAGAGCCTGCACCCGGACAATTCCTCGACGGTCTCGGGGAAGATTTCCTGCTGATGCGGAACCGGTATAAGCCCTATCCCTGCGGGGTTGTAATTTTTCCGGCGCTTGACGCCGCGCTGTCACTGTGTGGACAAGTGCCCCACGCAGGCGCCATCCAGCAAGTCGTCGTCACCGTCTCAGCGAAAGCCGCGAGCCTTGGCGACAGGCCAGTGCCGCGGAATGGGGTTGAGGCCAAGTTCAGCCTTCAGCACTGGGTTGCCGCTGCCTTAGTGCGTGGCCAAGCCACCATGGAAGAGATTTCCGCAGCTTCGGTTGCAAATGCCGAAATACGGGATGTCCGCCAAAAGATTCTCCTGCGAAAGAATCCTGATCTGCCGACATCGGCAGCGGAGCTGACGGTAACTCTGCAGGATGGCAGCGATCACCATGTCAGCGTTACCGATTATTCGGGCAGCGAAACCCATCCGATGACTCGTGAACGCCTGGAACAGAAATTCGCAGGCCTGACTCATCCCTTGCTAGGTTCTGACAGAGCTGATCGACTCCTTCGGCTTTGCAATGGGATCGAAGAGGCGGCCGATCTGGCTGCGCTAATGGCGGAATCGGCTCCGCCTGGTATGTAATTGGAGTGCTGAATGGACTTGGAACTTCAGGGGAAAAGGGCGCTGGTGACCGGTGCCTCGCGCGGGCTCGGAGCAGCCATTGCACGCATGCTAGCCAGCGAGGGCTGCAGCGTGGTTCTCACCTCGCGTGATCTTCAAGGCCTTGAAAGTGTCAAGGCCGATATCAACGCCGCCTACCCGTCGGTCGAAGTTGAGGTAATCGCCCGCGATATACGCGACGATGGAGTAAACGAGCAGATTGCTGCGGCCGCGGGCGCGATTGACATACTGATCAACAATGCCGGCGACGTGCCGCACGGCTCGCTTCTGGAAATCGATGAGCCGCAATGGCGCCACGCATGGGATCTTAAGATCTTCGGGTACATCAACCTTTCGCGAACAATCTACGGCCTCATGATAGCGCGAGGGCAGGGGGTCATTATCAATATTATTGGCAACACGGCGGAAAAGCCGCGCGGCCACCAGATCGCTGTAGCGACGGGCAACGCAGCCCTGGCCGCCTTCACACGCGCGCTGGGAACCGAAAGCGTCAGCTATGGTATCCGCGTCGTCGGCGTGAACCCAGGCGCAACGGAGACTGATCGCCAGACCACGCGTTGGCGGGAGCGCGCACAGGCGCAACTAGGCGACCCCGAGCGGTGGAAAGAGCTCACGACACACTACCCCTTTGGTCGGTTGGCAAGGCCCGAGGAAATCGCCTCGGTCGTCACGTTCCTTGCCTCACCGCGTGCCGGCTATGTTTCCGGCGCGGTCCTAAGTGTCGATGGTGGAGGGGTATGAACGCCAACGGATTTCTTGTGTGCTTCGCCCAGCAAAGAGCACGCAGACGGAGCTGATACAATGGTATCGCAAGTCCACAATTTAGAAAGGCCTCCTGCAACTCACTGGGATGAGGAAGTTGACGTTCTGGTGTTCGGGAGCGGGGCAGGAGGGCTTAGCGCAGCGCTCTACGCAGAGATCGCTGGGCTAGAATCGCTGTTATGTGAGAAGGATGCGCAGCTTGGCGGCACAACGGCCTCTTCGGGTGGAATTGTGTGGGCGCCGCTGTCCCGCCATGCCCGACAGGCCGGCATCAAAGACAGCGCTGAACAGGTGCGCCTCTATCTCGAAACCCAGTTCGGCAATACCAACAACCCCGAGCTGACGAACTCATTCATCGAAAGTGCGGCTGCTGCGATCGACACGCTGGAAGAGAACAGCGACGTGAAATTCAACCTTGCGCCGTGGCCAGATTACTATCCCGACGCCAAGGGCGGTATCAACAAGGGTCGAACTCTCGAAGCGCAGCGGTTTGATGGCCGGCAGCTTGGCAGGGATTTCCGCCTCGTGCGCGCGCCACTGAAGCCGTTGATGCTGTTCGGCGGTATGCAGGTCGACAAGCGCAAGGTCGATGATTTCTTGAACCCCTTTGGAAGCCCGTCGACCTTTCTGCGCGTGCTGAAGACCTTCTGGCGCTACGGCATGGACCGAATGAGGTACCGGCGTGGCACCGAACTCTGCGCTGGCAATGCCCTTGTGGCTGCATTTCTATACAGCCTGAAGAAGCGCAATGCGGCTATCTGGACAAATGCCTCGTTGGTACGGCTGATCACCGACGACGGTGTCGTCGGGGCGGAGGTTCAAACTGACAGCGGGCTGAGGCGTGTGCGCGCCCGGCGCGGCATCGTTCTAGCTACGGGGGGCTTTCCCCATAGCAGGGAAATGCGTGCGCGCTATTCCAAAGACTTCCCCCATGAATTTACTTTCGGTTACGAGGGCAATGTGGGTGATGGCATCCAATCGGCGCTGGCGGTCGGTGCAAGCATGGACAGCAGCTTGAAAAGCTCGGGTTACTGGCAACCTAGCTCGGCACGACTCATGCCCGACGGCCGGAAGATCGGAGTTTTGTATGGCTACCTCGACAGAGGGCGGCCGGGCATCATCGCTGTCGACCGCCACGGCAAGCGATTCGTCAATGAATCGAACTCTTATCACCATGTCGGCGTGTCACTGTTCGATGCGGGCCTGCGCGAGGGCAATTACTTCCATTTCGTATGTGACCGCGACTTTGTCTGGTATCACGGACTCGGCATGATCCGTCCGTTCCGCTGGAGCCTCAATCGCTATATCAAGGACGGATACATCACCATAGCCCCCACTCTGGAGGACCTTGCCGCAAAGATTGGCGTCGACCCGGGGGGGCTTGTCGATACCGTTTCCCGCCATAACCAATTCGCGGAAACGGGCGTCGATTTGGACTTCGGCAAGGGCAGCACCGCATACAACCGGCTTTTTGCTCATCCAAGAGCCAAGCCGAACGGGAACCTGGCCCCCATTCGCAAGCGGCCTTTCATCGTCCTCCGTATTTATCCGGGAACTCTGGGCACCGCTGTAGGCATCAAGGCGAATGGAAACGGTCAGGTCCTGGACAAGGCAGGCAACGTGATCCGCGGTCTTTATGCCTGCGGCAATGACATGGCCTCGGTCATGCGCGGGGCTTATCCGGCCGGCGGCATCACCTTGGGACCCGCCATCACCTTCGCCTATCGCGCCGTACAGCACATGGCAAAGGTCACAAGCTTGCAGGCGGAGCGGTTGGCGAGCAAATGATAAATTTCGTCACCCAAAGCTCCAATACGGTCGGACAAGAACGATCAAATCTTGGGCATCATCCTGACGCTCGTGCCGGGACCGGCCCAGATCGTTCCGGAGGCCAAGAAACTTCCAGCCACCGCAGGTGCCACCGCGCGCAGGCTGCCAGAGCTCGTGCAGCACACGCTCAGCAAGGACGCGAATGCTACCGGAAGCGGCCCAGCGCTGATGCCGTGGTAACTTCGCCAATCAACGCAGGATATCGGCCCCGAGACGGCCGACCGCAAGACGAAGTGCACTTGCAATCGGAGAGCGGTTTGTCGTGTCGTGTGGCTCGTCACGGAAGACTGGGAAAGTCAATGGATTGAAGAGGCGGGAGGCGATCGATCATGAAGGAAGTATCAGCCGTGGCGATAACTCTGGCCAAGCCCGGGTTTGAAGACAAGGTAGGAATTGCACTGGAGGCGTTGATTGCGCCGACACGCCAGGAAAAGGGGATGCTCCAGTACGAAATGCACCGCGATCCGAAAAATCCGCGGAGCTTCGTTTTCATTGAACGCTGGGAGGACGAGGAAGACTTCAGGGTCCATTGTGGTTCACGTCATGTTGAAGCGTACCTAAAGCAGACTGATGGCTGGATCGAGCACAGCGTCCTCTACACGCTTGAGAAAGTCGCTTGAGGTATTCCCTATGACCTCCGGGATAGCATTGCGAGAACCGGAATGAGTGCTGGCGCGTTTTCGTTCCCGCATGCCCAAAATCGTGCCCGTGCACTCGGTGAAATCCATGCACGCCCATATGTACTCGTGCCTTCGCCCCGCGTGATCTTCCAACTGGCTTTTATGCTTGACGGTGGCTCAGGTGTCGACCACGCAGTCATGGCAAAGCTGTCTCAGCAGCTCGGGATTTCACCGCCAGGCCGTGATGCTCATCATCATGCGTTGCCGTGGGGTCCTGGCACGCTCCGTTGGGAACAGCATACAGAATTCTCCACATGGTTTTGGGATGGGCCACTGCCAGAGAAGTTCAACGGTGAAGTGACCGCGCATCCATTTGGCAATGGCTTTCAGCCGCCCGGACCATTGATCTCGGGCGTCCGCCTCGAGATACGACCAGATGGGCCGAGCACGGAAAGCGCAATTGGACTCTTCGATCCAACAAGCCTCTGCCATAGCAAAGTCATGAATGGCCAAGCAGAAATTTATACTGACTTCCGCCAGAATGGCGATGGGCTTACCCAAATCTTGGTGGTTGATCGGGGAATGACTCGGACCGGGACTGGTGCGCTGGTCCAGCGTCTCCTCGATATTGAGACCTACCGGACGCTTGCGATGCTCGGCTTGCCACTGGCTCAAACACTATCACCGGAAATACGCCGTATCGAGGATGGACTGACCCGCATTACTCAGCGAATGAAAGAAGAGACGCGCAATGATGCTGATGACGTCCTCTCTGAGATTACACAGTTGGCGGCCGATCTCGAGGCGAATGCTGTCCTATCTCTTTATCGTTTTGGGGCGTCGCGCGCCTATTATGAGATCGTTCAGGAGCGCATCAAAGCACTCGGCGAGGTTGCTGTGACCAGTTTTGAAACGCTTGGAATGTTCCTTGAGCGACGCCTCGCTCCTGCCATGCGGACCTGCCAGGCAGTTGAGGAGCGCCAAGCGAAGTTGTCACGAAAGCTTACCCGTGCCAATGCCCTGGTTCGGAGCTGGATCGATGTTGAGTTAGAGCGGCAGAATGCTGCCTTGCTCGCGGCGATGAATCGCCGTGCTGAACTACAGCTCCGGCTCCAGCAAACTGTTGAAGGCCTTTCGGTCATAGCGATAAGCTATTACCTCGTCGGCTTATTCAGTTATTTGATCAAGGCGATTGGCCACGATCCGCCGATTGACGCATCAATAATGATTGGCCTTTTTGTGCCGATCGCCGTGCTTCTCGTTTGGATTACAATGCGTCGAATCCGCAAAAACCATGCGACTGCCGATGTGCAGTCAAGTCGAACACGGCTGCTCAAGAGCAGCTGACAGTGCACGGTTACGGTATCGACGATGCGCCGTAACGGATTGGTCTGCCGCCGTCCCGCTGGATGGCTGCGGGGGACGAGGGGCTCAAGCAGCGCCCATCAAGCACACCTATCACGCTAGGGAGGAGATAATGAAGACATCGCTCATGGCCGGATTAGTCGCTGGGATTTCCCTTAGCACTTTTACCCAAGCATTCGGGCAGGAGGTTAGGGACGGGTTTTATTGGCTGGATCGGCTTAATAGGGCATCGCTTGTAATGCTGAGCGAGCAAAAAATCCTGTCTGGAGAACAGACAAACAACATCGCAAAGGCGCTTGATCAGCTCTACGAAGAAGGCAAAAACCCGGGTTCAAGCGCACAACAAGCTATTCCTCGGTTGAGCCGTTTCTCATCAGAGTTGGTGGTCCAGAAGTATCGAGGCTTCATACTGGCCGAAGCACTTGGGATGTTGGCTCCGTCAATCGGCGTATGCTGCAGCGTGAGTCCGTGGCGGACGTATATAGCGCGTTGACTGAAGCCAGGCAGTCTCTGCTGGACTTCGCACAAAAATATCCGAACGATATTATTCCCGCCTATACTGGTGGTGTCCAGGCTCAGCCAACTTCTTTAGGTCACTTTCTGACTGCCTATGCCGAAGTTTATGGACGCCATGCCAATGCGCTAGAGGAGGCCTATGGAAGCTTAAATCTGTCTCCTTTCGGTGCTGCCGCATTGGGGACCTCCAGCTATCCTATCAATCGCCAACGCCTTTCCGATCTCCTCGGCTTTGATCGGCCAATTCATAACTCGTACGACGCTGTTCTGTTGTCAGCCCCTGAAATAAATATGCGTCTCACCGGGGCGATGGCTGGTATTGCGATCACGACTAACCAGCTCGTCGAAGATCTTGGCAATCAATACTACTTGACTCGACCGTGGCTGACTATTCCGCCGAATCTGACTGGCGGCAGCACAATCATGCCCCAGAAGCTGAATCCGAACGGTGTCAATGATACTCGTAACGATGTTACGGCTATCTTTGGTTCAGCAGCCGCTTACATGTTCGAGGCGCACAATTTCGAAAGCGGATACTTCGGAGGCGGAGGTGGCGGTGATGGCGGCGAATCCGTTGATAATGCTTTGCGCCTTGCAGCCAAGAGCCTCCGGCAGATCGCGGCTATGTTTAGCACTTTCGAGTTTCACAAAGATCGTGCGATGGAATTGGTGCTGAACGACTACGCTACCGCAACGGAGCTTGCGAATACTCTGCAGCGTGTAGGAAACATTCCGTTTCGAGACGCTCATCACGTGGCTGCCGGTGTTGTCCAATTTGGACGCACTAAAGGACTGCGCGCAAGTGAAATTCAGTTCTCTGATTTTGAGAAAGTGTTTGAGGAAGTTGCGGAGCAACACCATATGCAACAAAAGAGGTCAGGTCTGACCGAACAACAATTCAAGCGCGCACTAACACCATCCAACATGGTTGAGTCTGCAGTCGGACTTGGGGGGCCCCAGCCAAGCTCCGTCACAGCCATGATTGAAGAGAACGCAAAATCTGTCGAGGACGATAAGGCATGGTTGAGCAAGGCTCGCTCGAAACTTGATGCCGCGTCGAAAGAACTTGATGAGGCATTTGCGAAGTTGTGAACGCGTCCCTCCACTTGCGTTCCATCAACCACGTAAGTCTACACCCGATCTGCGAGCTGATGTCTAGGAGCCCGTCCCGAAAAGGGTTGAGTGGCCGAGATCCCTATGATTCCAGGAGGTGCTGAAGCCTGACCTGGAACCGCAATGTGGACCCCGACCACCCGGCGGCAGTATAGCCGCGACGGCTTGTGATACGAAACCGATGTGACCGATGCCGAATGGGCGCTGATCGCGCCGCTCCTGCCCGAGCCCCCGCTCGAGGACGCCCCTGGCGCTGGTCCACCCGGGAAATCCTGAACGCGATCTTCTAAGTGCTGCGTGGCAGCATTGTCTGGCTGGCGGCTGTTGCCCTCTGATCTGCCGCCCAACAGCACCGTCTTCCGGCGGCTCAGCCTGTGGCGCGACACCGGCCTGGTCGAGACCATCACCCACCTGCTGGTCATGGCGGATCGCGAACGGGTCAGGCGGGAGGCCTCGCCCACCGTCGGCCTCGCTGGTGCGCGGGCGGAGAGCATCATTGATAGACCGCCATGTGCCCTTCTGGCGCCATCGGCGGAAATGATCGTTTAGGCTCTGCAAAGGCGGAAGCTCGTGCGGCAGCAGACGCCAGGGCTCGCCACCGCCCGGGATGTAGAGGATGGCGTTCAGCACCAGCCGCAGATCGTGTTGCGCGGGTGCCCGCGGCGGGTTGTGGGGGCCGCCAGGAGAGGCGCCAGGATCGCCCACTCCGCCTCGCTCAGGTCGCCGAGGGCTGTCATGCCCCTTCAGATGGGCTCAACCCGGTTTCCCAGACACCCTCTAGCGGCTTTAGAAGGTCGTGGCCTCTTCTGGACTATGTTGCGCCACCTACGTGACGATGATCAGCACGTAGCTTTCCCTATTCGACGCGCCAGGGAGCGTTGCCCTGTCCACTCGGTCAAAGCCGCAGGTAGGAATCGCGCTCGGTTCTCCCAGGTTTCACCTGTCGTCATAATGGGGCCGGCGACAATGCCACCTTCGGTCAGCGCCCGAGCATCTCAACCGCCGGCAGCGAGGCGGAGCAACTCAGTAGCATCTTCAGCCTCTTCAAGGCTTTGCACAAGTTGCCGGATTCGTCTGACCTTCGCTGCCGGAAACGGCGTAGCAGCAGTCGCGACACAATCATCGAACTTGTCGACGATATCTTGCCAAGACATAGGTGCCTCGACACTGCCCGGGATCCCGGTTCCCACACGCTCGAACCTCCGACCATCACGCATGACAATCTCAACCCGCCCCGGCGGGAGCTCGAGCTTCCAATCCAGGGACCGGTCTTCGATTGGCACGACCTTTTGTGCCGCCGCCAAAACTTCTGGTGATCCGAGCGCCTCATCCGTGAAGTCCGCCAGCCTCATATCGCCCCTTACAGCCGCCACGGCAACGAGGAATGGCAGGCTGAACTTCGCGTCCACCAGTGTCTTCGGGGCACGCCGCACTTCGAGCGGCTCGCTCATGAGTTGATGATAATCGCCGACGAAGACTCGAATTTCGTCAATGTCGTCCGGACTCAGGTTATTTTCTTTCACGAGAGCCATGGTGGCATGAATATGACTGTGAGCAGTTCCAACTGCCGGCCAACGTTTATAAAGTGTTAGACCGCCGGTGAACTCTTCACCGAGGCCTGAAATGATCCTCTCCCGATCATATCGGCCACCGAAGTACAATGACAAGATTCCGTATCTTCCTTCGAAAAGTGTTGGTATACCGCTCAAGCCCCTTTCTGCCAGCAATGTCGCTAGTACCGCACCCTTAGCTGGAAAGCCTGCATAGATAGCTCTCAGATCACTTCCGGTCGCATTAATCATCTCTGTGGTCCCGCTCGATTGTAAACTAGCGATACCCAGAGCGTTCGCAATTTGGTTCGCCGGAAGGTTGAGAACCCTTCCTGCTGCAGCTGTCGCCGAAAACACGCCCATAACTGTTGTGAAGAACCAGTCTTTCTTCCAATCTATGTGCCGCCGAAGCCGATTGAAAAGATCCTGGCCGATGGCAACCGCCGTGATCATTTCCTTCCCGGATACCTGCCCCTTTCGCTCGGACACGGCGAAGACTGCTGGAATCAAGGTGCTGGATGCATGTTGACCCCACGGGGTTTGGTCGTCGTAGTCCAGGCTATGGGCCATCGCCCCATTTGCAAACGCAGCCATAACGGCGGGCACCTTCCCACCAAACGCCAGAATGGTGCTTTCTGGCCGTCCTCCGCTTTCTCGCGCAAGGTCAACCGCAACACGAGAGGCAGGTTCCATACCGCTTGCGGCCAGGATTACACCGAGAGTGTCAAGGATGCTGCGCTTTGCTCCCTCAATCGCGTCTTCTGGGAGTTTCTTGTAGGAAGCATTCGCGGCAAAGTCAGCGAACACGTAGCATAAGTCTTGATCCGCGGGCATAACCACCCCTCATATAGAATGCATGTTAACCGAACGGTGATGCACTCATTCGCAGCGCAACTCTCGTTTAAGCCCGAGGATCGCGTCGATGCTCCATAAGAGCAGGAATGCTAACGTTCAGCGGCCGCTGAGATTCAACTCGGCTGCAAGTGGAATTCCATCGAAGATGGATCGGGTTGGGACATACTCCAATCCGATCGAGCCTGAGTAGCTGATCGCATGCAGCGTTTTGAACAGAAGGTCAAAGTCAATCGAGGCGGTACCCGGCTCATGACGGCCTGGATAGTCTGCCAGCTGTATATGGGCAATCTTGTCTGCGTGCTCGACAAGGAACGCGATGGGGTCCTCGTTGTTCACATGGGCATGGTACACGTCTAATATAATTCCCACATGATGTCTGTTGATCTTCTCCATCGCCCGAATGACAAGCCCGAGATGGTCGATGAAGTATCCGCTAAAGTCCTTTGAGTTCACTGCTTCGATCACGACGCTTAGACCTTCAGCCTGCAAGCGGTCATGTGCATCTGCGACCCTCTCGCAATAGGTCTCGAATGCGAGCTCTTCAGACACCCCAGGAGCTCTTGGCCCGGCGAACACGTGGACTTGGTGGCAATCAATCGCCTTCGCGTACTCGATCACAGTGTCGATGGAGCGGTCGAATTGTGATTTCAAGGCCGGAGTCAGTGAGAAGCCAGGCTCACCGTTCTTGTAGTCGCAGGCGGGAGCACCAATGGAAATCTGCCGCAAGCCATTATCATTGAGCAAGCGAGCGTACTTCTTGGCGTCTAGCTCATATGGGAAGGGGAACTCAACCGCATTGAAGCCGAGCTTGCGTGCGGCGCTGAACCGCTCTTCAAGCGGAAGCGTTCCCAAAATATAGCTGAGGTGAACGGATGTGAGCATGATGGATCCATAAAGCTACTCGGGCCCGCACGCCAGGGTGCGGAAATACTGGCCTTTGACTACAGTGGCAATGCTCTTATCACCGCCTCAGACGCGCGCTGTACTTTGCAAAACGGTTCTCGTAACAAAGTACGCGTCGAGGCTGCTAGGGCCTCCTTCTCTTCCGATTCCACTGTCCTTGACTCCACCGAAGGGGGTATCCGCATCCGGAGTACCGAAGTGATTAATCGCCAGAACTCCACACTCCAGATTGCGTGAAATCCGCTCTGCATCGTGAAGCGAGTTCGTAAAGGCATATGCCGCGAGACCTACTGAGAGACTGTTGGCAACCGACAGCGCCGCATCGAGGTCGGGCACCGAGACGCAAGCCGCAATCGGGCCGAACGGCTCCACTGTCATCGCGTCGGCGTCAAGAGGAACTTCCGCCAGAACGGTCGGCGCGAAGAAGTAACCTCGATTCCCGATGCGTTGGCCTCCCGCCGCGACGCGAGCGCCACGTTGCTTGGCGTCGTCTACCATTGACTGGGCAGCGGCAAGCCTGCGCGCATTCGCGACCGGCCCCATCTGTACATCCGGCGCAAAACCATCGCCGACCTTGAGCGAGTTGAAGACTTCCGCGAAGGAGCCAACGAAATCATCGTAGGAGGCCTCATGGATGATGAATCGCGAGGGAGACGCGCAGATCTGTCCCGAGGCGCGTGCCTTCCCGACGGCGGCCAATCGGCCGATCTCTGCGGCGTTC
The DNA here is from genome assembly GCF_009296175.1 of Microvirga tunisiensis. Classification (GTDB taxonomy): domain Bacteria; phylum Pseudomonadota; class Alphaproteobacteria; order Rhizobiales; family Beijerinckiaceae; genus Microvirga; species Microvirga tunisiensis. The sequence goes on along the minus strand of NZ_VOSK01000001.1, from coordinate 56,895 downwards.
ACGCCGTCTCCGACGAGCACGGGGGCGTTGCCGCCGAGCTCCATAAGGACTGGCTTCATGGCTCTCGCCGCCAGTTCGGTCAGGTGCTTGCCGACACCTGTGGAGCCCGTGAATGTAACCAGGCGGGATATCGGCGATGCGATCAAAGTCGCCGAAATTTGGGCGGGATCGCCGAAAACAAGATTTAGTACGCCAGCGGGCAAGCCTGCATCTTCGAAACATTTGACGAGTGCGCAGGCCGTACCCGGTGTTTCTTCTGCTGCTTTCAGTATCACCGAACAGCCAGACGCCAATGCCGCACTGGTTTTACGAGCTGCCGAGCTCATAGGAACATTCCAGGGCGTGAAAGCGACAACTGGACCAATAGGTTGGCGCAGGATGAGTTTCTGCATCTGCGGCTCACCGGGAACGATCAGCCCGAACGTACGCAACGATTGCGCTGCATCCCATTCGTAGAAGTTGGCGCAGCGTTCGATCTCGGCTTGAGCGTCGGCGAGATGCTTGCCGTTCTCAAGAGTGAGGATTTTCGCGATATCATCTGTTCTCTCGCGGAGAAGCGCCACCCCCTTGAGGATGATCTTGACGCGTTCCTGCGGCGGCGTATCGCGCCACACGCGGAAACCTCGGTCTGCGGCGTTTAGCGCCCGAGCGAGATCCTCATCTGTCGCCTTCGGAACCGGCGCCAGAATATTCTCGGTACTTGGATTTTTGACTTCAATCCACGGGTCACGATCACAGATCCACTGGCCGTCAATGAAGAGGCCAATCTTGGGATATAGAGACCGCTCGCGATCTTCCAACGTGCGCAAGCTGACTTCGTTCATTTTCATCTCCACATTGTGCGTGCTAGCGGCCCTTATCGCCAGCGCTTACTTTGTTGCATGAGCGGCGGCGCGCTTGACTGCCGCCGCCTTGCTTGAGAATGCAGCGTTTATCGTTACGGGTTGGCCGCGTGCAGCGTCTTCCTTGATAAGGTCGGCAGCCTTCAGAGCGAGCATCATTGTCGGCGCGTTCGTGTTACCTGAGGTCATGTGAGGCATGATGGAGGCATCAACGACACGCAATCGTCCGATTCCGCGAACTCTCAGTCGCTCATCGACGACGGCCATCGGATCGTTGCCCATCTTGCAGGTTCCGACCTGGTGCGCGGCGGAGTTCCCGTGCTCAGCCATGTAATTCATAAGCTCTGCGTCGCTCTGGACGCGAGGACCCGGCACCAGTTCTTCGACCACACGCGATGCGATGGGCTTAGTCCCCATGATCTGCCTGATCTGTCTGATGCCGCTCATCATCGCCCTATTGTCTTCTTCGTTCGACAGGAAGTTAGGGGTGAACAAAGCATCTACAGAAGGGTCGGCGGACTGGAGAGTGACCGCCCCGGTCGTCCTTGGGCGAAGAATGAAAACAGAGACGCCCAGGCCTGGGAACGGATCCACATGGACCTTGCCGCTCTGATGGTAGGTGAACGTCATCGGACGGAAGCTGATTTGGAGATCGGCCATCTCTTCTTCCGGCCCACTCTTGACGAAGGCCGCTGCCTGGGAGGAGCCCAGCGCGAGATAGCCCTTCCCGGTCGTCAAATATCGGAAGCCCTCGAGATACTTCCGTAGACCGCTGATGCTCGTGTTGTAAGAACTGGACGGCGTGGCTTTGAAAGCCGTGTGAACGTAGAAATGGTCCTGCAAGTTTTCGCCCACGCCCGGCACGTTGAGAAGCACGCGAATTCCGTGTCGCTGCAATTCTGAAGCCGGACCGATACCCGACAGCATCATCAACTGCGGTGAGTTGAGCGAGCCAGCCGACAAAATGACTTCGCGATTAGCCTTGATCTGCTGGCTCACGCCGTTGACGAGAACTTCGATGCCCGTCGCTTCCTTACCTTCAAAAAGGATCTTCTGAACGCGTAGTTCTGTCTTGATCGTGAGATTGGACCGCCCGAGAGCCGGTTTGACGAACGCGACGTAAGCTGACTGTCGCTTACCGTTCTTGATGTTATGTTGGATGAATCCTACGCCGTCGTGCAGAGCTCCGTTCATGTCTTTTGTTTTGGGGATGCCGACTCTGGTCGCTGATTCAATGAAGTCATAGGAGCTTGGCATCTTAGCGACGGGATCACTGATCCAGAGCGGACCACCTGTCCCCCGGTACTCGTCTGCGCCGCCCTCGTAATGCTCCAACTTTTTGAAGTAAGGCAAAACATCGTCATAACCCCAACCTGGGTTACCCAAATCGCGCCAGCTATCAAAATCGTTCCGATGGCCACGTATATACACCATGCCATTGATCGAACTTGATCCACCGAGACCTTTGCCCCTTGGCCAGTACATCCTTCTGCCGCGCAGCAGTTCCATGGGCTCAGTGTAGTAGTTCCAATTCAAGCGCTTATTAAAGTAGAGCTTTGCCATGCCGGCGGGCGTGTTTACCCAAAATCGATCCGATGGTGGCCCAGCCTCGATCAGCAGGACTTTGTTGGCCGGATTCTCTGTGAGGCTGCCGGCGAGGACACAGCCAGCTGAACCCGCACCGATAATAATGTAGTCGTACGCTTCCATTGCGTATACGCCTCTCAATTCGAAGGGCCACCGAGCACGTGATAGCCTGAAGGATCGTCCCGCTGACGGCTTGGTATCACTTCGCGCCCTTCATCCTCGCCTGGACATCTAGCCCCGCTTGTTCGCCCATGAATTGGATGACGAACATGCTATCCTTGTCCAAATATCCGCTTTCGGCGGCCGCCTTCAGGGTCTCCAGGAGTCTCGGAGCGACCCAGAGTGGGACGCCGAGATCGCTTGCCTCGTCGATAAGAAGCGCTTCATCCTTGATGCTATTTCCAAGATGGCCGTTGAATTTGAAACTTCCTGAGAGGATCGCTGCCTTCATTTTGTCGGTGGTCGTGTAGTTACGGCCGGAACTAACATTGATCACTTCAAGGAGCGCATGAGGATCGAGGCCTGCCTTCAAGGCAAGAACAAAACCTTCGAACGCAGCGAGACGACCAGCCGCCGATAGGTTGTTATTGATGAGCTTGGCAATCTGCGCGACGCCGGGCTTCTCGCCCATGTAAAAAACGTTCTTTGCCATCACCGAAAGCCAGGGCTGCACTCGATCGAAGTGCTCGCGAGGGCCCGACGCCATCGTTGAAAGTGTGCCGGCGCGCGCACCCGGCGGTCCGCCACTGACTGGCGCATCAACAAACCCGATAGATTTTGGCAGTCCCTCGGCAATCTTTGTTGCCGTTTTCATGCCGATCGTGGCCGTGTCGACGTAGATCTTCACGGCCTGACCGTGCACCACACCATCTTCACCTAAGGCGACGTCAATACTTGCAGAGGTAGAGGGAAGGCAGGAGAACACAATATCACAAACATCGGCCACTTCCCTTGGCGACGCGGCAATGGATACGCCCGCCGCTTTGAAGGGCTCGAGGTTTGCTGGATTGAGATCGCATACTGTCAAGGTCACCTCGGCATCCGCGAAGCGTTCTGCGATCGCAGCTCCCATGCTGCTTAAGCCAATAAAACCAATCCGATCCTGAGACATTCCTATAGCCTTCTCCGCGAAGCGGACTGCCACGTTAGGCACACTGCGCAAGGGATCCAGACCCAGCCAACCTGTTCCTGGGACTGATTACCAGCGAAGCCAAGTCACCATACCTGCCATACAACTTCTACAAATAAATCCCACATTATGCAAGTTTTTATTGCCCGCTCGTGGGCTGGTTGCTCATGTCTTCCCTCTTTGGGCTATAAAAACAGAGCGGCCGTCGCTAGGCAGACCGCCTGACGGACTCGAGCGCGGTCGCTCCTCGAGGATTACGTTGTTCGAAGTTCGACCTGGGAACTGGCTGCCTGTGGTCGGCCACCCTGGCTATCACCCGTACGCAGCCTTACATCTTTTGTCTCGGGTACGAACTGCACGGTAATCAAGCAAACAATTGCTGCGGTAATCACGTAGTACCCAGGAGCCATCGGCGTCCCGAATATCTCGACAAGCCACGCGCTGACAAACGGCGTGGTTCCACCGAGCAATGCGACACTTCCTTGATAGGCTATGGCGTGACCTGTGGCACGATAGGCAGTCGGAAAGAATTCGGCGGCCGCGGTAAATGCCGATCCGGAGTACATTCCAATTCCGATTGCTAGAAGAGCTTGGCCGAGTAGAGCATAGCTCAGCACCCCAGTTGCTACCAGCTGAAGCACAGGATAAGCCGCAAGCCCGATCCAAAGCGCCCCAATGGTCATTACTCGCTTCCTGCCAAGCTTGTCACTCAGCGCTCCACCAATGGGGTAGAAAAGAGCCATTACAGCGATGGCAGCCGCATTGGTGAGCAACGCGGCACTTGGTTCCATGTGCATCTGGCGCACCAGAAATGTGTACATGAATCCGACAAGGAGATAGGATCCAACGGTCTGGACCGGAAGGATCATCAATACGTGAAGCATTGACTTCCAACCCGCGCTGGTCGCAGCCGCGAGGGGGTTTTCATTTTTTGCCTTACTTATGGCTAGCTTGAACTCCTCTGGGTCCTCTAGGTTGCGACGGAGCCAGAAGCCGATGATGCCAATGAGTCCACCGGCCAAGAAGGGAACACGCCATACCCAGTCGGTGTAGGCTTCCTTACCGGCGACGAGCTGGATGAGCAATAACATGACAGCCACGAAAGCGTTCGGGATGTTCGCAAAGAACCAGATGATACCGACCCATCTTCCCCGACCTTGATCCGGAGCAGATTCGAGAATGTAACTCGTACTGCCTGTAGTTTCCCCTCCCATCGCAAAGCCTTGAGCGAGACGGCAAAGGACGAGCAGCGCCGGAGCACCGATTCCGATTGTCTCGTAGGTGGGAAGCACGCCAATGAGGGCTGTAGCACCGGCCATTAGCCAAATCGTGAGCGCTAGAACTTTCACCCGGCCGACTCGATCGAGCATATAGCCAAACACGAGCCCACCAACCGGACGGGCGAAAAAGGCAACTGCATAAACCGCAAAGGTACTCAGAATCGCTGCCGTGGGATCACTCCCCGGAAAAAAGAGATGCGCGATAATCGGGATTGAAAACGCGAAGACGGCAAAGTCGTAGATTTCCCCGAAATTACCAATCGAAGCAGCGCTCAGCTTTCGGCCAGAGTCGTGGCTCATGTTGTAGTCCTCCAGAGTCGATCACCCTTGGCGAGTTGTGGAAGACCGGGCGCCCGGCTCGACTTCCGAATAGTGTTGGCGTGGCCTTCCCTCCCGGATGACGTCAGCGTCAAAGCCCGACAGTTTGCGCGCCATCCACGACCATTGCATGGCCTACAACGAAGCCAGCCTCTTCGGAGCAAAGCCAAAGTACTGCTGCTGCAATCTCTTCAGTCTTGCCTAAGCGGCCGATCGGCTCCTGGGCGATAGCCTTTGCGCGCAGTTCCGGGTCGTTCTTCGTGTAACGCTCGATCATCGCGGTATCGATGATTCCGGGGCAAATTGCGTTGATACGGATGTTAGAGGCCGCGTAATCAAGTGCCGCACACTTTGTCAGTCCGGTTACACCGAACTTGGAAGCGGCGTAGGCTGCCTGGTTGCGAAATCCAATGACGCCGGCTCCCGACGACGTGTTCACTATCGCGCCCTTGCCCTGCTTTAGCATCTGCTGAATTTGATACTTCATACAAAGGTAGACACCGCGAAGGTTAATGTCGATGATCCGATCCCACATGTCTTCGGCGATATCGCCGGCACGGGTTCCGGGCTGCTCAATCCCGGCATTGTTGAAGGCAACATCAAGGCTGCCGAACTCGTCGACAGTCCTAGCGATCGCCGACTTGACCTCCTCGGCGCTCGCCACATTAGCCTTAATCGAAAGAGCTTTGCCTCCTACAGCCTCTATCGCCGCAGCCGTCTCTCGGAGACCTTCATCCGCTAGGTCGACGATCGCGACCTTGGCACCTTCGCGTGCGAAGGCAACAGACGTTTCGTGTCCGATTCCTCCAGCAGCCCCAGTGACAAAGGCAACTTTGCCGTCATATCGCCGGTTAACATCGGTCATTTTCCATTCCTTTCAAGTTGAAGATCAAGTATCGGCTGACGATCCGCGCCACCGCCAAGAACGGAAAACTCGGTTCGCTAAGTTGCATCGGTATGCCTTAGCGCTTGGGCGCTCGGCGGTTCCCTCCGACAGTATAGATTGCCGCCGCGGTAACCACGACCACACCTTCGATCATGCCTTGGTAATTCGCGCCGAGGTTCAGGATGTTAAAGCCATTCGTCAGAGTGAATAGCAGGAATGCTCCGACGAGTGTCTTGATCACGCTTCCCGCGCCGCCGAAAAGGGACGTCCCTCCCAAAATGGCCGACGCAATGACGGTAAGTTCCGCGCCGGTCAGCGCGGCCGGGTTGATTGAACGAAGCCTACTGGCGAAAAGGATGCCGGCAAAGCCCGCCGCCGCGCTGCAAAGAACGAAGGCTGCCATTTTGTAGCGCAGGACGTTGATGCCGGACAGCCGCGCAGCCTCAGGATTGCCTCCGACCGCGTATACCCGTCTTCCAATGGTCGTGAAGTTCAGAACGAACCATAGCGCACCTGTGAAAGTCAGCAAGTAAATGACAGGATTGGGCAGTGTCAGCTGGAAGTTGCTCAGCCAGGAAAAGACCGCAAGAACTATGCCACCAAGAAGCATGCCGACTGATGCCGGCGAAAGCGCTTTACGCTCTCGTCGAACCTTAATGGTTTGATATATTCCGATCAGAATGAGGGCAGACGCAGCCAGCAACATCAAGATCCCTACGTTGAGGCGTCCGGATTCGAACGCCCGCATCGATGCAAGAACATTGTCATCGCTAACAGCGAGCGATCTCCCGTCGGTATACACCAGCACTAGGCCTCGTATCGCAGTGAGGGTACCAAGAGTGACGATGAAGGCGTTGATGCCCACAAGTTGGACGATCACGCCATTCAGTAACCCCGCTCCGACTGCTACAAGCATCGCGAGACCAAATGCTGGCCAAAACCCTACCGAATCCGCGGTTCCGATCAGAACCGCACCTGCTAGAGCCGCAACTGATGCAACCGAAAGGTCGAAGTTACCCGTGATAAGAATGACAGTCATCGCCACCGCGATGATCCCGACGAGCGACGATTGATACAGGACGTTGGAGAGGTTCGTTACGCTCAAGAAATTGGGTCGCCCGAGGTAGGTTGCCGTAAGCGAGAGGATGAGAACCACCAGGATCAGGGCGTAGAACACACCCATTTCACGCAGGCTGAATACGCGTCGCCAGTCCGTCGAGGTTTGGCTTGTGAGTGGTTTCGACCCATCCATGATATTAGATGGGTGGAGTTCCGTTGAAGAATCGCGCGAATGGCCGGGTTGGGCTTGCGTTACCATAGCTTTCATGATCACTCGCTCTGTTTAGAAGTTGCGCCGCTTCGCGATGGTGGTGCCGGCTCCGCGCTTTTGCCGCCTGCAAGTAGGATCAGTTCGTGTTCGTTTGTTTCACTCGTGGCACGCTCAGCAACCATGCGTCCGTCGCGCATGACGAGGATCCGATCGCTTACAGCCAGCAATTCTTCGAACTCCGACGACACGATGATAACCGCTTTCCCCGAGGCCGAGAGGTCGCGGATCAGTTTCAGAATGTCGGCTTTCGCTCCGATGTCGATGCCTGCTGTTGGCTCGTCGAGGAGGAAGACTTTCACGTCGCTGAATAACCATTTCGCGATGGTCACCTTCTGGGCATTGCCTCCGCTTAACTCCCTCATGAGCGCATCGGGCGAGTGTGCTTTGATTTTCAGTCGCGCGATTGCCTCTCGTCCTCTCTCTCTTTCGCGATCCCGAACGGGAAGAATCCCACCGAAGGACACGCCCGCCAAGGCGGGCAAGGTGGTGTTCCGCCACAGCTCAAACTCCGGAACCAGCCCTTGTTGCATCCTGTCTTCAGGGACAAGACCGAGGCCCGCAGCCACTGCAGCCTGTGTTGACCGCCGAATTGATTGGCCATCCACCTGAACGTCACCGGTGGCATGGGAGTCTGCCCCAAATATCGCGTGGAGTAGTTCGCTCCGCCCCGAACCGAGCAATCCCGCGATCCCCACGACATCTCCAGCCGCGAGTTTCAGGTCGACAGGCGCGAACTTGTCCGGGGAGGCGAGGCCACGTAACTCCAATATGATCGGGGCTCCGGTATGGTGCCGGAGAGCGTTTGGGTCATGTGCCGCTTTCTCAAGGGCAATGATCTGCCGTCCGACAATCGCTTCGGCGAGGCGGCCTTCATCGAGATCCCTCGTGTCGGCACGCATGGCCACCTGTCCATCACGGAGGACCGTAACAGAGTCGGTCAATGCCATAACTTCGTCGAGGAAGTGCGACACGAACAGGATCGCCCTGTTCTCCACACGAGAAAGCCGATGGACGATACGATACACCAATTCGCGCTCTTCGGTGGCGAGGGACGCAGTCGGTTCGTCCATAACGATCAGTTCCGCACCGGTTCCCAGCGCTTGAAAGATCGCCGTCATCTGGCGCTGCCCGATGGGCAAATCCCCAACGAGTCGATCAGGATCGATCCAGTAGCCGACGCGTGCGCATATGTCCTCGAACTTTTGCCGTAGCGACTTTGAGCGCCGCCAGCGGCCCTCTTCACCTAGAAAGACATTCTCGAGCACCGAGAGCGTAGGTACGAGAGGGATGTGCTGGTGGATAGTCGCAACACCCGTCGCATTTGCCTCTTTGGGGCTCGACCAATTTACGGTCGAGCCTTTCCACGCGATTGTGCCACCTGATGCTCGGAACGTGCCTGAAAGGATTTTAATCAGAGTTGATTTGCCGGCTCCATTTGCCCCCAGCAGTCCATGAACCTTGCCGCGCTCGATCTCCAAATCGACACCGCGGAGGGCTATCACTGTGTTCCCGAATGTCTTGGTTACACCTTCGAGACGCATAAGCGGAGCGTTATCCGTTGACGGCATTCCAACTCTCCCGTGACTTCGAATTCCTGTTGAAGTTCACCGTTCAAGCGAACGAACTGGGAATCATTCGTGGGTGATTGTGGGCGCTGCGCCCAGAAGGGATGGTCTGCCGCAATAATGATGCACAACCTACCAAGGATCCGATAAGGTCGATCGGAACCATCTTAAGATCGACAGTAATATCCAACATGTGCTCCTCCCTATAAGCGCAAACTATCCTCAAATTCATATTTACATTTATTTTGGTAGATACTTTTAGCGCGTGATCGAAAAACTGATGCGTCTATCGCCCACTGGCTGAAAGGATTGATAGTACGCGTTACAAAAAGCCGCGCAGGGGCTAATCTCAATCTTGGAAGGGCCCAACATCAGCGACAAAGTCATTTACGACCGTTACACCTTGACTGTTCCGGCACCCGTGCCACTCTCCGCCCGGACGACAATCGTTCCTTCCCGCTGTCGTCGCCTTACCGATATTATCTCTTAATGTGGGATTATGTCAACACGACATTGAATGGTTTTTACATGGGATCTTCTATTAGGCCCATTCGAAGGTCATCAGCAAATTGCTAAGATTCCATCGCGAATGTCGCGCTTTCCCCGTTACAGCCCGATTTTTGTGGGGCTCAGCCCACTTTACCAAACCGCCGACGCACCAGCAGCGTCGATATGGCAAGCCAGCCCCATTCCGATTTCGGGCACAGCTTGCAGTGAGTGGATATCAAGAAATCCCACCTATTGACATAACTCGACGCCATTGCTATTCCTTCGTCGCTTTTCGAGCTGCACGGAGGGCAGTGGGCAGGAATGACATGTCATTCAGATGATCCGGCCGAAAGAGGAGGCAACCAACACTCCGATCGGCTTTATGCTGGATGGCCTACGAATGCTGACGCCCGTCCAGCTAAACCGCGCAGCTTCTTGGAGGAACTCTCAACGATGTTCATGCGAAGGACGATAAATGAGTGAAGCTCTCGCCACACATGCTCCAAAGGACTCCGGTGTTCCGGCCTTCGCGCGCGACTTCGGTGTGCAAGATCGCGTCGTCATTATTACTGGAGCCGGTCAGGGGATCGGCCGTGAACTTGCCCGACAGTTCGCAGCAGCCGGCGCAATACCGGTCATCGCTGATCTCAATCAAAAAAATGCAGAATCGGTTTCGTCAGAGATTGCTGCTGCCGGTGGCTCATCTTTGGCTTTAGAGGTCGATGTCGCGGACAAGGGTTCCGTTGATGAGATGGTAGCCGCAGTGCTGAAAGAGTTCGGCAGAGTGGATGCCTTGGTGAACAATGCCTCTATTTTCGCTACGCTTGAAAAGCGACCGTTCGACCAGATTCCACTTGCCGAATGGGAGCGAGTGATGAAGGTCAATATTACGGGGACATTCCTTGGTGCTTGTGCTGTTGCGCCATCGATGCGTAAGGCAGGCTGGGGCCGCATCATCAACATTTCGTCCGACTCCGTGCCACGCGGAACAGTCAATTATCTTCACTACGTAACATCCAAATCTGCCGTAATTGGCATGACCAACTCTCTTGCTCGTGAACTCGGACCCTTCGGCATTACGGTAAATTGTATTCGACCGGGCAGTGTTGCTACCGAGGTCGAGCGCACGGTAAATCCGACGGCCGAGGTGCGCAAACGTAATGCAGATCTCCAGTGCATTCCTCGCGGCATGATGCCAACGGATTTGGTGGGACTTATGATGTTCCTCACGACGCCAGCAGCGTCCTTCATAACAGGGCAGACGATTGCTTGCGACGGTGGCTACACCCACAGCAATTGACGCTACGGGCAACTGTGGTTCGAGAGAACGGAAAGAGAAAATCGATGCGACGTAGCAAGGCGTCTGTAACGGTGGCGTCGGGAACAGTGCAGTGCCAGAACATTCGCGTTAATTCGGCCTTGTTGCATGGTATGTTCGGAATTTCAGCAGCACCGATGTCCAGGTACGTACAATCTGGTACCGGGCTTGAGACGAGACTGCTCGGTTTTGGGGACTACCTAGAGGTCACGGCACTTACCGGCATCCCAGACGAAGTGTTCGGGAGATGCGGCGAGTTAGCGAGGGAATCTTGATATGACCGATTTACAATCGCAGCTTTTTGCCGACGGCTTCATCTTCTTAGAAGCACCTCGGTGGCACCAAGGGCATCTATGGGTGCCTGACGTCTTCGGCCAAAAGTTATATAAGCTTGATCAAAGCGGCGCGAAAACGGTCGTTGTTGAAAGCCTGCCTCCAAGACCGAATAGCATCGGGTTCCTGCCCGATGGAACGCTCCTGATCGTGTCGTCAGTCAAGCGTCAGATACTGAAACTCGTTGATGAAAATCTACTCACCTACGCCGACTTGTCACAGGATGCCGCTGGTGATCTGAATGACTTTGCCATTGATCAGACCGGGCGCGTCTACATCGGCAACTACGGCTATGATTTGTTCGGAGGTGCTCCGAAGCAGGAAACTTGCGTTCATCTTGTCGAGCGAGACGGTGCGATTCGGGTCGCCGCTACTGGGCTTGAATTTCCGAACGGTACCGTGATCATCAACGGTGGCCGGACGTTGATTGTCGCTGAAACCTGGCGCGGGCATCTTACCGCATTTGATGTTGCCTCGGATGGAAGCCTATCCAACAAGCGGAATTTCGCGAACCTAGAGGGAAGGGAGCCGGATGGTATCTGCGCCGATGCGGCAGGCGGCATTTGGGTTCCGTCTTTCAATACAGGCGAAGTGCTTCGCGTCGTCGAAGGAGGCGAAGTCACCCATCGTATCCAATTCCCTGGAAGCGCTATCGCTTGTCAGCTAGGCGGTGAAGACGGGCGGACATTGTTCTGCAGTACATATGCAGGATCGGTTCCAGACCAGTTAGCCAAAAAGCCCTATGGTGCGTTGCACGCAGTTCGAGTCGACGTTCCGCGTCCGTCATAACCGGTAGCCGTTCAGTGTCGCACAGGCAGGCCCGGATGACGAAGCCTAGTGCTTGGACTTGTGCTGCTTATCTCGAGCAAATCTATGGTGCTGTGATGTTGATTGGCTCTCGTCCGAAATGGCTATGCCCTGGAGGTACTGATCCATTCTGCCGTGAGAAAGACTTGAGAGTTGGAACGGTTGCTGATCGAAATGTCGACCATCTCCCAGTTCTCAAACAGCCTGCCTTATTTTTTGCATGAGTTCAGGTCTGCAGAGAGCACTTTGTTGTGTTGCGGCAAACGCTGCCGAAGCCGACACGGTCTATCATTGGCTACAATCGGGCAAGCCACCGACGAGCAATCAGTTTGCTCGTGGGCTGTGGATCCCCAGGTTAGCCACACACACCGAATTTCCCCATTCGCAATGGCCGCTGCACGGTAGAGCGGGCTAGATGCACAATTATAAAGGCTACATCGATGGATAAGGTGTACAGCGATGCGCGGGCCGCGCTGGCCGGGGCGGTCAAGGATGGCATGACCATCATGGCCGGCGGTTTCGGCCTATGCGGCATTCCGGAGACGCTGATCGAGGCGATCCGTGATTCGGGCGCGAAGGATCTGACTTTCATCTCCAACAATGCGGGTGTAGATGGCATCGGCCTCGGCCGCTTGCTGGAGACCCGCCAGATCCGCAAGATGATCTCGTCCTACGTGGGCGAGAACAAGCTTTTCGCCCAGCAATACCTCTCCGGTGAGCTGGAACTGGAATTCAACCCGCAAGGCACGCTCGCCGAGCGTATCCGCGCCGGCGGCGCCGGCATTCCGGCCTTCTACACCAAGACGGGAGTGGGCACCCTCATTGCCGAGGGCAAGGAAGTGCGCGAATTCAATGGCGAGAAATACGTCATGGAGATGGGCCTCTTCGCCGACATCTCCGTGGTTCACGCCTGGAAGGGCGATACGGAGGGCAACCTCGTCTATCGCAAGACTGCCCGCAACTTTAACCCGATGATGGCGACGGCCTCGCGGCTCACCATCGCCGAGGTCGAGCATCTCGTACCGGCAGGCGAGATCGATCCGGATTGCATCCACACCCCGGGCATCTTCGTGAAGCGCATGGTGCATGTGCCGAACCCGGTCAAACACATTGAGCAACGCACGACCCGCAAGCGCGCCGAGGCCGCGCCTGCCGGAGCAGGGGAGGAAGTCTGATGGCCTGGACCCGTGAACAGATGGCCGCCCGCGCGGCCAAGGAGCTGCGCGACGGCTTCTACGTGAATCTCGGCATCGGCATTCCGACGCTCGTGTCAAACTTCATCCCCAAGGGCATGCGCGTGCAGCTCCAGTCGGAAAACGGCATGCTCGGCATGGGCCCGTTCCCCTTCGAGGGCGAAGAGGATCCGGACCTGATCAATGCCGGCAAGCAGACGATCACCGAGCTGCCGACCACCAGCTATTTCTCCAGTGCCGATTCCTTCGGCATGATCCGCGGCGGCCATATCGACCTGTCGATCCTCGGCGCCATGCAGGTGGCCGAAAACGGCGATCTCGCCAACTGGATGATCCCTGGCAAGATGGTGAAGGGCATGGGCGGCGCCATGGACCTCGTGGCAGGCGTCAAGCGCGTCGTCGTGGTCATGGAGCATGTGGCGAAAGCCAAGGACGGCTCGGAGGACCCGAAGCTCCTGAAGGAGTGCAATCTGCCGCTCACAGGAACTGGCGTGGTGGATCTCGTCATCACCGATCTCGGTGTCTTCTCGATCGACAAGAAGGGCGGCTCCGGCATGACGCTGATCGAACTCGCCGCCGGGGTGACAGTGGACGAGATCAAGGCCAAGACGGCGGCGGATTTCAAGGTTGCCCTGAACGGCAGCCAGTCCAACGCGGTTTGAGTACCATTGATGCGGGCCAAGCGCTGCGACCAACCGGGAATGGATTTATCCGAGCGCTGCCAAGGTGGCAACACGTGAGGACATATCATCCAACCTCGTGACGGTTGAGGATTGGACATCAGGAGGGGTCGACATGCGTCAGATCGGAGTAATCGGAGCCGGACAGATGGGCACAGGCATTGCCCAAGTCTGTGCCCTTGCAGACTTTGGTGTTCTCCTAGTCGATCGGGACCCTGAGGCACTGCCACGTGCGAGATCTGCAATAGCAGGAGAGCTCGATCGCAGGGTCAGAAAGGAAGCTCTTGATATTCGCGAGAGTGAGGCCGCACTTAGGCGACTTCAGCTGACCGCCGACTTCAAACAACTCTCGTCCTGCGACCTCGTCGTCGAAGCCGTAACTGAGGATGCTGCTATCAAGTGCAGCGTGTTTCAGCAGATCTGCCCCTATCTGAAGCCTAACACGATCCTGGCGACGAACACCTCCTCGATCTCGATTACACGTCTGGCCGCTTCTACGGACCGGCCGGAGCGCTTCATCGGCATTCACTTCATGAATCCGGTACCAGCGATGCACCTTGTCGAACTGATCCGCGGCATCGCAACTGACGAGCGAACATTTCGGTTTGCTCGAAAGTTTGTTGCTGATCTCGGCAAGACTGCCACCGTAGCGGAAGACTTCCCAGCTTTCATCGTCCATCGCATTCTGCTGCCGATGATCAACGAGGCGATCTACACCCTTTATGAAGGCGTAGGCTCCGTAGAAGCCATTGATACAGCCATGCGGCTCGGTGCGAACCATCCGATGGGACCGCTCCAGCTCGCTGACTTCATTGGCCTCGATACCTGCCTGGCAATCATGCAGGCGTTGCACGAAGGTCTGGCCGATTCCAAGTACCGTCCCTGCCCGCTCCTCGTAAAATACGTCGAGGCAGGCTGGATCGGCCGCAAGGTCAAGCGCGGCTTCTACGATTACCGAGGTGAACAGCCAGTTCCGACACGATAGGGGTGGTCGTCATTATGAAGGCTGGGCGCGAAGCTAGGATACTCCAACAATCGCGAGGTCCCCAGGATCCGCCCACGCAACCGAAAGGAAGATCCTCATGGGCCAAATTCCACCACTGAACTGCGACAGGGGCGTTAGTTGATGAAGATCGGAGCATTGAAGGAAGCCTTTCCGGGCGAGGCGCGGGTGGCGATGACGCCGGACTCTGCTCTCCAGTTGCAGAAGCTGGGGCATATGTGCTTTGTCGAGTCGGGAGGTGGGGCCGGTGCTGGGATCTCGGACGCAGCCTACACTGCTGCTGGGGTGAACATCGTGCCGGATGCTGCAGCCTTGTTCGCTGCCACCGACGTTGTGGTGAAGGTGCGCCCGCCAACGGAGGGGGAGGTTGGCCACCTGCGCCAGGGTCAGACCCTGATTTCCTTCTTCTGGCCGGCCCAGAACCCGGAGCTTCTCGACCTGTGTCGCGACAAGGGTGCCACGGTCATCGCCATGGACATGGTGCCGCGCATCTCCCGCGCCCAGAAGATGGACGCGCTCTCCTCCATGGCCAACATCGCCGGTTACCGCGCCGTGATCGAGGCCGGCAACCACTTCGGCCGCTTCTTCACCGGCCAGGTCACCGCCGCCGGCAAGGTGCCGCCCGCCAAGATGCTGGTGGTGGGGGCAGGGGTGGCAGGCCTCGCCGCCATCGGCACCGCCACCAGTCTTGGTGCCATCACCTATGCCTTCGATGTGCGCCCCGAGGTGGCCGAGCAGATCGAGTCCATGGGCGCCCAGTTCGTCTTGCTCGAGTTCGAGCAGACCCAGGACGGCGCTGCCACCGGCGGCTATGCTGCCCCGTCGAGCCCGGAGTTCCGCGACAAGCAGCTTGCCAAGTTCCGCGAGCTCGCGCCGGAGATCGACATCGTCATCACCACCGCCCTGATCCCCGGGCGGCCGGCGCCGAAGCTGTGGACGGCCGACATGGTGGCGGCGATGAAGCCGGGCTCGGTGATCGTCGATCTCGCGGCCGAACGGGGCGGCAACTGCGACCTGACCGTGCCGGACGAGAAGGTCGTCTCCGACAACGGCGTCACCATCGTCGGCTATACCGACTTCCCCAGCCGTATGGCCGCCCAGGCCTCCACGCTGTACGCCAACAACGTCCGCCACTTCCTCACCGACCTGACCCCGGCCAAGGACGGGGTCATCCACCACAACATGGACGATGACGTGATCCGCGGCGCCACGGTCACGCACCAGGGGGCGGTCACCTACCCGCCGCCACCACCCAAGGTGCAGGCGATCGCCGCCGCCAAGCCCAAGGAGAAGGTGAGGGAGCTCACCCGGGAGGAGAAGCGGGCCCAGGAGGCGGCTGCCTTCAAGGCTCAGACCCGCACCCAAGTGGGGCTGCTCCTGGCCGGTGGCCTGCTGATTGCGCTGGTGGGCGCCTATGCCCCGGCGAGCTTCATGGCTCATTTCATCGTCTTTGCGCTTGCCTGCTTCGTCGGCTTCCAGGTGATCTGGAGCGTCAGCCACTCCCTGCACACGCCGCTGATGGCGGTGACCAATGCCATCTCGGGCATCGTGGTGCTGGGGGCCCTGCTGCAGGTGGGCTCCAGCCACTGGCTCGTGGTGGCACTCGCCTCACTCTCCTTCCTGATCGCCACCATCAACATCGTCGGCGGCTTCCTGGTGACCCGCCGGATGCTGGCCATGTTCCAGAAGTCGTGAGGATCGTCCGATGAGCTTTGGTCTTGTCTCCGCCGCCTATGTGGCAGCCGCTGTCCTGTTCATCCTGTCGCTCGGCGGCCTCTCCGGCCAGGAGAGCGCCAAGCGCGCCGTCTGGTACGGCATTGCCGGCATGGCGCTCGCCGTCGGCGCCACCGTGTTTGGCCCGGGTGTGGGCAACTATGCCGTCATTGCCGCCATGCTGGTGATCGGCTCAGGGATCGGCTGGTATGTGGCCAAGAAGGTTGAGATGACCGAGATGCCGCAGCTGGTGGCAGCCCTGCACTCCTTCGTCGGTTTGGCAGCCGTGTTCATCGGCTTCAACGCCGACCTCGAGCTCACCCGGGTGCTGGCGCTCGATGAGGCCGCACGGCAGGTGCTGACCGGCTTTGCCGGGGTGCTGGCGCACAAGACCGGCGTGGAGATCGCGATCCTGCGGGTGGAGGTGTTCCTGGGCGTGTTCATCGGTGCGGTGACGTTCACCGGCTCGGTGATCGCGTTTGGCAAGCTCGCCGGTAAGGTGGATGGCAAGGCCCGGAAGCTGCCGGGCGGCCATGGGCTCAATGCGGCAGCCGCGTTGGCCTCGCTCGTCCTGCTGGTGCTGTACGTCAATGGTGCCGGCATCTGGGCCCTGGTGGGGATGACGCTGCTGGCGTTCTTCATCGGCTACCACCTCATCATGGGCATCGGCGGGGCCGACATGCCGGTGGTGGTCTCGATGCTCAACTCCTACTCGGGCTGGGCGGCCGCCGCGATCGGCTTCACGCTCGGCAACGACCTGCTGATCGTCACCGGCGCCCTGGTCGGCTCCTCGGGTGCGATCCTGAGCTACATCATGTGCAAGGCGATGAACCGGAGCTTCATCTCCGTGATCCTGGGCGGCTTTGGCACCACCACCGGGCCGGTGATGGCGATTGCCGGGGAGCAGATCGCCATCGATGCCGATGGGGTAGCCACCGCTCTGGAGGAGGCTGACAGCATCGTGATCGTGCCGGGCTACGGCATGGCGGTGGCGCAGGCGCAGCAATCGGTGTCGGAGCTGACCCGCCGCCTGCGCGCTAAGGGCAAGGACGTGCGCTTTGCCATCCATCCCGTGGCCGGTCGCCTGCCGGGGCACATGAACGTGCTGCTCGCCGAGGCCAAGGTGCCGTACGACATCGTGCTGGAGATGGACGAGATCAACGAGGACTTTGCCGAGACGGATGTGGTGATCGTGATCGGCTCGAACGACATCGTCAACCCGGCTGCCCAGGACGATCCGAACAGCCCGATTGCCGGCATGCCGGTGCTGGAGGTGTGGAAGGCCAAGCAGGTGTTCGTGTCCAAGCGCGGGCAGGGAACCGGCTATTCTGGCATTGAGAACCCGCTGTTCTACAAGGACAACACCCGCATGTTCTACGGCGATGCCAAAGCCAGCATCGATCAACTGGTGCAGGCGATCTGAAGAGAAAGTCCAGAGAACCAAAGCGGATTTCTGATCTAGGACCAAAGAAGTTCCCAGTCTCGGCACCGGTTGAGATCGTTCCTACACCAGATGGGACTGCTCTCTACGAGGCTAGCAGTACCTGGGGTGTAGGAGAGCAACTGAATACTCAGTCATCTCAATCCGACGCCCTCCGATATTAGGAGAGCTACTCTCGGATCTCTGGCTGACTGCCGTTTCGTGATGATGATGTCTACGCATATCGCATTGCATCAATGACGAATGCTAAGTAGGCGCTCACGCAAGGCAATAACGTGAGCATTGCCAAAAGCAGGAAACAAAGAAACCGAACAGAAGAGTTGCTACGGCTAGGCCCGCGCCCCTCTCATTCACATCGAATTATGCTCTTAATGCGCGCACTTAATCAAACCCATCCCGCGCAAAGAGCACGGAGGAAAGAAAATTGCGCCACCCGTAACTGAAAACGATAGATCCCATGTACACAAGCGTGAGAGGCAACACTCCCACATGCGACGACCAGGGACAGGCAAAGCGGAGATACCCGGCAGACTCAGTTTATTCTCGTTTGACAAAATCTCATTTTGTAGGATATCATCTCTGCACTGAGACTGCTTTTAAGCAGCGTATGACGCCCTCGCATTGGCACTTAAAGGTCAGTCAGGGGAATTTCTATGTGGAATGGTGATGGGAGCGTGAACCCATCCGAGACAGCGGCAACCGAACAACATGCTGCCGTTGTGTAGTCAATCAACTTGTCTGCATATGGGAGGAAAATATGCAAAAAAAGTTCATGCGAGTCGGGGCTTTCGTCTTTCCCGCGACATTGATGCTTGCTGGCACTGCAGCGCATTCAAAAGACATCACCATAGCATTCGTTACCACGAACCAGCAGAATCCGGCCGAGGTATCGATGACCAAAGGCTTCAAGGAAGAGGGCGAGAAGCTGGGCGCCAAAGTCCTCATCCTTGATGCCAGGGGAAGCGTTGAAAAAATGTCCAATGCTGTCGACGATTTAATCGCGCAGAAGGTGGATGGCATCGCTGTGATCATCCTTGACAGCGTGGTAGCGCAGACATGGGTCGATAAGACGAACGAGGCCAAAATTCCGTTCACTGCTGTTGCCGTGCAGGTGGGTGATCCGAACAAGCGGAAATTTAAGGAGGTCTATCCTGGACTTTCCGCCTTAGTTGGGCAGGACTATATCTCGTCTGGCCAACGTCTCGGCGAGACGGCTGCGACTATGTTGCCAACTGATCGTACCGCCAAGATCGGAATTGTCGAAGGCATGCCGGGTTACGCACTTGTCAATCAGCTCTCGGCGGGATTCAAGGCAAGTCTCGACGCCGCTGGGTCCAAGTACAAAATAGTTATGTCGCAGCCAACCGACTGGACCCCGGCCAAGGGCGAAGCGGTTTGTCAGAATGCTCTTGTAGCCGATCCCGATATTGATTTGTTCTTCAGCCACGCGGAAGACATGGCGATTGGTTGCGCCAAAGCCATCAGAGACGCAGGATCAAAGGCAAAGCTATTCACCGCTGCTGGTGGCTCGAAACTCGGCATCCCATTGGTCAAATCCGGTGAAATTACCGTGTCGATGTGCGAAACGTGGATAAATGTGGGTCAGCTTGGAGCCAAATCACTTTATGAGGCCGCTACCGATCCCAAGACACCTAAGGCCCGACTCGTCGAGTACAAACCCCCATTGATCACAAAAGACAACGCCAACACCTGCCCACCTCAGTGGTGAAGAATAGGAGTTCCTGGGCTAAACCTTCCACGCTGGGGGCGCCCTTGGCGCGGAACCTTTTCGGGCAATGAAATTGAGCGGGATTAACTGCGTCGATCCAATGCTTGGCACTTACAATGCCATCAATCTCGACAGAGTTCGCAACCAGCATTATTCGCACTGCCTCACTACATTGTATTCCCGCGTGGTGCACGGCTTTGGGCACCACCACGTCGAGGAAATCCTTGACGTGTATAAGGATTCCTGCGGCCATGACGGCCTATGCTTGGCGGGGCCATCCTGCCACGCGAAGAGGCATGGCGGAGAAGGAAGTCGACAAGCCAATCCCGCAGGAGACGCAAGAGCCGCTCTGGGCGAGGCGTTCTCCTCGCACAAAATTGCTTACGGTAGGCTTCTTTGCCGATTGCATCAGGGGTCGTCGTGTTTGCTCGGTGGAAACAAGTATGCGACGTCGTTTTCCGCCGGCGTAATGCTGTGTTGCGGCAGCTTCTTTTCGCTCGACTTCTAGCTCTATGAGGAAGTTATGCGCATATTCCTAGAGGGCTGGCTTAACTCACTCGAAGCGAGTGACGCTAAGCTAAAAGATCAAGGCTATACCGTCATCCATGGGGCAGGCATCAGCTACTTGGTTCCTCTTCCCCGGCCACGGGACACCGGACATCAAGAACCAGATCCAACTATAATTGCGAGTATCTGGGCTAAAATATGCTGGCATCGCTGTCGCCAATCTTCGACTAAGACTGCAAGCCCCTAGAACAGTCATAGGCCGGAAGATTGCCGAAGGATCAGCCGCTGTGGGTGAGTTGGTGAAACTCTGACTGCTCCAAGTGGAGCTCGGCAGTCATGATCTGTTTCCCACTGGCGAGGCCATTTGCAACTTGTGCGAAGTGGGTCTGGCCGAGGAAACCGCTGCGTACACGAGCTTCTAGGTATCACCTTGGCACCGCAGCCTATGGCTTTCCGTGTGACAGCCGAGGAGGCATTGGATGAGGCGTCCGGTTGGATACAAGGCGCGCCAGCTCCGCGCTCCGCAAAACCCGTGAACGAGCGTAGCAAGGCATGCGCTCAGCGAAGCCCCATCATGCTGTACGAATAGTTGCAAAGAGTCTCAATATAAGAGATATTTGCGTTGGCTGATCTTTACTTGGCTTCGCCTTTTCCTCCTGGCGCTGCCATATCGGCCACTCCCTCTGAAAGGTTCCGACTCTTGTCGGGCCTCAACTTTAGCCGGGCTTTATGCCCGGCTTTTCTTGTCCGCTGCTCCAAGAGAATTGCGTGCCGGCTGAAGGGCTTAGTAGCAAGCATCTCCAAGCAACTCTCGCTGCTACTCGCGGGCGTTCTTAAGGGCGCTCCAATAAACACGAGAAGGCGTCCTTCCGATCACGCAAGCTGCATCAGCGTGAATGCACGCGGCGCACCAGACCATAAGCGATCTCACGCGGACGCGCTCGACAAGAGCCGGAGCGGTGGTTCAAGCTCCTGGTCCGATAGCCGCAGTGGCGAAAGCGCATCGTGAAGGCGAGAGCGGTGGTTACGTAGACGGTTGGGGGCGCGGTGGCCTCATGCTCTCCCTAATTAACCAGCTAACGATACACACTCGCGCGGTCAACGCGGCCGCGCCGTCTTGTCTAGACCATGGAATGTTACTCGGCTATCTTCGGCAGCTTTTCGGGGCGGCATACACCTGCGCCTCCTCCGCGGTAGCGGGCCCTGTGGCAAGTCACTTGCGGTCTGTATCGCCGAGGCGCGTCCCACGGGATGGAACACGTCATCGCGTGCTCCACGTGAAAAACCCTCGGCTCTCGCATTACCAGACTTCGATGGCCGACCTAGATCCCGTCTCGTGGCGGTGAGAAACCAGAGGACATCGCCAATGTCCCACCATCCACACTCACGATCTCACCGCTGATTGAATAGGCCTCATAGGAGGCGAAAAACAGGATTGTTCTCGCAACATCCTCGGGCTGAGCGCCGCGTCCAAGTGGGATTCGAAGTTCGCGTTGCCGCGCTCTCTCCGGATCATGGCTTGCGGTCTGCTTGGACAGTTCTGTGAATGTCAGCCCTGGGCAGACACAGTTGACGCGAATATTGTACTGACCCCAATCTACGGCCAATGCTTTCGTCAGGCCGACAACACCGTGCTTGGCCGCGACGTATGCCGCACATTTCGGTATTCCGGCAAGTGCTGCACCCGATCCGAGATTGACGATCGATCCGTTGCGAGCTGGGATCATGGAGGCTACTGCGACGCTCTGTGCCCACAGAAATTGACCTGTCAGACAAACCTCGAGTTCACGGCGCCAAGTCTCAATGGGCAGCGCCTCTGGCGCAAAGAACGAGTTGATCGCAGCATTGTTGATTAGCACATCGATCCGGCCGAGCCTCGTTATAATTTCCGACACGTTGCTTTCGACCTGCGAAGGATCGCTTACATCACCGGCAACTCCTATGACGTCCGCTCCAGCGGTCTTCAATCGAGCCACGGCTGCACTGACATTATCGGGATCAAGATCGCAGATGACGACTTTTGCCCCCTCGCCTGCAGCAATTTCCGCCGTGGAGAAGCCGATGCCGCGTGCTGAACCAGTGATCACCACGACTTGATCCTTGAACCTTGAGTCTCTGCTTAGTGACATTACCATCCATCCGTTACTTCGAGGGTTTGCGGAGCTTGCGCGTGTGTCGGAGCAACTCTTTTCTCCTGACACCTGCTTTCACTTGATGTTCTGCATCCTGTCTGTTGATCCAGCAAGAAGTCTGATTGATCTGGAACTACGGTGCAGTGGCGCCAAATCACAGAAACAGGGTCTGCCACTTCGCCGAAATTGGGCGAGGCCATGACGAGATATAGCGGCGCGGCTGAATTCTGGAGGCGCCTTAGAACCGAAGCCAGAGGGTAATATCATTGTAGAAGATGCGGTCGCGGCTTCGCTTGCTCGCTGCCATAGGGAGGCAGCGCGAAAACGTACTGTCTTGAGCTAATCAGCACCCGTCCCATACTGCGGCGCCCTAGCCTGCAGGACTTCGGTCGCGGCACATAACTTCGCGCTGAGACCACGCTCAGATTCCACTGATAAAGGGCTGGGGCCGGTAGATAACTGGGGCGCTGTGCAATCCTGCGCGCATGTTTGTTGTGCCTCAATTTTGAAGCCTGCTCGTCGACACAGGTTAAACACTACCATGGAGAATGCGTCATGTCATCAAAAAATCTTATATATAGGGACTTCCTCCGTAGGAGAAATCCGGTTAGTGTGCCGTCTGGATGCTGCAACCGTGATTGCTGCTGGCTTATTAATGAACCTTGAAGGCCGGGTCATTACGCGCAGCAGGAAGATCACACGACAATATGTAGGCTAAGAGCAATGCAAGGAAGCGTTACCGAAACGTTGGCGAGGTTTAGTTCTAGATTGCAGTTCAGCGATCTTCCCAGCGGTGTCAGTCACGAAATCAAAAGGCTGCTGCTTGATACAATAGGCTGCGGGCTTGGTGGGCTGGATCTTGATAAAGGACGCATGGCACTTCAACTCGCCCGCGATGCTGGTGGCAAGCCAGAAGCAACTATCCTCGGGAGCGCCGGAAAGGTGCCAAGCTCCTTGGCGGCATTCGTTAACGGCGAGCTAATGAACGCATTAGATTACTGTGCATTGCAGCCGCCAGCCCACGTTACGCCCTACGTAATTCCGTCCGTACTCGCGATGGCTGAAGTTGAGCACGCCTCTGGAAAAGAGCTTATTGCGGCCCTTACGGTCGCACATGAACTGAGTTGCAGGATTGCACACTCCTTGGGCAACCTACGCGCGACGCCAGGCGGCCTCCCTGTTCGCAGCTATGGAGTAGGCTGCACGCAGTTCGGCGCGACGGCGGGCGCCGCGAGAATTCTCAAGCTTGATGCCGAAAAGATGTCGCACGCGCTCGGCCTTGCCGGATACCATGCACCAATCGCTTCTCATGTGAAATATAATCACACTATCCACGTTGGCCTAGCAAAGTATGGGCCGTCGGGCTGGACCGCACAGGCTGGCGTAGTTACTGCACAACTCGCCGCTATGGGATATCGCGGGGATGATACCGTTCTAGATGGCGAGTATGGCTTTTGGGCCATGAACGGTTCGCAATCCTGCGATTGGGAAAAGCTCACCACAGCGCTCGGGGACGAATGGGCATTCGAGGCAATCGGCTACAAGTATTGGCCGTGCTGTGGGTCGCATCAAGCTCCGTTGGATGCATTCGTGGAGATCATCAACTCCCACGATATAGCCCCGACTGAAATCACGAAAGTCGTAGTTAAGAATGAAGGGTTATCTGGCCTGCCGAAGTACATGAGCACCGACGTCCGAGACCATGTTGAAGCCGCGTCCAGTCTTCCATACAACATAGCGGTTGCTGCGCATCGGGTGCCGTGGGGGCCGAAATGGCAATCGCGCGAGACGCTAGCGCGACAGGACATTCGCAATTTCATGACGCGAGTGGAGCACGCAGTCTACGACAGGTGCGAGGAGATGCGCTACAAGGACCTTGTGATTGATGGACGAAAGAATTTAAAGCACCGCCCCGCTCAGGTGGAAGTGCATGCGCGCGGTGAGATCTACGTGCACAGCGTCGATTTCGCGAAGTGGCTTACGAATGACGCTGTGGAATCCCGGGCGACAGACGAAGACTTGGCGAGCAAGTTCCTGGCGAACGCGTCAGGCGTACTAAGTGCGAAGCAGGCGGATGCCGTGGTCGACTGCATCTTACATCTCGAGGATCTTCCAGACTCCGCAAGCTTGGCTGCGATGCTGGCCACTGACCAATGAACGGGACTGCGAGTTGCCGGGCAACACGCAACATTTGAGAGATGAACGCATGGCCGCATGACCGAGGTCGCGCCGCTGCTGTATCCGAAACTGACGGGCAAGAGGAGAGCAGCGGGCGCCCGTTGTTGTGGTCTGCGGACCCGACAGCCTGTTTTCTCGCCCTGTGTCAGAAGCGCAAGCGGCATCATGAACTCAGCGGCCTTTTTACTTTTCGGCTATGATCAGTTGCCGAACCAGTTCCGACGTTCCGCAGACATTAATTCGGGCGATGATCGCGAAACAAATCATATGCCTGTCTAGATTGGAAGAGGGTATCCAACGGAGCGTGGGATCCTATCGAACGGGAAGACAGGCAGAGTTGTCTCAACTCTTCACGTTAACGGCATCCCCAGAGGTCCGGAATAGCAGCGCCGAGTGCCATTCTTAGTGCACCCACTTAACGTCACAGATCCGTGCCCGCCACCAACCAAGCCTGGAAATATTCTCCGAGGCACGCAACTCCGCTAACCTTTTGCGCACAGGGATGATATTCATTAAAAGAAATCCCACGGATTGACATATCGTTGAATAATTGATAGATACAGTGATCTCAACAAAGTAGGAGGCGGCTGAAATGATCGCTGGCGCGCTGTCGATCTGAATTTATCCCTCTTACTTAGTGAGCGGCTCCTGCCGATTACGTGCAGCGAGCGTACAGCTGAGAGTCCCGGCGTAAGGCAGAAATGTGAAGTCGACAGATGTATCGCCCGCCGAGACGTTCAGCCTGGTCAAGCCGACAAGCATTTCGTCCGATCCAGGCGAACGCAACGGAGATAAGGGAATGAGACACTACGGAAAACTCTTCATCGATGGCGCTTGGGTAGAGCCGTCGTCGTCAGGGCATCGGACGATGGTCGACCCGTCCACGGAGGAAGCATTTGCAACGGTAGCAAACGGTGGCGATGCAGAAGACGTGAACAAAGCGGTAGCCGCAGCGCGTAGCGCATTCGAGACTTACTCCAAGACGCCCATCATAGAGCGGGTCGAGCTCATTGATAGCATCATCTCCGTTTACGAGGCTCGCGTTGGCGATTTTGCAGATATCGTCGCACAGGAAGTTGGTGCACCGCTTAGCGTAAAGGCGCAGGCAACTGGGCCGATAGGTCATATGAAGGTGGCCCGCGATCTACTCAAAACCTACAAGTTCGAAACGCAACTTGCGAATACCGTCATACGCCGCGAACCGATTGGAGTTTGCGGGTTGATTTCGCCATGGAACTGGCCGGTTCAGACGCCTGTCATTAAGCTGATCTACGCTCTTGCGGCGGGATGCACTGTTGTACAGAAGCCGAGTGACGCTTCGCCAATCAGCACGATCTTGCTAACGGAGGTGCTCGAGAGGGCGGGCGTGCCCAAGGGCGTGGTGAACACCGTAATTGGTCGAGGGCGGGTCGTCGGTGAGGCGATATCCAATCATCCGGACGTCGATATGATCTCGTTCACGGGCTCAACGGCGGCAGGAATCAAAGTTGGGGAGGCGGCTGCGCGTACTGTCAAGCGAGTTTCACTGGAACTTGGCGGCAAATCGGCCAACATCGTCCTGCAGGACGCCGATCTCGAAAAGGCCTCACGGTGGAACGTTCAGCGATGCTTCTTCAATGCCGGACAGTCCTGCCATGCCCCATCACGGATGCTCGTGCATGAAAGCCAGCTGAATGATGTTATTCCCTATCTGATCGACGAAGTGGGCAAGTACCGCATCGGCGACCCGCGAGATCCAGAGACGACCATGGGGCCGCTCGTGAACGCGGATCAATTCGAGAGCGTGCAGCGCTATATTCGGATCGGTATCGATGAAGGTGCCCGCCTTGTCGCGGGTGGCCCTGGCCGGCCTGCTGGGCTGAACCGGGGATACTTCACCCGACCCACGGTTTTCGTCGACGTCACGCCGGAAATGACGATCGCAAACGAAGAGATATTTGGCCCCGTGCTCGCGGTCATGCCTTACTCCACCGAAGAGCAGGCACTTAAGATAGCAAACGACTCTCCTTATGGCCTTGGCGGGTATGTCTTCAGCGGCGATCGATATCGAGGGTACGAGTTCGCCAAAGGACTTCACGCAGGGCGCATTTGCTTCAACGGTGCAAATACCAATTCACTCACGCCAATGGGAGGCTATAAGCAGTCTGGCGTCGGGCGTTCGATGGGCGTATTTGGGTTAGAAGAATATCTTGAAATCAAATCTATCTATGGTTTCGATGAGGAAGCACATCGCTTGCCAGAATTGATGCATTGAGATCACCGCATGCATCTAGTCCAGGCGTAACGTCCCTTCACTTATAGAGACGGCTTGGGTGGTCTTGAACTGTGCCGGAGCCTGGCTGGGCATTTCGGTCTTATCTACGACCGCCGGTATTTCAACTGCACCCACGCCGGATCAATAGTGAGACTTATCGGCGTTGTGGCCCAATCAACGTTGTTGGGTGCTTTTTCTGATGGTTAGTCGTCCGTGAAGAATTCCCAAGTCATTGATTTCGCGAGGCAATTACGCCGTAAAGTGAGGCCGATTTCGCAAGAAATACGCCCCTATGCGCAGTTTCCCTGCGTTTTGGGGATCGCGCCAGTGATTGCGATTGGCCATGGCGGCCGGGGCATGACTTCGAAGATCCGCAAAGAGGCGTGGCGGCCTCCGATGCGAGAAGGGCTGATTGCGGTTGAAGGGCAAGCCTTTAGCCTCTCCTGATCTCAGCGGAAATAGGAGAGTTGGTGACCTCTGCCCCTCCGTTAATCTGCCATCTCAGGCTTCAGGCAGCCCCTAGGGAATTCTTCACGGACGACTGGTTAGCCCCGGAACGGGCGATGCATTCTCAATAACAACGGCCCGCTGGTGAATAGTTTAAAATACCAGCGGGCGGCCTCTTTTCAATTAGATTGACAGGGCCTTCATCAGGTGCTGCAGGACAGACTCATCAGAGAACCCGCACCCATGATTGGTGCCGATGAGCTTGCTCGGAATCAGCATCTCCTCGATGAGTTGCTCCCAAATCGCGAGCGCGTTACCGCCCATGGCGCGGCTTTAGAGCCCGAGCTCGTGTGGCAGCTGGGATCATCGAATAATGCTCACCGATAGATACTCGACCTAAACTTGGACGCGTCCGGCTGACCCCCCGATCGGGATCCGCTGAAAGGGCGAGCTTCCTTGCACAGAGCGGCGAGAAAAGTCAGGGCGGGGGTAACCCAGTCCGGCATCCATGGACTTAGCGTAAAGCTCGACCCACGCGAGACGTGCCTTCGTCCGATCCATGGCCTTGCTAGCCCTTCGCCTATTGATTTGACACCGAGCGTTCTCGCGCTGCCTACAGTTCCACATCGGCAACAGGGGTCAGCATCAATCTCAAAGGCCGACCTGACGATCGGAGAAGCTGAGCCGATGGCGTCGGAAATCGTATCTGTTCCGCGCCAGGGACTTTCACACCGACATAATGAGATCGGCGGCCTTCTCCGCAATGACCACGACTGTGGCGTTAATATTGCCTACTGTACAGTTCGGCATGACTGAAGCATCGACAACTCTCAAGCCTGTTACACCTTTGACCCGCAATTGTGGGTCGACCACCGCTCCTTCATCGGAACCCATTCGGCAAGTTCCTACCAGGTGCATGCCGGATCGTCCGTTTTGTCGAGCATAGTCGATCACTTCGTCATCGGTGTGGACATCCTTACCCGGCCTCACTTCCTTAACGCTCCATCGGGCCATCGCCCGACTTGCGAAGATGGCGCGACTCTTTCTCACGCATTCGACCACGACCCGCTGGTCATCCTCTGCGGAGAGGAAGTTCAGGTGGATTGAGGGTTGATCGAGCGGATTGGGGCTGCGCGCGGACACTGTGCCATGGCTCTGAGGATGTGATGGCCAGAATCCGATCGACATCCCCGGTTCCTTTTCGAGGATCCCGGGAACCGATCCGTAGCTTCCGGGGATGAACATAAGTTGTGCATCCGGCGCCGCCAAACCTGGACGGCTGCGGAAAAAGCTGCCAGCGGAACCTGTGCCGAGCGTCAACATACCCTCTCCGAGGAAGGCATACTTGAGCACCTCCTTTACCAGGGTGAGCCCGCGTGATCGTTCATTCAGCGTGGCGATTCCCTGTACGCGTTGTACAACTGTCATCAAAAAATGGTCACGCAAGTTGCGGCCGACAGAGCGATTTGCCACAACTGGGGTGATGCCAATGTCACGCAGTACATCCGGATCACCTACACCGGATAACTGCAGCAGCTGCGGCGACTTGAATACGCCTGCGGCGAGGATCACCTCTTTTCGCGCCATTACGGTCTTGGATTGCCCGTTTTGTACGTACCTGACGCCGATCGCCCGCGTGCCTTCGAAGAGTATCCTTGTTGCGACCGCCTCAGTCTTAATCTGCAAATTCGACCGTCGACGAGCGGTCCTGAGATAAGTCTGCGCTGGCTGACTGCGAAAGCGGCCGTTCCGATTGTGTTGGAAATAGGCGACGCCCTCACGGCTGTCACCATTCATATCCGGGTTGAACGGCATGCCAATTTCCTGCGCGCCATCAACAAATGCTCGCGTCAGAGTGTGGACGTCCGCAGCGTCAGACACAACGTGCGGACCTTCAACCCCGCGCTCCGCGAGGGCGGATCTAGAGCTGCCCCGGTACCTCTCAGCCTTGCGGTAATAGGGTAGCAGTTCGTCATAGCTCCAGCCGCGGCAACCTGACTGCGCCCACTGGTCGAACTCCTCTCTTTGGCCCCGCACATGAAGCATGCCGTTGATGGAACTCGACCCGCCCAGAACCTTGCCTTGTGTAATCACCAAGCTCCGGTCGTAAAGATTTGGATCCGGCTCGGCTGCGTATCGCCAGTTGTAGCGCTTATTGTTGTAGATGAAGATGAAGGCGGCCGGAATATGAATAAAGGGATGCGAGTCACTCCGGCCCGCTTCGAGCAACATAACGCTGTAACGATCGTGTTCGGAAAGTCTGCTTGCAAGCACACAGCCCGCCGATCCAGCCCCCACGATACAATAATCAACAGTCTGCGTTTCGGAATCTTGAGCTTGCATCGAAAAACTACCTTGGCCTATGTTCGCTAACGTGGTGACCGAGAGAGTGGATATATTCTGACTCACGCGACGAGAATTCGAGAGAGCGGTAGCGAGCTTCCTTTTCACGGCGAGCTCGCGCGCTGCCACGATGCTTTATTCTTCGCTGTAAGCACCAGCCTCCAGCAGCCGTCGAGATCCCATGTCTGCACCTTGCCGCCGTGTGAAAGGACCAGCAGTCATTCCGCCGTCGACCACCAGCATCGCGCCGTTAACGAAGCTTGACGCATCAGACAGAAGCATGAGCGACGCACTCGCAATCTCCTCTGACCGAGCCAGACGGCCAAGCGGAATACGATCTTCGAAGACATTCGCCATGAATGACGGCGGTATGTTGCGGCGGATCAAGGGGGTTTCCACCGGGCCTGGCGCTATACCGTTCACGCGCACGCCATGCCGACCCCAGTCGATTGCAAGGTTTTTCACCATTCCAACCACTGCGTGTTTGCTGGCCGTGTAATGCATTCGCCCAGGTTGACCTCCAAACGAATTGATGGATCCAATTAAGACGATGCTGCCGCTGCGACGCTCTATCATACCACGAACGAACGCTTGGCAGGTCGATAAAACACCGCCCACGTTGATAGCTAAGACGTTGTTAAGCTCTTCGAGCGACAAATCTTCAGGCTTTACCGCGCTGGCGATGCCGGCGGCGGCGATGACTCCCCAGACGTCCCCGAGTTCCTTGGCCACAGTAGCCGCCGCGTCTACCAGCATCGCTGGTTGGCGCACGTCGGCGATAATGCCGATCGACTTCGCCCTACCGCCAGCTGCCTCTCTCACCTGCGCCATTGCTGCTGACATCCGTTCCTCGTTCGTGCCGAGAACTGCCACGTGTGCTCCATCGCGCGCCAACGCAACCGCGGTCGAGAGGCCGATGCCCGATGTGGCGCCGCTAACAACAACGACGCGGCCAGAAAGCCCATAGTTCAGCATTCGGTTCCTCCATAAACCTTTCCAATTTTCCACGTTCACCGTGCAGCCGCAGGCGAGGAGCCACGTTTACGCAGCAGTGCTTCTCGCCGCGCGAGCTAATAAGGCGGGTCCGCAGGAACCTCTTACCTTATCGCACTGCGGCCTCTAAAACCAAACAACATCTCGCCGCTTTTGTAAATAGTCGCGCACTGCGGGATTTTCTTGACTGACATCGAACGAGCGCGTATAGCTATTTGACAGCCTGTCACGGTTCCGAAACCCAAAGAAGGTGTGTCCCGGAAAAATTCCGGTGACGGACAGGCCGCGCGGCGTGGGCAGTTGCGAAGAAGACAATTGATCGAAGTCCGGAGGAGACGCGAGATCATGCAATTATTGGCTGAGTTGTTAATGGTCGGCACGGTGGCCGGCGTAAAGGTCGGCATTGCTGCACTTGGCTTTGCCCTTATCTTCTTCACTACACGCGAAATGCACTTTGCTTTTGGCGCTCTGTGTGTTTTCGGGGCATATGTGTGTTTTTGGGTGGTAACCGCCTTTGCCGAGAGCACTTTTGGCGTATTCCTCGGCATTGTCGCAGCGCTGACAGCAACTGCCGCTGTAAGCGTCGCGCTGCATAGGTTTCTTTATTTAAAGCTCAGGTCGGTGATGCCGGTGCTGATGGCATCATTGGGGACAGGTATCGTTCTCGAGAATGTGCTCCAAATTATAGCGACGCCAGACGTTAGCATCGTTCGCTTTCCTTCGATAACGCAGATCATTTCTATCGGCGGTCTGCGCATCCGGGCGCTCGATCTCGGCGTCCTGGTCCTGTTTGCTGTCATCGCGGTCGCGCTGGATCTGTTCTTGAACCGCACACGGGTGGGTCAGGGCCTTAGTGCAACGATCGAAGATCCCGAGATGGCAGAACTCGTGGGCATCCGTACATCCTTGATGCGGGTCGGTGCATACGCTGCCGGCGCATGTCTTGGTGCAGCTTCGGGCGTCATTATGCTGTTCGATACCGGTGTGAAGCCAGCCAACGGCTTCATTATCCTGCTCTATGCGCTGATCGTCACCATTGTCAGCCGTGGCAATCTTCGTGCGGTGGCGGCTTGGAGCGTTCTGTTCGGTGTTGCCCGGAGCCTTTGGTCTTGGCAATTCGCGACCGATTACACCGACCTCGCCGTCTTTGCGATCATGGTGACCTACCTCATGGTACGAGACTACTCGGCTCGCTATCAGAAAATCAGTGTGAAGCCGGCACGATCGAAACTAAGTTCGAGTGTTGCTCCGGCCAAGCAGGGAGGCTGACGATGTATTTCTTGATGACGACCATCATGCTGATGGAAATCTATGCAATTGTTGCATTGTCACTGAATCTGTTACTCGGCGTGGCGGGCCGTTTCTCGGCATACGAAGCGGCTATTATGGGCATCGGCGCCTATACTGCGGCATTGCTTGGGCAGACTCTTGGTCTTGATTTGCTGTGGGGTTGCATCGTCGGCGCAGTCTTCTGCGCGCTGATGGGCATCATATTCCAAATCATGACCCGCTATATGGACTTCTTCACATTCAAAATTACGTCGTTCGCCATGCAAATGGCGCTGTGGCAAACGTTTATGACGTGGCGGAACCTCACAGGAGGTGCCAACGGAATCTATGGCATCGATCGTCCGAACCTGTTTGGTATATCTTTCGACAATATCGTTGCCTACTTCTGCTTGACTACAGCCCTATCACTTCTCGTTATCGGCTACCTTCTTTACTTCGAACGGTCCCAATTCGCTCTTGCGCTCCGTGGCCTTCGTGACGGCGAAGATGCGCTGGAAACCCTGGGTAAGAATCCGTTTGCCTTGAAACTGAAGGTGTTTGCACTCAGCGGCGCCGCCGTGGGTTTCGCTGGAGGACTGTTGGCGGGACTTCTGCAGAGTGTCAGTCCGCAGAGCTTCTACGTCTATGTATCTGTGATTTTCATCATCTTTGTGATCGCAGGCGGGCGTGGGAACCTACGGGGCACGATCGTTGCCGTCGTGCTCCTGACTGTGATCCAAGAATCGATCAAGCTGATTCCGGGGCTCCCTACCACATGGATTGGACCGCTGCAGCAGATTTTCTACGGCCTGGTGCTGATCACCGTGGTCATCGTGAGACCTTCGGGTCTGTTGCCGGAAGGCCCGATTTTCCGCCGCGGCAAGCACCGTTCGTCGCTTGAAGCTAAGCCCGGATTTACATTCCTGACTGAACCCAAAGCCCGAGGAGGGCGCGTATGACCCGCAGTCCGCTGTTTCTGCAAGCGCGCAATATCACGCGCACTTTCGGCGACCTCGTCGCGTTGGACGACGTCAGCGTCGATATTCCCACTGGCAAGGTCACTGGCCTGATCGGCCCCAATGGAGCAGGCAAAAGCACGTTGCTGAGCATTCTATCGGGCTTCGAGCGTCCCTCGAGCGGACAAGTCATCTATGACGGTGAAGATATCACCCGTCATCCTGGGTACCGCCGCGTTGAGATCGGGATTACCCGTACGTTCCAAGACGTCGAAATCTTTCCGACACTGACCGTCTTAGAGAATGTACTGCTCGGCTTCCAAGATCAACTCGGCGAAAAGCTTTGGCGTCTCATCCTGACGCCAGGCGAAGTCCGCCGGCAGCGGCAGCAGTTCATCGCTCAGGCGCTCGAAATTCTGAAGACCATTGGAATCATTGATCAACGCCCGGATGAACTCGCTGGGAACCTGTCCTATGGGCAGCAGAAACTCCTTGCACTAGCACGAATGTTACCGACCGACGCCGACTTCTTCATGTTGGATGAACCCGGTTCAGGATTGCCGCGCCCGATAGTCGCTCACATGGGTGCTCTGCTACGTCGAATCGCCACCGAGCACGGCAAAGGGATTGTTCTTGTCGATCATAATATGGAGCTCGTTCTCGAGTATGCCGAGCACGTGATTGTCATGCACCACGGTACGGTGCTGGCACAGGGTGCGCCCGAGTATGTTCGCCGCCACCCAGACGTGCTCAGGGTCTATCTCTCGCGGCCGGACGATGACCATAACATATTGCCGCCGCCCGCAACCACTGCCGAAGGAGCAATTCATGCTTGAAGTCAGAGATCTTCGCGCCGGGTACGGCAAGCGAGAAATTGTTCACGGCGTGAGTATGACGGTGCCGACGAACGGCATCGCGACTTTGCTCGGCCACAATGGAGCGGGTAAGTCGACGTTGCTAGGGGCTCTCATCGGTAAAGTGAATGTCATGAGCGGATCTGTGACATTCGATGGAGAGGACATCACGAGCACTTCCATCGCCGACGCTGTGCGACGAGGTATCGTGCTCGTTCCGGAAAAAGGACGGCTGTTTCGCAACTTCACCGTCGAGCGAAACCTGCTGCTCGGCGGTTACACCGTTAAAAATCCGGCCGAGTTGCGGAGGCGTATCGACGAAGCGGTCCAGGTCTTTCCCCGAGTTGGTGAAAGAATGAAGCAACTTGCCGGAACACTCAGTGGCGGCGAACGCCAGATGGTAGCAATCGCGCGCGCTATGATGTTGCGCCCAAAGCTCGTACTTCTCGAAGAGCCGTTTCTCGGATTGGCACCGCAAGTGATGCAGATCGTGATGGATGCCATCGAGTTACTGAACAAGCGCTATCAGACAGCGTTTTTAGTTGTCGAACACAATGTTTGTATTCTGAATATCTCGTCTAAGGCGTATGTGATGAAGCTCGGAGAGTTTGCGATCTCAGAGGACAATCCGCGCTCGCTGCTCAATGACGAACGCCTCGAACAGGCCTATGTCGGTTGAGTACCGAAGAAGATACGATGGGCGCCGGTGACCCCGACGCCCATCCCTCGGCCAATTACTCGTAGATTGCCTTACCGTCCTTAAGGGTGAAGAACGAGAACGGAAGTTTGGCAACGCCATCGCTGTCGAAGTTGTAATTGCCAACGGCGCCCGGCCAGTCTTTTACCTTAACAACGTACTGGCCCACCGCTTTCGAGTCGTTGCCGACCGCTGCGATCGCTTCTCCAACGAGCCGAGCTCCATCATAGGCAAGCGCGTCCGAGGCAGCCGGAGGCCGCCCGGCTGCCTTGGTAAACTTGGCGGAAAACTCCTGTGCGTTCGGTGCGTTGGGGTCGAACTTGGGAGCAACCCCGCGAACGCCGTTCAGCGCCGCGCCGCCCACCTTGAAGTTTTCTGGATTGATGATGAACTGGTTTGCGAAGTAGGCGGCTTCAAGGCCGATTTCCTGCGCCTGTACGAATGCGTAGCCATTTTCCGGAATATTGCAGAAAACGACGAGCGAGTCTGGACGGGCGCTCTTGATCTTGTAGAGTTGCGTCCGCATGTCGATGTTGCCGACATTGTTGACCTCATGAGCAACAATGTTCCCGCCCGCTGCCTTGTACGCTGATATGAATGCGTCGGACACCGACACGCCGAATTCATCGTTCTCGCTGAGAACCGCGGCTGACTTGAATCCGAGGCCTATCATATGTTTGGCTAGGACGGCGCCATCATCATCGGCCAAGGGACTTCCGTTGATGAGCCACGGGCCAAGCTTACGCAACGCTGGTGAAACCGCGTTGAAGTTGTAGACCTGAACGCCACGGCTTTTGGCGATTGGATTCATTGCCTGATTGACTGGGCTCGAATTAGCCAGCACAGCCACGACGCTACGGGCGTCGATCAGCTTCTGAAATGCAGTGACCGCAAGCTGCGGCTGCTGCTGATGATCTTCGTAGAAAACCTCGAGATCGATAACACCTTTTTGCTTCAGCTCCTGTTTGGCGATTTCAATTGCATGCTGCACGCCAACCCCGTAGCTCGCTCCGATCCCACTCAATTGTACAATGACGCCGATTTTGCCGGACTTTGTCCCACTTTGAGCGAAACTTGCGCCTGGCAGCGCCAGAGCCCCCAACACAGCCATTGATAGGATGGCCGAACGCCGTGACACTTCTAACACCATAGACTACCTCCCTTTTAGAAACCTTTGCTAATTGGTTGATCCGTCGCACGAACCGACTTATGCGAAGCCGCCGAACGCCGGAACATTCAAGCGCGTACGATTAGCCGCGTCAGGTACGGACACTGCTCTAAACACCGTCGCATCCTAAAGGTAGCATGAGCGCTCTGTGATGTCACGTTTAATCCTGTATTGGAGGATTTCGTAATAGTTCAGCCGAGGTACGTCTATGACATAGTCCCGTTTTGCAGGAGTTACTATTGACATGCACGGCACGGGCATTATGAAGTTACCGAGCGTGGCGAGCTCTCGGCTGTCAGGTTCCCGCGAGCTTCCAACCAAACGCACATCAGCGCTCCTCCGAGGACGACGGGGGCGCCCTTGCGGAGAAGTGATTTATGGCCCTTATCCCGAAGCTGGTTGAATTTGGTGAGCGGTCGCGGTTCGAAAACCTGCCGACCGAAGTCATCGTCGAATCGAAACGTATCCTTTTGGACTCGATTGGTTGCGCACTGGCCGGTCTCACCGTGGATAAAGGTCACAAGGCGCTCAAGGCCGCACGGGCTATGTCCGGTGCCTCGGAATCTATGGTGATTGGCAGTGGGGACAAGCTGTCGATGGGCGCGGCAGCGTTCGCTAACGGGGAACTGATCAATGCCATTGACTTTGATTTGCTCACGATCCCCCCGGGTCACGTGACGCCCTATGTTCTGCCTGCCAGTCTCGCGATGGCGGAAGGTCAGCATCGCTCCGGCAAGGACCTGATTGCCGCGATCGCGATTTCGCACGAAGTGTCGACTCGCTTCGGCCTTGCCATGGGATACTACCGCGACGTTACGCCGGGGCAGAAGCTTACGTTGCCATCTATCAGCGGTTTCAGCAGTACCATTTTCGGAGGCACCCTGGCATCGTCCCTGCTGCGCGGCCTCGACGCGCGACAGACCGGCTATGCTATGGGACTCGCTGGGCATATGGCGCCTGCGCAGAGCATGTCCAAATGGGGGCGCACCGTCCCCGGGCCTGACAATAAGTATCTGATGTCGGGATGGATGGCCCAAGCAGAGTTGACGGCAGTACAGCTCGCAGAGGCCGGCTATTCGGGCGACACTGAAATACTTGAAGGCGAACATGGTTTCTGGCGTTTCATGGGCTCAACAAAGTGGAATCCTGATGCGTTGATGGACCGGCTTTACGATGAATGGAAGTTCCCTGCGGTTACGATCTACAAGCCATATCCGCATTGCCGCAACACGCACACCATTCTCGACTGCATCTTTAATCTGATCGAAGTACACGAGATCACGCCTGAGGAAATCGATAGAATTGTCACCTACAGTGACTCTCATACTGCGAAACTGCCGCTCTACTCGGCTAAGACAATCCAAACGCCCAGCGACGCGCAAATGAACACAGCCTACGCAGTATCGATGGCGATCCATGGCCTCAGGCCGGGCCCCGAATGGCACGACGATGAAAGTCTCCGCAGTAAAAAGTACCTCGCGTTCATGGAGAAGGTGCAGATTGAGCCGCATCCTGACTTCGAACAACTGCTCACCAAGGAGCCACAGAGCCGCATCGGCAAGGTAGAAATTTTCGCACGCGGCGTAACGTTCGTCGAGGAGCGCAAGTACCGCAAGGGCTCGCCGGCAACTCCTGAGACAAGAATGTCTGATAATGATCTCGCCGACAAATTCCGTCATTGTGCCTCGCGTGTGCTCTCGCCGGAACGCTCCGATCAGGTGATCACAGCAATCATGGATCTCGAAACGATCGGTGACGTGGCAAAGCTGGCCATCTTGTGGCAGGGCGACATGCACGACGAAAGTAGTCGCAACACGGGAAGGTCACGAGTTTGACAACGCAGCAGCCGGGAGGACATTATGGGTCGTAAGCTCGTCATTTCCTGTGCCGTGAA
Source organism: Microvirga tunisiensis (assembly GCF_009296175.1). GTDB lineage: Bacteria > Pseudomonadota > Alphaproteobacteria > Rhizobiales > Beijerinckiaceae > Microvirga > Microvirga tunisiensis. The sequence continues at coordinate 19,560 of NZ_VOSK01000001.1, read as the reverse complement.
TGGTGGCGCTGATCCGAAAGCGAACCCTGCCATCCCGATCACACCGGCGCAGATCGCGCGATCCGCACTCGACGCGGCACGAGCCGGCGCTGCGATGGTGCACCTTCATGTACGCGATGTGAACACCGGCATGGGCTGCATGGATTTCGCGCTTTACCGCGAAACTGTACAGCGCATCCGCGACAGAGGTAGCGATGTGATCATCAATCTCACCGGGGGCGCGGGTGCGATGTTCTACCCGAGTGATGACGATCCACGCGTTCCCACAGGTGCCTCGTCGTTAGCAACAACCTACGAGCGGATCGGACATATCGAGGAGCTAGTTCCAGACATGGGCAGCCTTCCTATGGGCTCATGTAATAAGGCTGGCGGCATCTACCTCAACTCGGACCGCTTCATTCTTGATAGTCTCAAGCGCTTCCAAGCGGCTGGCGTGAAGCCGGAGCTCGATGTCAGCGATCCAGGCCATCTGGTGGCCACGCGCGAATTGATTGAAAGGGGACTCGTTGGCCCGAAGCCGGTCATTCAGTTTTGCCTTGGCTGGCCAGCCTCCGCCCCAGCAACACCTGAAACGGTTTGCTATATGAAGAGCCTACTACCGATGGACGCGATCTGGCTCGCTTTCGGCCGTGGTGTCACGGCATTTCCCGTCGCCGCAATGTCAATCATGCTCGGTGGCAATGTTCGCGTTGGTCTCGAGGACACGCCATGGATTTCGGAAGGAACGCTCGCGCCGAGCAACGCGGCGCTGGTCGAACGTGCAGTTGATCTGATGGCGATCCTCGGTGCCGAGCCCGCAACACCGCTAGAAGCGCGCAGCTTGCTCGCGCTGCCCGAGAAGGCAAATAACGTTGCACGTTCCTCGCTGAGTGAGCCGGAGCGAAATTAACTATCGACTGGTCCGGTGACGGAAGTCTACTCGTTGATCGACGGCTTCGTCTGACCTGCATTGAAGGACCCATTCAAGAGCGAAGATCCACCTGCGGGATCCTGAGATGGCGCTGGTTATCGATAGGTTTACTGGGCACTGCTGGCGCCTTTTAGTGTACTCGCGCTGGTATGTGCCTTTCCCGCCTCCATACTGGTACTTGCAGCCGCTTGCCCTCGAAAGTCTCTAGACAACGCGGAACATAACTGTAGTCCCCGCGTTGCGCGCTTCCATTGTCCTCCGAATTGGTTGAGCCACGTGGAGTTAGCTAGCACGCGGTATGAAACATCGAGCGACCCTGGACTTGAGACGGATTGTCGGTTGGCTGTTCGACACTGTCGCTCCGGGGTGGGATCGGTGCCACTGACGAACCGAACAATCTGGTGAAGACCTCTTACTGAAAGATGGTTTAGGGAACCGTGAATCATTCGAGGGCAAGCGCATGTGGAACGTTGTCTATGCCCTCTCGGTGACCCAGATGGGCATTATTATTGCCGAAATGCTGCCGACCAGCCTGTTGACGCCGATGGCGTCAGATCTTGGCGTTAGTGAGGGAGTGGCGGGGCAGGCTGTATCCGTCACAGCGGTGTCGGCGATGATCTCAAGCCTCTTCGCCGCCCCAGCGACGAAGCGGTTTGATCGCCGACCGGTGTTTCTGGGCTTCGCGGCGCTTTTAATCTGCTCGAACGCACTAGCCGCTTTCGCCACAAACTATATCATGCTTCTGGTCAGTCGCGCACTCTTGGGCATCAGCCTGGGCGGCTTCTGCTCCTTGGTTCCAGCATCTGCAACCCGACTGGTCGAGCCAGTCGACGTGCCGCGCGCTTTAGCAATCATATTGAGTGGAATCTCGATCGCGATGGTCGTCGCTGCGCCCTTCGGAAGTTTTTTCGGCAGTCTAGTCGGATGGAGAGGCGTGTTTCTCCTGGCCTTGCTGTTATCAGTGGCTTCGTTTGCGTGGCAATTCGCAGTCATGCCGTCGATGGACACCGGCAGGAATATTACGATCAGCACGATTTTCAGGCTATTAGGAAGACGCAATGTTGCCTTCGCGATGCTCGCGACGATATTATACTTTGGCGGTCACTGGACATTCTATACTTATTCACGCCCCTTTCTGGAGCAGATCGCTAGATATGAAATTCAGGGTGTCTCGGCCAGTCTCCTTTGCTTTGGCCTCGCAACTATACTGGGCACATTGACAGCCAACTTCCTCACGCGTCGCGGCCTATGGCAGACGCTAGCCTTCGTCCCACTGCTACTTGCAATGAGCAGTTGCGGAATGATTGCATTTGCTGGGTCGACGGTCGTGTGCATCGTCCTCTTTATTCTCTGGGGCTTTGCATTCGGTGTGATGCCGGTCGCTTGGGCCACCTGGCTGACTCGAGCGATCCCAGACGAAATTGAAGTTGCAGGCGGCATGCAAATCTCGTCGATCCAGCTTGCCATCACCGTCGGCGCGGGCGTTGGCGGAGGCTTGTTTGAAATTGGGGGATCGCTCTTAACTCTGGCCGGGGCCAGCGCAGCGATGCTCGGTTCGGCGGTCCTAGTTCTGCTATCGCTTCGACTGAGCGACAGACAAACTCTTCCCACGTGAGACTTGGATACAATGGCCTGAACCAACCTCACGTTTGACCGACCTCTCATACCTGCGCGCAGTTTATGGTCGTGGATGCGATAACAGTCCAGTACAGCAGGAATCCCAGCTACGTGACCAAGCCTATGTGCTCCTGCTCTCCAAGGCGTGGGGCTGCTACGGGCGGGATCGTAGGATGGTCTGGTTAGTCTGACGTGGCCACCTGATGTTGCTCGCTGAGGTAGCGGGAGTGGGCCAGCCGAAGGGGAAACCGTCGTAGTCAGTATTGGTGCCGCGCAAAGTCCAGGCGAGGAAATGGGCAACGAATCAGCGAAGACAAAGGCCTTGCTCAGGAGGAGGGGGTCCATCCTTGCGGCCAACAATGCGGGACTACCGCGCGCAAGTCCCTCGCGACTGTTTGGCAAAGGATACCACTGCCATCTCTTTCCAGGCCCAAGTGGCCAAGACGGACATCAATCCCGCGATAGAACGTCAACGCACCGACACAGTGCGATGCCGTAATGCTTGTGCCAGCGCGATGGTGTTAGCGAATCGAAGGGAGACTCCGCAATTTATGCGACTTGACTGCGCGCATCCCTCGGCGGGAAGAAGCCGGACTCCATTGCGATTGTCCCGCCGTCAACGGCCAGGACGGCTCCGCTGATCGAGTCGGCATCTGGGGAAGCGAGAAAAAGAATTGCTTTAGCCACGTCCGCCGGTTGCGCTCCACGTCCTAGCGGAATCTGCGACACACGCTGCTCCATCGCAGCGGGGTTTTGACTAGCGACGAAATTGGATAACTCGGTATAGGTATGCCCGGGACAGATGCAGTTGACGCGAATATTATGCTGACCCCAGTCAACAGCGAGCGCCCGCGTCAATCCCACAAGACCATGCTTGGCCGAAACATAGCCCGCACACTTCGGGATTCCTGCGAGACCTGCTCCCGAGCTCACGTTTACGATGGAGCCCCTGCCGGCGGGAATCATTGATGCACTGGCCGCACTTTGGCACCAGAAGAACGATCCGGTCAAACATACTTCGAGCTCGCGTCGCCATACATCTTCGGGCAGCATCTCAGGCAGATGGTATGAGGTAATCGCTGCGTTGTTGATTAGAACGTTAATGCGACCATGACGGTCCATCACCTCAGCAACGTTTCTCTTTACATCCGCCAAGTTGCCCACATCGCCTGCCACACCCATCACGTCCCCTAGCGGGGATAGTTTTCCGACCGCCTGATCGACGTTTTTGGGATCCAGATCACAGATAACTACACGGGCGCCTTCCTGCAGAGCGATTTCTGCGGTCGCAAAGCCAATTCCGCGGGCAGAGCCGGTAACAACGATCACTTGGTCCTGGAGCTTGGGTGCATTGACCATCACTGACCTTCACTTGGCTTGTCGGAAAAACAACCCTGCAGGGCTGCGTTCTGGCACATAAAGAATGTCGCAGTATGCGAATCTATAAAGGTGCGCCTAGTTGTCAAGCACGGCCGTTACAATGCCCATTTGTCCTAGTCCCATCATGGGTACGTAGTCTCTCTACACCATGAAAAGCATGCGTATCGGCACGGAGGAGTTGCGCGAACCATGTACTTACGGCCCAAGCGAAGCCAGCGCGATAATGATATCGAACGAAAAGTCTTATAATCGTCGGCACTTGTGAAGTCTCCGAACCAGGGCGACGTGTTATCCCTGATCGATTGTGAGTAGCCCGATCAAAAATGTCAGCCAGAGCCAGTGCAGGACCCTTCCGGCCGGTCTTCCGCGTCGGCACGCCCGATGAGGAAGACCATTCCCTCCTATGGGAATGTAAACCGACGCGCTCGGGCAAACTTGCCGACCGCACCATTATTTATAATAAATCTCACTATTGACGATTATTTATGTTTGTGAGAGGGTTTTTGTCCGCTGAGATAGCATTCGAAAAAATCGCATACCCCGAAGCATCGGCCGCAAGTGCCCTGCGGACAATCAATCGAATGAACGAAGGTGTGGAGGAAGCTGACGATGACGCTGAGAAATGTTGTTGCACGTACCTTTGGTGCATCGATTATCTTGACCTGCACGGCAATCAGTCTGCCGGCAATCGCAAAGACGGCGGATGGCAAGTTACTGGTTGCCGTCTCGTTCCAACGACAGCAGGAGCAGCGCTGGGCGGTGGACCGCGCAGTAATGGAGGCGGAAGCTGCGAAGCATAACGTCGAGCTTCGATTTGAGTATGCGAATGGCGACCCCATCAAGCAGGCGTCGCAGGTTGAGAGTCTGCTCGCCCGCGATCCTGATGTCCTGATCATTTGTCCGGTCAACGGCGCTTCAGCGGGACCCATCGTCAAGTCGGCTAAGGAGTCCGGTGTTCCGGTCATTGCGTATGACGGCGGAGTCACGACCGCGAAGGTCGACTTCTACATCACTCGAGACAACTATCAGGTCGGGGTTCTGCAAGCTAAAGAGGCGCTGAAGTTTGCTCCAAAGGGCAACTATGCAATGATCAAGGGTGATACCCAATGGCAAGAACTCCCCGCATTTGTGAAGGGGTGGAAAGATGTGCTGCAGGGAAACGAATCAATCAAGGTAGTGTTCGACCAGTATACAACGGGCTGGAGCCCGACCGCCGCGCAGGCTCATGCAGAAAATGCCCTGTCGGCCAACAGTGACAATATCGCCGCATTCATGGTCATGAACGATTCCATGGCAACCGGCACCGTCCAGGCATTGAAGTCGCGCAATCTGGAGGGAAAAGTGTTCGTCAGCGGAAATGACGCTGAGACGCCAACCCTCAAGCTCATCAAGAGTGGTGCGCAGACCATGTCAGTCTACACTGACATTAATGATTTTGGCAGCTCCGCAATCAAGGCTGCGATTGCTCTGGCCAACAAGCAAGTACCGCCCCATGAAAAGATGGTCGATCACGGTGCCGGCGAAGTGCCGACCCATATTGTGCCGATTGTTGCGGTCACTAAGGACAACCTGTGTGATGTCGTGAAATCGATGGCCAAGGGATGGACCTCGCCAAATGAGGTGTTCGGCGGTCCGAACGAGTGCAAATAAGGCTGGGTACGGGAAACTCTTCGTCCCGTTTAACAACCTGGGACGAAGAGTTTCCCGCCTAAAATTGTAGCGGACGGAGACGATGCATATCCGATCAGGCGGCCGCGGGGCTCCCGCACCTCGTTTGCCTCGGGCGGCAGGTCGTTTGTTTCCGCGAATTGCTGCTGCTTGCCTCGGCGAGATGGACTTAGCCGCGGCACGGCCTGCTCGGAAGCCATCCTCGTTGCGAACGGCCATTCTGTGGACATGCAACCGTGAAAGACATTGCTGATTTGGACATCACGCTCGTGGTCAATGGGACGATGCACTCTCTGTCCCTTGATACCCGCACGACCCTCCTCGACGCACTTCGCGAGCATTTGAATCTCACCGGGTCGAAAAAAGGCTGTGGGCTGGGTCAATGCGGGGCGTGTACGGTCTTGCTCGATGGCAAACCCATGAAGTCGTGTCTGATGCTTGCTGCCCTGTCGGAAGGAAGGGTTATCACCACCATTGAAGGAGTTTCATCGGCGGCAGCTCTTCACCCGTTGCAACAAGCGTTTATCGAGCGTGATGCGATGCAATGCGGATACTGCACATCGGGCCAGATCATGGCAGGCCTTGCCTGCATTGGCCAAGGACACACTGGTTCTGCCGAGGAGATCCGTCAGTGGATGAGCGGAAATCTCTGCCGATGCGGCGCCTATGATAACATTGTTGCAGCTATTCAGGATGTGGCTGCCGATGTTGGGCAGGGACTGTAGGCAATGCACCCGTTCGAACTTGCGCGTCCGCGCGACCTTTCAACGGCGATGGCCATACATGCGTGCGCGAGACAAGACGACGTATTGGTAGAGTACATATCAGGTGGGACGGATATGGTTCAACTCCTACAGGAGAATGTTCGACATCCGCACAAGCTGATCAGTCTGGCGGGTCTCCTCGACAGTCGGATTGAGGTTAGCTCGGAGGTACTCCGGCTCGGCGCAGGAGCGACCATGGCAGACGTAGCCGCCCATTCGGGGGTCGCCGACGGCTATCCTGTCATTGTCCAAGCATTGCTCAATTCGGCCAGCCCCCAGGTGCGCAACCAAGCCACCCTCGGCGGCAATATCCTGCAACGCACGCGCTGCCCTTATTTTCGGGACGTCGGCTACGATGCGTGCAACAAGCGCGCACCCGGCTCGGGCTGTGCCGCGATCGGTGGCGAGAACCGATGGCATGCGGTGCTAGGAGCGAGCCCCGACTGCATCGCCGTCCACCCCTCGGATCTGGCGGTTGCCTTGGCAGCCCTCGACGCTCGCGTCGTGATCGCTCATTCCAATGGCGAGCGCATAGTTTCTATGGAGGAGTTCCATCAGCTTCCCGGTACAACGCCACACATTGAAAGTGTTCTTGAAGCTGGTGAAATGGTTACAGCAATCATCGTGCCCGCAAGTCCGATGGCACGGAACTCGCACTATCTCAAGGTACGCGACAGAGCATCTTTTGAATTCGCGATGACTTCTGTAGCAGTGGCCATCGCAATTGAGAATGGACGCATAGCCCAAGCGCGTGTTGCCGTTGGCGGGGTCGCGACAAAGCCGTGGCGCCTGCGGAATGTGGAGGCCGCGCTCACCGGGTCCTCCGGCGAGGCGCCTGCCCTTCGTGCGGCGGCGGCGCTCGCTGCGGACGGAGCGTGCGGTCATGGCCACAATGACTTTAAGATTGAACTCATGCAGCGAGCCATTGTGCGTGCGCTCGAAACTGCCAGGGAACGTTCATGAGCACGGCAATCATAGGCATGCCACTGAGCCGCGTTGACGGCCGCAAGAAGGTTACGGGCAGCGCGACCTACGCAGCGGAGTTCGACCAGCCGGGACAAGCCTATGCTGCGATTGCCAGGAGCACGATTGCTGCCGGCCGGATCGTCTCAATTGATCTGTCAGAAGCCGAGCAAGCGTCCGGGGTCGTAGCCATTCTGACCCATCAGAACGCGCCGAAGCTGCCGTATCGTGCCCACAAAGGCGATCCGGATCCGGTCGTCGGAGAGCGCTTGCACGTGCTTCAGAGCAATGAAGTGAACCACCAGGGCCAGCCCGTTGCGCTTGTGGTTGCTGACCGGTTGGAGCAGGCCCTCCATGCAGCTTCCCTAGTGAGAGTTGTCTACGCATCTGCCACTGCTTCAACGGATGCAACTCAGGCTCAGCCTGTAAGCCCAGGAAACAGCACCACACATCCGTCCGAAACTCGCCGCGGCGATGCCGACGCAGGCCTCGCGGCAGCCGAAGTCAAGGTCGACCAGACTTATGTCATCCCGCGACAGTATCACAATCCGCTTGAGACGCACGCGACGGTTGCCGCTTGGGATGGGGACAAGCTGACGCTCTGGGACAAGACGCAGTGGCTCCACAACGTTGCGGATGAAATCGCCTCCGTGTTTGATATATCTTCGGAGGACGTCCGCGTCATATCCCCGTTTGTCGGCGGCGCTTTCGGTGCGGCACTCCGAACTTGGCCCCACGTAACCCTCGCAGCACTTGCTGCCCGCGTCGTCGGACGGCCCGTCAAGCTCATGCTATCGCGACGCGAGATGTATTATGGCGTTGGTTACAGGCCATACACGGTACAGCGTTTCGCCTTGGGGGCGTCGAGGGACGGAAGGCTTACGGCGATCTTGCACGATGGCTGGCAGGAAACCTCCACCTATGAGGAATTCCGGGAGTCGCTGCCCCACGCGACAAAGTTTCTGTACTCTTGCTCCAACGTGTACACCCGCCATCGTCTGGCACCTCTGAACGTTCACACGCCGACGTACATGCGTGCTCCAGGTGAGGCGAGCGGGATCTTTGCCATGGAATCCGCGATGGACGAACTGGCATTCGCCCTGGGTATCGATCCGGTCGAACTGCGACTGCGCAACGAACCCACCCGGGACGAGGCACAGGACCGTCCGTTCTCGAGCCGCTCGATGCAGGAATGCTATAGGCTTGCGGCTGAACGGTTCGGCTGGAGCCAGCGCAATCCACAACCGCGCTCAATGCGCGACGGCCACAAGCTGATTGGATGGGGCGTGGCCAGCGCCACATATCCCGTACATCTTCAGGCGGCCTCAGCGCTGGTGCGACTCTTGCCTGACGGAACAGCTGAAGTGGTGAGCGCCGCTAGCGACATGGGCCCAGGGACGTGGACGACCATGACCCAAATCGCCGCAGAGACGCTACGTCTTCCTGTGGGAAAGGTGAGGTTCAACCTTGGCGACACGAAACTGCCCCGCGCGTCCGTACATGGGGGATCTATGACGACCGCCAGCGTCGGCAGTGCCGTTCAGGGAGCATGCCAGAAGGCGCGCGCCAGCATACTTGCGAACGCAAGCACCAACGACATCGCAGAAGCGATCCGCCGGCTTGAGCATCCTTATGAGACTTTGTTCCATTTCACGCCCGGCGACGCCAAGAAACGCTTCTCGATGCATGCGTTCGGCGCTGTCTTCGCGGAAGTTGCTGTCGACCCGGACCTCTGCGAAGCGCGGGTCAATCGTATCGTGGGCAGCTATGGACTTGGCCGTATTGTGAATCCGAAGACGACGCGTAGCCAAGTTATCGGAGGCATGGTTGGCGGGATAGGCATGGCGCTAATGGAGCATTCACCCATGGATCGGCGCAATGGCCGCGCCGTGAACGCAAATCTTGCCGAGTATGCAATCCCAGTGCATGCAGACAATCCACCGGAAATGGAAGCCATCTTTATCGATGAGCACGACCCGCATGTGAACCCGCTTGGCGTTAAGGGTGTTGGCGAGATCGCGATTGTTGGCGTTGCACCTGCGATCGCGAATGCAATCTTCCACGCGACAGGGAAGCGCATCCGCGAGTTGCCCATTACACCGGACAAACTGCTGTGATGAACGGCGGGCTCACGCGCCGAGCATCGTGTTTGCGCAAGCCTATCCCAAGCTGTCCTACTAAGCGGGATTATTTCTATATACGCGCCTGTTAGCCCAAACCGTGCTGCGTGTCCGGCGAAGGTGACGGCCCTTGTTTATCGTCTTTGCCAGGTGATTTGAATCGAGCCCCGTAGATAGCTCCACTTTCACTGACCGAGCGTGTCTGCATGTATGAACACCCACTGCAATGATGCGGCACGAAATGGCACCTCCCACCGTTTGAATTCGATCGCCTTTGCATCCTAGGTTGCCCTTCGCTCTAACGAGGTTGAAACAAAACTCTTGGTCGCAGAAGCGGGTATCTCCTGCCAACCCGGACCGCCAGCTTAGTTGACACATATCCCATTAAGTGAGATTACTGAGAAAACGACGCTGGACTTCCTTAAGTCGAACTTGAGCCAGACGTTATGGCGCGAGTTGAGCCTGAAGAATCGTCGGAGCGTCAAAGAAAACGGTGAAGTTCGTCTAATTGCTCTCGACGGACTTACTTCGGACGCTGGCGTAGCCGCGAGATCTCGCCACGCCACATGGGAGGAATTGGATGTTCTTTGAGCCCACGACGTGGTCGAACAAGAAGATGCGCGCGGCGCGAGCCGTCGGCGTGCGGTCCCCGATTGAGGTGGCAAGTGTGCCAGTGCCCGAGATCGGGGAGGAGGATGCGCTCGTCCGAATTGTCGCGTCCGGTATATGCAGATCAGACTGGCATATCTGGAACGGTGACTGGGTCTGGAACGGTGTTCATCTTCCTGTAACCGGAATTCTGGGTCACGAAATCGGTGGCATCATTGAATCCGTTGGAAGCCGCGTCAAGCGGCTGACCCCAGGCCAGAGGGTCACCGTTCCGGTTCATCTTGCCTGCGGGCGATGCTCATCCTGCATGCGCGGCCTCCAGAACATGTGCGACGATGGGGACTCGAGTCATCACGTCCCAGGCTCCGGCGGTTGGGCAGAGTACATGCGAGTTCCGAATGCAGATCTCAACTGCGTCGTCCTACCAGACAACGTTGATGAACTGACGGCGGCGGCGCTCGGGTGCCGGTACATGACTGCCTGGCGAGCTGTGCACAAGCAGGGCGCCGTGAAAGGCGGCGAGCTCGTCGCAGTCGTGGGGTGTGGAGGGGTCGGACTTGCCGCAGTGGAGATTGCGGCATGTCTTGGTGCTGAGGTGATTGCCGTTGATGTCGACGACGCGAAGCTCGAACAGGCAAAGACGCTCGGGGCTGTTAGTACGGTAAACGCGAAGGGTCTCAGTCCCGATGCCGTTAGCAGCGCGGTCCGCAAGCTCACGCCCGGGGACCGCGGTGTTGATCTAGCTGTGGACGCGCTCGGGCTCGAGCAGACGGTGAATACCGGGCTGTATTCGCTGAAGAAGGGTGGTCGACTGGCTCAGATCGGTCTTACATCCCAACAGGAGAAAGGCTTTGCCCGCATTCCGCTGGATCTCATCGTCATGAAGGAACTTCGGATTGTGGGCTCGCAGGGCAACCCGCATTGGGCTTTCGATGAGTTGCTCTCGCTGGTTTCGCAGGGGCGATTACGCCCGAGCAGACTCGTAAGTCGTGAAGTAGGATTGCATGATGTAGGTTCCGTGCTCCACGACATGGATGCGTACCGGACCTCAGGATACGTGGTCATTACCGACTTTGCTGCATAGCCAGGATTCCGCGCAGTGCGAGCGTGCAGTCCACCGGAACGGTAGCCGACGCGGCCACGTCGGTGCCGGCTTCACAGAGGCTCCGTTCAGCCTTGTCGCTGAACCTGGTCAAACAGCCCAGAGATGGATCAATGTCAGAACCAGTTCTCACAGTTCAAAATCTGACGAAAGATTTCTTCGGCGCACTGGCAGTGAACGATGTTTCGCTCTCGCTTCTGCCTGGCAAGACAATCGCACTGCTCGGCGAGAACGGAGCTGGCAAGTCTACGCTGATGAAGTGCATCTCCGGCGTCTACACGGCAACGAGCGGCACGGTTCTGCTCGATGGAAAGGAGATCCAGCCGAGCAACGTCCGTCAGGCCGAAGAGCTGGGAATTCTCCTGGTTCAGCAAGAGCTGCATATCGCCCCAAACCTGAGCATCGCGGAAAATGCGTGCATGGGATTCATGCCCAACCGGTATGGTGTCGTCGATTGGGCGAAGGTCATAAAGCATACTCGCGACTGTTTGAATTTCTTCGAGATCGACGCGGACCCCAACGCACCCGCGAGCACCCTTTCAGCATCCGAACAGCGCCTCCTGATGATCTCGTCCGCTCTGACGAAGGGGACGCCGCGCGTTCTCATCCTTGACGAACCGACGGCAGCCCTGACGCCAGGTGAGGCGGCGCATCTTTATGACAAAATAAAGCAAGTGAGCCGACTAGGCGTTGCAACGGTCTTCATCACACACCGCCTTGACGAAATCGAAGGCGTATGTGACCGCGCGTTGGTGATGCGCAACGGCCGTCTTGTGTTTGAGACATCGCAGTTGAAGGGATCCCGCGACCAGATCGTGCGAGCAATGATCGGTCGCGAGCCTGAATCGCGCGAAAGCCGGACAGTTACCCTTTCGAAAAAGCGGCTTTCTGTCACTAACTTGCACGTTTCTGGCTCAGCGTCGAACTCTAAGGCTTTTGTAGACGGGGCAAGTCTCGATGTATCAGGCGGTGAGATCGTTGGCCTCTTCGGCTTGGTTGGCGCCGGACAGACCGAGCTGGCGATGGCGATATTCGGCGCGTGGAACGGGCGGGTTCATGGAGACGTCACCATAAATGGCGTGAATGGTCGACCCCGAAGTCCCAGGGATGCTCTGGGTAGGGGCTGCGCTATGCTGACAGAGGACCGGAAGCGATCCGGACTCTTCGAGACCCAAAGTGCGCTCTACAACATGAGCGCCGCAAGCATCAGTCGGCTCAGTCGATGGGGAGTCATCGGCCGAAGTGCGGAACGACGCCGGAACTTGACATTGGCACGAAACTTCCATCTCCGTCCGCTCAACCTCGAGAAGTCGGTCGAGACGTTTAGCGGTGGCAACCAGCAGAAGATTATGCTGGCTCGATGGCTGGCAGCAGAACCCGACCTGCTGATTGTGGATGAGCCGACCGTCGGCGTCGACATTGGCGCGCGCTTCGAGATCTACAGGATTCTCCGCGAGCTTGCCGACAGCGGCAAGGCCATCCTGATGATTTCAAGCGACATGGAAGAGGTCGCAAACGAAAGTGACCGCATCTTGGTCATGTACAAAGGTCAAATAACGGGTGAGTTCAAGCCGGGGGTCAGCCGGCACACTCTTCTGGCCGCGGCAACTGGATCATTGGAAGGGACGGAACATACTTATGACTGAGATCGTCGATCGTCCTGTAAAGACAGCAAGAGCACAATTCGTCCGGCATGTCTTGACGAGGAACGCCCGCTGGCTGCCGATGGTTGCCTTCTTCATCGTGGTTGCAGTCGGGTTCCAAGTTGCGACCGATGGCATCTTCCTGTCACCTCGCAATATCACACTTTTAATGCGGCAATGTGCGATCACTGCCGTTGTCGCGATGGCGGTGTCGATTCTGATTATTAAAGGTGAGATTGATCTATCGATCGGCAGTGCAGTCTATCTTTGCGGGACTGCCGCTGCTACGCTCCAAGTCCACTATGGCTTTCCTGTGGTTCCAACAATTCTTGTCACTCTGGGCATAGGGCTTCTGCTCGGTCTCTGGCAAGGCTTGTGCACGGTCGCGCTTGGCGTCCCGTCATTTGTAGTGACCCTTGGCGGCTTGCTGGGCTTCCGTGGACTTGCCTACTATCTGACGGACGCCGCTACAATCGCGCCTCTAAGCCCGTCATACTCGGCCCTCAGCGAGGGCTTTGTGCCGGTGCCTGTTTCGCTACTGATGTTGGCGGTGGCCTTTCTCGTTGTTGCCGCTTTGCTCGCCCGCTCGGCGCGAGATCCTGAGACTGGCCAGCATGATCTAACATCGATTGCCGTCAGGATTGCCACTGCGGCCATCATCTTTGGAGCGCTGGCTTGGATCTTTGCCGGGTACCGCGGCATTCCTAACGCTGTTCTCTGGGTCGCAGCCTGCGGAGGCGTGCTCTGGTTCGTGATGACTCGTACCGTGTACGGACGCAACGCTTACCTAATTGGCTCAAATCGTGAGGCCGCGCGCTTGGCCGGTATCGATGTTAGCAAGCATATTCTGTTCGGATTCCTTCTTATGGGCGTATTCTATGCGATCGCCGCAACCCTTGCGACCGCGCGCCTGTCGGCATCCACGCCTGCTATGGGGCAATACCTCGAATTGGACGCTATTGCCGCGGCTGTGATCGGCGGTATCTCACTGCGCGGAGGCATTGGCACTATCCCAGGTGCTATCCTCGGGGCCGCACTGCTTGTCACAATCGATAACGGCATGAGCCTGCTGAACATCTCGTCCTTCATACAGATGATCATCAAGGCGCTTCTTCTGTTGCTGGCTATCGCTGCCGACTCTGCACTCAATGGCAAAGTACGTCATCGCTAGGCCGATCGGAGTTGCCGCTTATGCGCGATCAATGTGTGGGGAGGGGATACACCATTTCCTCCTCCGACCTTCAAGGTGATGACCCCGCGGAAACAGCGCTTGATTGACCCTGCAGTCTTCCATCAGGTCATGGCTGGGACTGTAAGTGACGGTCGCCAATACTCACCGTTCATGCATCTAACGAGCCGGGCTTAGAAAACTCTACTAAGGGCGCATGCTATGAGTTTAGTGTTTGAGAACAAGGTTGCTTTAGTGACAGGTGGCGGCTCGGGTCTTGGGCTGGCGACAGCTCAGGCCTTCGCTGAGGCAGGCGCAGCCGTCACCGTTGCTGATGTTGACGAAGGGTCCGCTCAGGCAGCGGTCACCGATATCACTGCGGCCGGCGGCAGGGCAATCGCCGTCGCCTGCGACGTTGCCGATGAGGCGAGCGTCGCAAGCATGGTCGCGCGGACGGTGAGGGAGTTCGGTCGTCTGGACGTTGCCTTCAACAATGCTGGGATCCAGTTTGGCGCCAAAGAAACGGCTGATGCCATTGGGGAAGAGTTTGACCGCGTGATCGCGGTTAACCTTCGTGGCGTCTGGAACTGCATGAAGTATGAACTCCAGCACATGCGCGAACAGGGCCAAGGCGCCATCGTGAACTGCTCGTCAGTTTGTGGACTAGTCGGGATACCGGGACGGGGAGACTATCATGCCTCGAAACATGGGATCATCGGGCTTACCCGCACTGCGGCTGTTGAATACGCATCACGCGGTATCAGGATCAACGCGGTGTGTCCCGGGACGATCGAGACGCCTATGGTGACTGAGCTAATCAGGCGCGATCCTGCTATCCTCGAGCAGATAACCAAGTACGACCAACCGATTGGTAGACTCGGACGGCCGGAGGAGGTCGCTTCAGCCGTATTATGGCTTTGCAGCCCGGGCGCGAGTTTCGTGATTGGGCACCCGTTGGCTGTCGATGGCGGCTGGACTGCTCAGTAGCTGCAGAATCCGGGTACGAATAGGCAGTCCCTGATAATATGATCAGAGAAGATAGTGCTCTTCATCAAGAAGCTTTGCCTTCAAAGTAAGGAGGTTCAGTTATGGAGTTCGACCCATTCGAAAAGGCGGTTATCGACAATCCCTTTCCGATTTGCCGGCTGATGAGGCAGGAAAAGCCCGTATACTTCAACGAACAGCGCGGGTTCTACGCGCTGTCACGCTACCAGGACGTGGTTGAGACCAATCGCGACTGGCAAACCTACAGCAGTGCCTATGGCCGACCTCGACAATACCGGCAGCCTCTTCTTTAAAGATGGAAACGTACCAGAAGCCAACCCACCCGGTCACGCGGTACTTAGGTCTGTAATGCATAGGCGCCGCCGAGCGAGTGGTCAATGTAGTCCCTATTTAGAGATGCGACACGACCGGTGCAGCGGCGGCCTCGTTAACCACCCACATCAAGGAATAGAATTCTATGCAGCCCTTTGAACTGTTTGCAATCCGGTACGCGCACAACGGACCACGTACGCTCGGACAAAATATGATTGGCGGCGATCCCCACGAGTCGCATTCGTCGATGGATTTCTACGTGTGGGTGGCCAAGCGATCCGATAGGGTCTTTCTCATCGACACCGGTATGGGCGAGGAAACCGCCAAGCGCCGGGGTGAGCAGTTCTTCCGAGCTCCAGCCGACGCAATCAAGCTGCTGGATCTCGATCCCGAGAAGCTGGAAGACGTCATTCTGACACATATGCACTACGACCATGCCGGCATGCTCCACCGATATCCCAGGGCGCAGTTTCACCTCCAGGACTCGGAGATGGCCTATGCTACGGGCCGATGCATGTGCTCGCGCCTGATGCGGCGTGGATACGAGATCGATGACGTCCTTCATCTTGTCAGATGCGTATATGCCGACCGGGTGACGTTTCACGATCAAAGTGTCGAGATTACCTCTGGTCTCTCCGTGCATCGAACCGGGGGCCATACGGGAGGGCAGCAGGTCGTCCGCGTTTGGACCGAACGGGGCTGGGTAGTGCTCGCCTCGGATGCCTCTCATCTCTATTTCAACATGCAGAATGGCGCGCCATTCCCATCTGTCCATCGGGTCGATGAAATGATGGAAGGCTATCGGATTCTGTATAACCTCTCCGGAGGGTCTTGGGACCACGTCATCCCGGGGCACGATCCGCTCGTGATGCAACTCTATCCGGCACCGAGCAAGGACCTCGAAGGGATCGTTGTACGGCTCGACAAGCCGCCGCGGGTCCATTCATAACTTTGAGCATCAATACAAAAAAGTATTGTACTGGACGAGCTTCGACAGCCGCAGTTGTCGAAGCTCGTCCTTGACATGGTCCGAGAACTGGATCGACGCTAGATAGGAGAGCCCGTCAGCTAAAGGGATCGAGCTAACGTTTAAAGCTCGCGGGGCTGAATTCCGATTTCGGCAGATCGAAGGCTGCGGGTGAGAGCACACGAAGATGGGTCGATGGCCAATGTGGGGGATCGGTGAGGATGAACAGCATCGCCGGAAGGCCTGGCGGTACTGTTCATCCTCAGCTGTTTCTTCTGGATGATGTCGACGGTGGTCGAACCATTTCCTTTAGTGGACGTAATATCCGGCTCCTAGAGCATCGTGCCCCGCATGTGATCCTGGTTCCCTTCTGAAAGCGTCGTCGGTGAAGAATTCCGATCTCGTTGAGACGATTGGGATATCGGGCGCATCATTGGAGTCGATTTTGCAGGGTTGCGGGCCGGAAGCGGTGGATTTCCTGCGTTTTCCGTTGCCGCTTTAGCCCGGGATCTGATTCAATCAGGAGCACTCCATCCGGCCGGAGGTGCGCCATGTCGACGCCGAAAGACGAGCGCCAGAAGGATCTGTTCCGCCCCGCCTTGGACAGCATCATCGACCTGAAGCATCCGCTGGTGCTGCTGGCTCAGCGCATCGACTGGACCTTCCTTGAGCGCCGGCTCGGCGGCGTCTACAAGCCCGGACCCGGCCACCCGCCCTTGCCGGTGCGGCTGATGGCTGGCCTGATGATCCTCAAGCACATGGAGAGCCTGTCCGACGAGGTGCTGTGCGCCCGCTTTCTCGACAGCCCCTACGTGCAGTTCTTCTGCGGCGAGGTCAGCTTCCGCCATGATCTGCCGTTTGACCGTTCGTCCCTGACGCGGTGGCGCCAGCGGCTGGGCGAAGAGCATCTGACCGCCCTGCTGCAGGAAAGCCTCTCCGTGGCGCACCAGACCGGGGCTCTCGCCACGAAGGATCTCGAGCGGGTGGCCGTCGACACCACCGTCCAGCCCAAGGCGGTGGCTTATCCCACCGATGTCCGCCTGATGCACCGGGCCCTGATCAAGCTCGTGGATCTCGCCCACAAGTGCGGTGTCCGGTTGCGCCAGAGCTATCGCCGGGTGGCCCAACACGCTCTGATCCGGATCGGCCGCTACCTTCATGCCCATCAGTTCAAGCGGGCGAACCGCGAGCTGCGGTTTCTGCGCGCCCGGCTCGGCCGAGTGATCCGGGATGTCCGCCGCAAGATCAAAGGGAATGCGGCCCTGGAGGAAGGCTTTGAACCGCTGCTCGCCCTGGCGGTCAGGGTTCGGCAGCAGACCCAGCGCCAGCGCGGGCCCAAGGTCTACGCCCTACATGCGCCCGAAGTGGAGTGCATCGGCAAGGGCAAAGCCCGCACACCGTATGAGTTCGGCTGCAAGGTGAGCATCGCCACTCCGGTCACACAGCCCAAGGGCGGTCAGTTCGTGCTGCATGCCCGGGCGTTGCACGGCAACCCGTATGACGGTCACACGTTGGCGGCCGCGGTGGCCGATGTGGCGGCGATGACCGGGGTTGAAGTCCAGCGCACGCATGTCGACAAGGGTTATCGCGGGCACAATCACCCAAACCGCTTCCAGGTCTGGATCTCGGGCCAGGTACGCCGGACCACAGCGGCTCTCAAGCGCGAGATGAAGCGGCGGGCCGCGATAGAACCGGTGATCGGCCACCTGAAAGCCGAACACCGGATGGGGCGCAATCATCTGAAAGGCCGAGAAGGCGACCGCATCAACGCCGTTCTGGCAGCGGCCGGATACAACTTCTCACTCCTGCTGCGATGGCTGGCGGCACTTTTGTGCGCCCTTGTCCTGATGCTCGTCGGATATGCTCCATCGCCTCAGCGCGCATGACTCAAGCCGGCATAACATTCTTCACGGGCGACGAAAGCAGCCCCATCACGAAGAGATAGCATGGGTGCGCCGGCTCTATCAGAACCGCTATTGCTCTAGGTTGGAACCTTCCAGCCAATCTGCTGCACTGCCTTGTCGACGAAACGCATGTCAACGAGTGAGGCTGCATCGATGGATTTCAGGTCGGTAACGTTCGGTACCATGCCCAGACTAATCCACGCTTCAATGCTCTCCTTTGTGAAGTAGGGAGACTGGAACTGTGGGAAGTTCTTTGTCCACATCGTGCGCCAAGTGTCGGGACTCATCATAGACGCATATTGCGCCTTGTAGATAATACTCGCAGCTTCCTCTGATTTCTCGATGATGTAGCGCAGGCCTCTAACCTCGGCGTTCACCAGAGCCTGAAATAGCTCCGGATTGCTCTCCACGTCCGACGCCCGCGCCTCGATTACAAAGCCACCGAGTGACTTGAACCCCGGAACCTCATCCTTGGTTACGCTGAATATCGGCACGGCTCCGATCTCTGCAACTGCTTGGTCGACGTTTGGTGGGAGCGCGACGAACGCGTCGATAGCGCCGTTCGCTGCGGCCGATACGGCATTCTCCGTAGACTGGGTGGGCACAATTTGCGCATCCTTGGCGGGGTTAAGCCCAAGGCTGGAGATCACCTGCCGTGCAAATCCGTCTGTGATACTCCCAGGCGACGTCACGCCACACCGGATCCCCTTGAAGTTGGCAGCCGCGATCTTCCGCTTCTCTTCGTAAGGCATGTTTTCCGTAAGACCGAACTTGGCCGCATAGCCTTTGGTGAGCACCAGGTACAGCGTATGCGCAGAGCTCTGCGCCATTACTATTTTGAACTTCTGCCCACGTGCCGCAGCGGCGATCATCTCACCTGGAGCCGTGTAGTACGCATCGCCGCTTCCAGAAACCAATGCGGTCATCCCTGCAGGACCGCTACGCATGAAAATCCGACTGACTTCAAGGCCCTCTTCCTTATAGAAGCCAAGCAACTCGGCGATGTAACTAGGGGCCAAGCTGAGACGCGGCCCAGGAGCACCCATTAGAAGCGTTGCACGCTTGGCCGCGGACTGACCCAACGACACTCCGGGCATCACTAAACAGGTCAAAGAGCCAGCAGCCCAAGTCAAAGCAGTGCGACGAGTTACTCTTATGGTCATCGTGATTTCCTCCAGATTGCGGAATTTGGTTTTCTGTCCAGCAAGGCTGTCAGTCGGTTTCAACTTACCCACCGCCCTCGCTCACTAGTCCTTCAAGGCATTCGCCGACACCTCACGCTGCCACCCAGTGTTCGCGGACTTTTAATTACCCATAGATTTGCGCTCCGATCCTGGCGCCGAGTTCGATGTCCATCAGGCGCGAAAGTCCTCTCCACATGACGGTGTTGCCTGGCGGCGGATCATGCCCACGCGCGAGATAGCCGCC
>NZ_VOSK01000019.1 GCF_009296175.1 Microvirga tunisiensis | reverse complement strand
TGCGGATGAAGGGAGTGCATCACGTCCTCCTGCGGTGAGAAGCTCGGCGTCGCAGGCCGTCAAAGCGCCAAGTGTACTCCTCAATGGCGTAACGCACCCGATCCCAACAACGTTCCGCCACCAAACAACTAATCATCGAATACCTCACCGGATGAGGACAGGTAAGCCCCGTCCCCGAGATAAACTGGACCTTCTCCATCGCCGCCTAGATTTTTGTACATTCCTTCGAGCTCAGGATTGCGATGAGAAAATATTTTACTAGATTCAAGAATACTTCCAGATCTCGGACGCTTATCATTAGGCCAATATATTTCATGTCTGAATTCTGAAGGCGTATTTTCATTGTATAAAGACATGATCTCTAAATGTTCTTTACTTCCACAATCATCACATTTTAGGCGAGACTTGATATCTTCAATAGATAGTCCTCGGCTAAATAAGGCTGATAATACAGTGTTTTTAACAATGCCAGAATGCCCGCAGCTACAATCAGCGCGCATTTCTAGCTTACCGCTGATCCATGTTTGCGTGTTCTTCAAATTTTCCTTAACACCAAGATAGTAATTAGAAAACTCTGATAGATTATTGTCTCGTTCATTTATGCTTAATTTAACACATTGCATCTTGTTTATTAGAAGCAGCGCACCTACTCGGTGTACATAAGAAAGGGAAAGATCATTACGAATGGTGCTGTAATCTTTTCTTACAGTACTGTACTTAGCTGAGATGCTCCAGCGGAATCCTCTTCCGCTGTATTTTTTGATGCCACGTAAATATTCTATATCACGATAGCAAGTTATAGCGAATTCGGGATCGTTATAACTCCAATCTTTCTGTTGTATATATAGAATATTTGAGTCAGGCATAACCCTGAACCATAGACTCTCAGGCGAGTCTTTTCCTCTGGTTCTGATCAGAATATTATGTATATCGAATGCACTTAGGTTTGAGATAGATATATCATCTTTCTCTACCTCAAAAATTTTTTCACCCATTTATCACCTTGAGTACAAACGGTTTATCGAGAAAGCGTCGTGACGAAGATCAGCGCCAACAGGGCCACGATGAACCACGCGGCCCGCCGCAGGGATCCCAACGCCTTTAGGATCCGCGGGTCCGTCAGCGCCATCTCCGGTGCCGGCGTCTCGGGGATGGCCGGCACTGGCTCGGCCTTGGTCGTCGGCTCGACAGGCTGGGGATCCGGCGTCCGCTTGGCGATCGTGAGGATCCGATTGACGGACAGCGTGGCATCACCGACGGGGCCGAGGCGAAGCGGCTCGAACTGAAGGCCGGGCGGCAGGTCAACCCTCTGGTCCTTGTCCTCGGTCAGGACCTTCACGTGGTGGGTGGAGATCGAGGGGCTCCACTCCGAGTAGAAGCCGGACACCAACCCGACGCTGAGGATCATCTCGTCCACCGAGCCGTCGGCCACCATCGCCGCGTAGCGGGCGAAGGTCTCCGGCTTCACGAACATCTCGAAGGTGACGCAGTCCTCGGTCGTCTCGTTCCTGAAGTCCGTTTCGTACGTGTAAGACACCATGCCCCATGCCCGGCAGCTCTCCTGCCCGGCGGGGTCGGCGAGCGGGTGGATGTCGAGCTGGAAGCATTTAATGGTCCGGTTGGTCCCGAACATCGAGAAGGTAGTCTTGATGCGGCGGTAGTCCCCGTCGTGCAGGGCGATGCCCGGCCGCAGTTGCGCCCGGATGACCTGGCGCTGCGTGACCTCGCGCGTCGTCGACGCGGCTTCCCCAGGCTGGTAATCCGACTTGATCTCGATGCCATGGCCGAGCACGACGTCGGTCGCAGTGAAGCGCAGCGTCCAGCCCCAGGGGATCCGGTCGTGACCGATCTGCTGGCCCTGCTCGTCGAACTCGTTGATCGCCCAGGAATACAGGCTCTTGTGCTCCGGCTCGGTGTGTAGCCGCAGCCTGCGCTCCAGGTGTAAATCCATTGATTGCCCCCATCAGCCCCGATTTCGGGGCGCCTTGCTTCGGGGCGCCTTGCTTCGGGGCACCTTGCCAACGCCGCGAGGTCCTGACAACTCCCAGCGCCTGCCGCGATTGTGGAAGGAGGGCCGGCCTGACCGACGAACAGATCCGCAAGAGCTTGGAAGGGCTGGCGACGGACGCATCATGCTTGGCGGCGGACCTGCACCCGGACGCCGAGGTCCTGGGCCTCCCGCCGACGGACGTCGGACGTCGGCCTCCTCGCCGCCTGATGGCCGCTATGGGTGCCAGGAGTGTGTGCACTCCCGACACGCCTGACACTACGCGATCAGGAGCTCCAGCTCCCGGGCCCCCGGACTGAGTGCCGACGGCTTTCCTTGACCGTGTTGACCTCGAGGGTAGCCGCGGCCGTCTCAAGCAAGCCCTGGTCCAGCTCATAGCCCTTGCGGGCCTCGAGCCAAGCGAGGACGTCGGCAAGGTGCCAGAGGGCAGCAGACCCCTCGTGAACGGGCAGCGGGAAATCGCGGTTGGCGATCGTGAACTTGCGCATGTTCTGGCGGGTCACGCCCATGTAGCCGGCAATGTCGGAGAGGCCGACGAGATCGGGGCCGGCCTCGACGAGGATCGCGTCGGGGATGGCGGCTTTCACGTCAGCGAGCGCGCTGCGCACGGCTTCCTGTGCGGTCTCCGCCTCACGGCTGAACTCGAGTCCGAGACGGCCGGGGGTGCCGGTGCCGATCAGGGCGTCGGTGCATCCGGCCTCGCCGAGGCGCTCCACGAGCGAATCCATGTCCGTCTCGTTCTCCGGGAGACGGTACTTGAGGGTGAAGGTGTATTCCATCATCACTTCAATCCTTCTCGGCGTTCTTCTTCTCGCGTTCAGCCTTGTGCGTCGTGCAATTGTCGACGACCCGCCTAATCTGCTTCGCATGGGTGCCCCCGTTCCTGGGGGTACTCCATACGCTTGTGATGCAGAACTCTCCGCATCGGCATTCATCATCGTTGTAGGGGCAGTAGATCTTGCCCCAGGCGTGACTTCCGCCCAACTCTACGCGCCAGCCGTTAGCCTCGGCATGTCGAAGCGCCGCCTCGACGTCCTTATCCGTGTGACGAGTCCTCGCCATCTGGTCCTGTGCCTCGAAATATGCAGGGGGCCAGACGGGTTGTCAACTGACAACCTCGCTTGGCGTTCCATCGAATCCGCCTCCCATAGCGAATGGATTTCCCGCCGTCATCAGGTCAGGACGACTTCCGGGGGCATGCACTTGCCGACCCTCATGGCACTTGCCGCCTGTTTCCGGGGAAAACCGCCACTGTCACAACATTCCGCTCCGGGCAAACGCCCCGATTTCGTCCATAGGAATCCGGGTCGAAACGAAGGACGCGACATGTTCACACTGACCAGGCACCACGGGCTGACAGCCGATACCCGACGGGATCTCGACGAGGAGATCGGGAGGATCGAAGGGCTGCTCTCTGACTTGAAGGCACTCCGGGTGGGCGCGGTGCCGACGGAGGACAGCATGCTCAAGGACGCACCTGTCCTGGACTTCTGGAGCCGGGCGCAATTCCCCGTCGATTGTCTCGTTGGGGGCGTCGCCGGCCATCCCCGACTCCCTGGCAACGGACGCCCGATCCGGACGTCGGATCTCTGGATCATGTCCGAGGACCATTCCTGCGCGCGCACCCTCAGCCGATGGTATCGCCTGGGGCGGCCGTACGAGAGCCTGCGCGAGACGGAGGTGCTGTCATGACAGAGGATCCCATGCCGGAGAAGCCTGGGCACATCGCTCAGACGGAGCACTTCCTGACCGGGCGCCGCCCGGCCGCGGAGCACGAATACGTCGCCCGAATCGGCCATATCCTCACCGGGCGCTCGCTCCCGACGACCGACGAACTCCTGCGCCTGTACCCGTGGTTCAGCGGAAGCATCTATCTTGACGCAGGCGAGTGGGCCGCCCATCAGATCACCCGCCTCAATGGGACCCGCGTGCCCGATCTACAGGTGCTCCGAGCGTTCGAGATGCTGCTGGACGCCGTGAAGCACAAGCAAGCCGAGGCCTTGGACGGGGCCGCCTTCCTCCTGACGCGGGCGCTGCCGAAAGACGACCGGGACGGGCGCCTCCGTTGCCTGATCTACCGCGCCTCCCTCGGGACGTGGATGAGCCAGGTCGCGGTCGCCGAGAACGCCGCGGCGGCACTCGTGGCGGCCGCGGAGCGGGCAGGGAAGGGCGAGGAGCCGGGGCTCGCCGACCGCACACTCGCATGGTCGGCGCTGGGCTGGCTCGCCGCCCTTGCCTCGCGGGACGAATTCGAGCCACTGGCGGCCGCCCGGCCGAAGCCGCTCGCGCTGCCGGCCGACACGGCGCAGGCGTACGGTCGGATGGTGGTGGAGTGGCTTGAGGAAGAGGCACCCGATCCCGACGTCCACAAGCGGGAGCTGATCCGCAAGGCCGGCGGCGGGCTGGGAGAGGAGCTGGCTGCCAATTGGCTCGACATGCCCGTCGACGACCTGCGCCGATACGCCGATGCGGGGGACGTCCTTGCCGTCAACTTCGGCGGCCGGACGATTTACCCGGGCTTCCAGCTCAAGAACGCGATGTCCGTTCTGACGATGCGCGAGATCCTGTCCTTGCTGCCGATCAGGGATCCATGGACGAGACTGGAATGGTTCGTAACGCCGGATGAGTCCTTGGGCCTCAAGAGTCCGATCGAAGCCATGCAATCCGGTCGGCCCCGGGAAGTCGTCGCTTTGGCCCGATCATTGAAGGAGAACCCACCAACATGATGTCTCCTACCTACGTTCCGCCCCTCGCTCCGCTGGGGCTCGCCGTGTCGCTATGGCTCAACGACGCCAAGACCCTGCTGGCCATGCTCCGCGCGATACCAGTGCAATGGGTCACACCGGAGGATCGCGGCTTGTTCGACGCCGCATGCCGCGCGGCGACGGCGCTCGCCCAAGCCGCGATCCTGTTCGAGCAGCCGGGCGACCCGCTGCGAGCCGTGATCGATCCGGCATTCGTATCGGAAGCCCACGCGGCGTCGGCCGCGCTCATGGAGGTGGTGGCGATGCCGTGGCCGGCAATGCCGACAGAAGACCACAGGCAGGCGGAAGCGGCGTACAGGGACTTCGCGGCGGGCATGGAACTGCTGGCGGAGGGCAGGGTGCCGCGGCCGGACGTGAACAATTGCCTCACGAACCTCACGAAGGTGATCGGGACGATCCCGGGGCATTGGATCGCGTGGACGTTCGATACACTGCCGGACTGGCGCTGAGGCACCGGGCGTCATGGAGACCTCTACTGGATGAAGAGCTCGCACGCCTCTTAGGGACACCGCTCGGCCCGAGACGCAATACACCCTCTTCGATCCTGCCAAATTCTACCGCGAGGGCGACGGGCCGTGCGACACCTACGTCGCCAATGTGCAGCAAATCCCGCACGGCCCCGAGCAGGGGTGTGGCAGTGGTCGGTGACGGCGTGCTTCCCGGGACCGAGGAATCCGTTTGCCCACAACGGCCGCGAGACGACCCGAAAGGTGGCCAGCGAACGGGCGAAGGAGACGGACCCGAGGATGAAGGCGTTCTACCCCGTGAACCCGCGGCGTAGCAGGTGCATCGCGGAGGACGAGCATGACGGTCAGCAGGGATGAAGACGCCCTCCGGGAGCACAAGCGGAACCGCGTCGCCCAAATCCTCAGGGCGCCCGACTTCGAGATCCTCGGGAGCGCCGATCTATGGTGGACGGGATGGAAGGGGATACCGAAGCCATCCTCGCTCGACGCGGCGACGGGAGGCGTCAGTGGGTAGTCCTCGACGCCGTGCACGTCATCCGAGCGGATGTCGTGAAAACATTACACGAGCAGGTCGCCGACTTGGAGAAGGCGATCGGGGACATCCGGCGGCTACTGGCGCTGGCGGAGGAGCATGGGCTGGCGGACCCGTCCAACCGTGACAATTGTTGACAAAGACTTGCGAGCTTCCTAGTGTCGCCATGACACCACCTAGAGCCGCAAACGTGACAACCGTATATCTGGTAGCCCCCGCATTCCGTGCCTGGATGGACCGTTCGGGTCTGTCCTTGACCCAGACGGGTGTCTACCTCGGCGTCTCGCGCCGGACGGTCGCCCGCTGGCAGAAGGAGGGCGTCCAGTCCGCGGCTGCGGCGAAGCTGATCAAGGCAACAGACCTTCACCCGGGCGCCGACGACGGGTTCCGGTGGTCCGGCGTCGACGCACCGGCCGCGTCCCGTCTTGCGGGCGGCCACGTGGGCGGGCTGAGCGCCGCGATCTGCTACGGCTGGTCGGTCCAGCCCCCGTCCGAGGTCAACGTCTACGTCCCCGGCGCCGAGGAGGGCCAGGTGAGGGAGTTCGCCGGCGCCCTCGAGGTGAGGGTCATGCCGTGCACCCTGGACCCGGCGGTCGCGACGTCCGTACGGGTCGACGGGCAGGGCCGTACGCTCCTCGCCTCGGATCCGGTCCGGGCGGTCGTCGAGTGCACACTCGACCCGCTGCTCCTCGGCGAGCCGATGCAGGAGATCATCCGGAACGCCTGCCGGGACGGGATCACCGAGGAGGCGATCCTGGGACATGCCGCGCTCCACGGCGCCGAGGTGGTCGAGAACGTGCGCGCGGCCCTCGCGATGGCGGTGTAGCCGGGTGATCATTCCTTCAATGGATGGAGCCCGCCCCCGCTGGTTCTCCGGAGTGCTTTCCGAAGCCAATTGAACAAATGTGTTCCCCCAAATGCCAGAGCTGACCCGCACCCAATTTAACGAGATATGGCACCGACAGAACGCCCGCGAGGCGGAGCAGCGGGAGCAGATCCGCCTGCGCGTGGCTGAAAGTCCCGCTCCGCTGCCGCCCGATCTCAGGGCGGACCTCGTTCGCCTCTTTAACAGCCATATGCGCGAGATCATGCGCGGCCACGAAGGCTACCGGCTGGCGAGGAAACGGGATTCGTACCTCACGAGTCTTGCCATCTTGCGGCGAAGCCTTCGCACCCTGCTGGAGATGATTTCCCGCTTCGAAGCGGAAGCTTTGGCCCAAAGAACAAATCTCTTCGGCCCGGCGGGCGAGGAACGCCTTCGCGAGATCGAATTGGATATTCAGAAAGAGCTTTTTACCTGCACCAATGCGGCAGTATCGCTCGTCGATCACGCACGACGCGTTGCGGACAAGGCATCGATCGCGGATTACGACGCCAAGCGCTTGGAATGCTTTGGAACCGACGGCCTTCACGAACTCGTTGTCTCGCTCAGAATACTGCTCCATCACCTGCATGTCGTCGATGCAGGCTGGAATCTGACAGCGGACTATCGCAACGGAACGAAAACAGCCTCGTTCGTTCTGGATAAGGAATCGCTCACTCGTACCATCAGCGAGAATAAGAAAGGATTGACGAGGGAGCAGCGTGCGGGAGCCAACGCCTATATCGCAGCGCAGCCATCTTCGATTGACTTGCGTGGGACATTCGCCGACTACGCTGCACGCGTGGATCGCTTCAATGACTGGCTTACATCAGAGCTTCAGTCCGAGAGTATCGTCGCGTTGCATGACTACGACAGCATCATTCAGGAGAAGGTCCAGCGCGACCGGCGCATGATGTACCATGCCTTGCTCGGCACCTGGTTAAACTGGGAACGGCCACCTGATCCGCACGATCATCTGGACCGCTACCTGTCTGCGGAACAACTCGAGGCAGTCTACAAGCTGCCACGGAATTCACGCGAGCAGGTCGACCTTGTTATCAGCTACGTCGATCGGGAAGGCGTTGTGGACGACCGACTCCGTGAGAAGATCCATGAACTCTTCCAGCGCTCCGGAACTCAAACGGCGACGTAGAACCCAAGCCGCCGCATTCCTGAAGCTATCACATCTCGGCAGGGAGGGCTGGACGTCCCTTCCCGACACTCCTGCGGGGCGGTATGCGAGCGGGCTGGCCCGCCTGACCATCCGATGCCGCTTCCCAGGCATACGAACACGATGAATGGATCGGCCACTGGGCTGCCCCGGGGTGCCCGGGGCAGTGGATCACCCGGCGAGGAGTCCTTATGGCGACTCACTCGGGCGGTCGCCGTTTACTGGTTCCTCAGAGGGGGCGACGGTCCCGAATGAGCTCGTCGACGCATCCTGCACCGCAGAATAGCTCGATAACCCGCATGATAATCTGTCCCGTCGTGAACTTCTTTCACGATCATTCATGCGGACTCATGCCCGCCCGCCACGGTTCTGTCCAGGCTCTCCTGTATGTCGTGAAATCTTTTCACGACATTGTATTACCGGCCCGTCCGGTTCGATGCACGGCAATGGAAACGGGGAGTTGCCGCCGGGCCCAAGCTAGCATTCTTGATCGGCGTGCCTTAATCCCGGGACATGTTCGAACGTCGACCTTTCTCCTCTTGCCCAAGCTGCCGTCGTCCTGAGTCCTTTGGCCTCCTCTATGGCAGCGAATACAGCCTGACCACGCGGTGTAAGGAGTGCCGACACACGGAGAGCGAGCAGTTGCCGCTTCTGAACAAGAAGGTGATCTACCTCGACCAGTTCGCATTCAGTGAACTCTTTAAGGTCAAGGCCGGAACACGGCGGGCCGATGCGCATGACGGCTTCTGGCGGGAACTCTACGGGAAGGTGCGACGCGTGTTGCTGTTGCAGCAAGCCGTGTTCCCGACTTCGGATGTCCATTCCGGTGAGACGATCGTCTCCCCTTTCCCGAAGGACCTTCGTAACGCCAGCGAAGCCATCGGTGGAACTGCTTCGCTCATTGATACCGACGAGGTTACCCTTATGCAGGTCTGGGAATGCTTTACCGCATATCGCCAGAACCGAGGCCCAATCTTCGCAACCGATGTCGACGACGTATTGCGTACCCGGCGCAATACTTGGCTCCCGGATATGCGGGTCTTCGTGAACGCGGACTACAGCCAGTTCGCGGACGGTCTCCGCAAGGGCACCAATCGTTCAGCGGACCGGATGACGAGCCTTGTTAGGTACTGGCAGGACAAGCGTCCGCCATTCGAGGAGGTCCTACGAAGCGAGATCGAAAGCTACGGCGCCGGGCGCGTGACCGTGCTTCGTTACCTTCTGGACCGGAAGGACGAGTTGGAGCAATCGAGCAATCCACTCGCCCTCTTGGAAGTGGGGGGCCATCCTGTATTCCGCGAATTCATGGAACTGCTTCGCGGTTTCGAGGCTGGAGGACTGGATCAAGCCACGGCCATGGCCGAGGTAGTGAAGTTTTGGCAGTGGCCCGGCAACTGGGAGCAGCCTCGCCATCGGATTACCGCGTACCTTTTCGCCGCAATCTCAAGGAAGATCGTGGCAGGGCAGCGCAAGCCGCCAACTCGAGGCTTCATGAACGACGTGCATGCCATCGCGTCCTACGCTCCCTACGTGGACGCGATGTTTCTCGATAAGGAATGCGCTGGCCTCCTCAGGGAAGCACCCCTGCATGATGACCTGAGGTTGAGGGCGCGCATCTTCTCCCTGAACACGCAGGAGGAGTTCCTTGCTTACCTCGGCGAGCTTGAGGACGGGGCGGATGACGAAGTGCGGCGCTATTCCGAACAACTCTATGGGATGAATTGATCTTCCGTTCAGCGGCGATTACGCAGTGCTGACATGGGAGACGCGGCCCCCCGGGACCCCATGGCGACGTAGGAGTTGGTCTGGTCCCGGGCGCCATCGCCTGGGACAAATGCCTATGGAGCACCTCACCGAGTATCTCGGCTTGGCCGGGGCCGCCTTCCTGTCGGCGACGGTATTCCCGTTCCAATCAGAGGTGATCCTGTTCGGCATGCTGATGGCCGAGCATTACCAGGTCTGGCTGCTGGTGCTCGCCGCCAGCCTCGGCAACATTCTGGGTTCGTGCGTGAACTGGTTCCTGGGCCGCTTCATCGCCCACTTCGAGGGGCAACGCTGGTTCCCGGTCACCAGGGAACAGGTCGCGAAGGCGGAGGGCTGGTACCACCGCTATGGGCGCTGGTCCCTGCTGCTGTCGCGGATGCCGATCATTGGCGATCCGCTCACAATCGTCGCAGGCGTCCTGCGCGAACCTTTCCCATGTTCCTCGCCTTGGTCGTGCCCGCTATCTCGCGGTCACCGGGCTCACGCTGGGGTGGATGTAGCCACGGGCCTTATTGGCGGTCGACAATCGTGTATTCCGCATCGATGACGCCATCGTGCGAGTGTTGCCGAGACCGTCGGATGCGACGCCGAAGGTAGAAGTATGATGCGCACCCGCCGATAAGCATCACGGGAAGCACGACGAAGAAGCCGACGAGTACCATCGTCAGCAGGGCAATCCCCGCCGCGGCCAGAAGTGCCAGTCTGATCAGGATGGTCAGGAGTCCGCCAGAAGGGGAGGAGGGGACGGTCCGGAAGGTGATGAAGTGCATGGGCGGGTTTCCCGGTCGCATACGCGTTGCATGAAAACGTCCGACATCGCGAGCGGCGCCCCGCTCGCCAGAGGGGCCCGGACCCTGAGGCTACGCTGGACATGGGAAGGGCGAGTGCGGAGCACAAGCCTATCCCATGCTTGTTCCTTCAAGGATGCAATCAGACCTGACGGGAGCCTTGATACCGGGCAAAGGTCCTCTGGCCCGATGGCCCAAACAGCACGATCTCGTAGGTATCCTCCTCGACTCCCGCGACCTCCATGCCTGGGGAGCCGACAGGCATCCCGGGAACCGCGAGGCCCTTGGCCTGGGGCTTCTCGGCGAGGAGGCGCTTGATCGCGTCCGCCGGGACATGCCCCTCGATGACGTAACCGCCGACCTCGGCCGTGTGGCAGGAGGCGAGGTCCTGGGGCACGCCGAGCCTGACCTTCACCCGGTTGATCTCGGGTGTCTCCCGAACCTCCACCGGGAAGCCAGCAGCGCGGATATGGTCGACCCAGCCGGAACAGCAGCCGCAGGACGGATCCTTGCTCACGACGACCTTCGGCAGCCCCGCTTCGGCAAGGGCGGGCTTCATGGCCAGGACCGTCCCCGCGGTGCCGAGGACGGTCAGGAAACGGCGGCGGTCGATCATGGAAGCCTTCCTTCAGGCAGCGGTCGGAGTATAGCCGGCCTCGGTCACGAGGGCCTTGATGGAACTCAAATCGGTGCTGCCGCGGACCGAGACAAGCTTCGAGACGGGATCGGCCTCGACGCTCGTGCCCGGCACGCCCGTCTCAATGGCCTTCCTGATCGTGCCGGCGCAGTGGCCGCAGGTCATGTCCTCGACCCGCAGGGTCAGGGCGGCCGGATCACGTTCGATCGTCTGGGTGGACTGGGTCTGGTGGGTGCTGCATCCGCACATGGTTTGGTCTCCGTTTCGTGGTGGCGATGTTCGAACCATGCACCTTCCAATGATGGCAAGGTCAAGCGGTCGTTTCGCGGGACCGCCAAGGAGCTCATTCCGGCACCGGGAACCCATCATGCGGGCATTCGTTTCCGCCATGACCCAAAGGATGGTGCCGTGGCCTGCCTTCGCCTCATGCTCCGCTACCTGTTGGTCGTGACGGTCGCCCTCGGCCTCGCGAGCGCGCCGCTGTATGCGGTCGCCCAGGTTGCGGACGGGCCTGCGGTCGCCCAGCCCCATCACGGGCAGATGGCCCAGGTCGGCCAGCAATCCCCCGACCACGACCATGCGGTTCCGGCCCGGCCCCACGCGATGGGTCAATCCTGCTGTCACCCCGGCTGTGTGATGGCCGTCGTGCCGGGCTTTGCCGATCTGGCGAGCAATCCCTTGCCGTGGGTCACCATTCCGATTCCCGGCGACCCGGGAGCGACACCGATTGCTCCGTTGGGACCCGACCGCCCACCAAAACAGGCCTGAGCCAGGGGACGGAGCAATCACGCCTCGGCGTGGATCCCCGTTCGCCATGAGACCTGGTCCGCCGGCGCGTCAGGCGCCGTGCCCTTGCGGGCCGACAACTCGCTGCGCCTGGAATTCAGGAGACCACCATGCACCAGATGTCCAAAGAGATGCAGTCCTGCATCGATGAGTGCCTGCGCTGCTACCAGACCTGCCTCGGCATGGCGATGACGCATTGCCTCGAGCAGGGCGGCAAGCACGTCGAGCCTGGCCACTTCCGCCTCATGATGGCCTGCGCCGAGATCTGCCGGACCTCGGCCCACTTCATGCTGATCGGCACGCCCCATCACAGGCATACCTGCCGTGAGTGCGCCGAGATCTGCGAGGAGTGCGCCAAGTCCTGCGAGCAGGTCGGCGACATGCAGGAGTGCGTGGACCAATGCCGCCGCTGTGCCGAGAGCTGCCGGAAGATGGCAGCTTGATCCCACTCATCATCCAAACACCATTCGAAAGGATACCAACATGACCGACCGAATGATCGCTCTTGCAGCCGTCTTCGTGTCCGTCGGCACCTTCGGTGCCATGGCCCAGCAGAACCAGCCGCAGCAGCAGATGCAGCACCCCTCCGGCGGCCAGATGGCCATGTCAGCCGAGAGCCTGCCGGAGGAGTGTCGGACCGCGGTTCAGGCCAGCGGGCAGATGCAAAACATGCAGAACATGCAGGGCATGGACATGTCCGGCATGATGCAGGGCATGATGGCCAACATGAACGACGCCCAGAAGGGCTACATGCAGGCCATGATGAAGATGCATGGTCCGATGATGGCCGCCCACATGATCAAGGACTCCGACGTCGCCTTCATTTGCGGGATGATCGCCCACCACCAGGGCGCCATCGACATGGCCGACGTGGTCCTCAAGACAGGCGACAACGCCGAGGCCAAGAAGATGGCCGAGAAAACGAAGAAGGAGCAGGGCCAGGAAATCGCCGAGATGAAGGACTGGCTCAAGAAGAACGCCGCCAAGGAAGGAAACCAATAGCGCGCCCCATGGCCCTCACCGCTGTCCGGCGGGGGCCATTCCGAACCGGCGACGCAGAGGGTCAGATCACGCTCGTCAAGCGTGCCATGACTCCAGCCGCAAGGACTGCGAGGAGGCCCTAACAGGACCAGTAAGCCACCGGCTCCCACCAGGCATCCGGGGCGTCGGCTTCGCGCTCCAGATGGTGCTTGTCGTACATGCCCCACGCGTGAGCTACCAGGCCGACGAGCAGCAGTGGAAAGCGGAAGGAATCAATGCGGTCAGCAGCCAGCACGCCGAGCCCGACGCCCAGGACGACCGCGCGCAAGCCCGACGTGAGCTCGGCCAGCCGCAGGCGCTCTGGCCGGGCGAAGTTCATTCGCGCCATCCATGATGGCTGTGGCCGCCATGCATGACCAGATGCATCAGCGGGCAGGCCAACAGCAGCAGGTAGGGCAGGGTGGCCACGACGTGGCCCGTGTGGTTCGCGAACAGATAGACGCCGAGCGCGGCCAGCGCGAGCGTGATGGCCCACCCCAGTGGAGTGCCGACCAGAACCGTACGCCAGCTCTTCTGCGGCGTGGGGGAACGTGCGGAGTGGTGTCCGTAGTGCTCATAGCAAGGCCTCCCGATCCAACAAGCTCGAGCTTGGACCCTCCATGCGGTGCCCGCCTTGACTTCCCTCAAAGGCGGGCACCGTGATCGTGGCTCCCGACGGGCCGGCCAGGACCACGGCTCGCCCCTCCAGAGGTCAGAGTTTGACCGTGCGTAGCCGGATGGCGTTGCCGATCACGCTGACCGACGACAGCGCCATCGCGGCCGCCGCGATGATCGGCGAGAGCAGGATGCCGAAGAGCGGGTAGAGCACCCCCGCCGCGACGGGCACGCCGAGGGCGTTGTAGATGAAGGCGAAGAACAGGTTCTGGCGGATGTTGCCCATCGTCGCTCGCGACAGCCGCCGCGCTCGCACGATCCCGGTCAGGTCGCCCTTGAGCAGGGTCACGCCCGCGCTTTCCATCGCCACGTCCGTGCCCGTGCCCATCGCGATGCCGACGTCCGCCGCCGCCAGCGCCGGGGCGTCGTTGACCCCGTCGCCCGCCATGGCGACGACCCGGCCCGCACGCTTGAACTTGTCCACGACGGCGCTCTTCTGGTCCGGCAGCACCTCGGCCTCCACCTCCTCGATCCCGAGCCGCTTGGCGACCGCCCTCGCGGTGGTCCAGTTGTCGCCAGTGAGCATCACCACCCGCACGCCTTCCTCCTTGAGGCCCGCGAGTGCCTCCGGGGTCGACGCCTTCACCGGATCCGCGATGGCGATGGCTCCTGCCACCTTGCCGTCGACGCCCGCGAAAATGGCCGTGGCACCGTCCTCACGCAATCTGTCGGCCTGCTCCGCCAGCGGAGCGACGTCGATGCCGTGCTCGGCCAGGAACGCCTTGTTGCCAAGGACGATGCGCTTGCCCTCCACAGTGCCGAGCGCGCCCTTGCCCGTGGGCGAGTCGAAGTCGGTGACGGGCCCGGTGGTGATGCCTTGTTTTTCCGCGGCTGCCACGATGGCCACCGCGAGCGGATGCTCGCTTGCCCGTTCGACGCTCGCCGACAGGCGCAGGACATTGGCCTCGGTGAAGCCGGGGGCGGGCACGATGGCGGTGACGGCCGGCTTGCCCTCGGTGAGCGTTCCGGTCTTGTCGACCACGAGGGTGTCGACCTTCTCCATGTGCCCGAGGGCCTCGGCGTTCTTAATCAGAACCCCGGCCTGGGCGCCGCGCCCGACGCCGACCATGATGGACATTGGCGTGGCCAAGCCCAGGGCGCAGGGGCAGGCGATAATCAGCACCGACACCGCCGCCACGAGGCCGAAGGCAAGGCGCGGTTCGGGTCCCCAGACCGCCCAGGCGAGGAAGGCCAGCACCGCCACTCCGATCACGGCGGGCACGAAGTAGCCGGAGACCTGGTCGGCTAGGCGCTGGATCGGGGCGCGGCTGCGCTGGGCCTCGGCCACGAGTTGGACGATCTGCGACAGCATCGTGTCCCGGCCGACCTTGCGCGCCTCGATGACGAGGCCGCCCGACTGGTTCATGGTGCCGCCGATCACCTGGGCGCCGACCTCCTTGGTCACGGGCATCGACTCGCCCGTCACCATGGATTCGTCGACCGCGCTGCGGCCCTCCAGAACGGCGCCGTCGACCGGGACCTTCTCGCCGGGGCGCACCCGCAGGCGGTCGCCGACCTGCACGGTGTCGAGCTGGACCTCCTCCTCGGTGTCGCCGTCCCGGATTAGGCGCGCGGTCTTGGGCGCGAGGTCGAGCAGTGCCCGGATGGCGCCGCTCGTGCTCTCACGCGCCCGCAGTTCGAGAACCTGCCCTAGAAGGACGAGGACCGTGATGACGGCCGCGGCCTCGAAGTAGACCGCCACCGAGCCGTCGTGGCCGCGGAACGCCGCCGGGAAGATGCCGGGCGCCAGCGTCGCGATCACGCTGTAGAGCCAGGCCACGCCCGTGCCCATGGCGATCAGCGTGAACATGTTGAGGCTGCGGTTCCTCAGCGACAGCCAGCCGCGCTCGAAGAACGGCCATCCCGCCCAGAGCACCACCGGGCTCGCGAGGGCGAGCTGGATCCAGTTCGACAGGCTGCGGGGAACCACGTGATCGAGCCCGATGAGATGGCCGCCCATCTCAAGCGCGAAGACCGGCACTGTCAGGGCGAGCCCGATCCGGAAGCGGCGCTTCATGTCGACGAGTTCGTCGCTCGGCCCCGTCTCGGCGGTCGCAACAACGGGCTCAAGCGCCATGCCGCAGATCGGGCAGGAGCCGGGACCCACCTGCCGGATCTGCGGGTGCATCGGACAGGTGTAGATCGTGCCCTCAGGCACGGGTTCGGCTTTCATCTCGGTGGCATCCCCGGCGTACCGCGCGGGGTCTGCCGTGAACTTCGACTGGCACCCCGAGGAGCAGAAGTAATACGGCTTGCCCTCGTACTGGGCCCGATGGGTGGTCACGTGCGGGTCGACCATCATCCCGCAGACGGGATCCTTCACCTTCCCGGTGTCCGCCGCGGGCTCATGGTGATGATGGTGCCCGGCATGATCGCCATGGGCATGAGGAGCATGACGATGCCCACCGTGGGAGTGGTGGTCGACTGTACGGTTGTCGGTCATGGCTCACCTCGCCTGATACGCTGGGACGGATGCTCGCCCTTGCCATCGTGGGAAGGTCAAGCCGCTCCAGACTCCGGATTATCGGCGGCTGCGCATTGCGGCATTGATCCAGGCCAACGCGCGGCCGCCGATGAGGGTCACTTTCCCTTCTGGATTCTGACGACGCTGAGCTGCCCGTTGACGCGATCCGCCTGAAACCGGACCCTGTCCCCAGCCTTCACGCCCTTGAGGACCGCCGGATCCTGGATGCGGAACACCATCGTCATCGGGTCCATGTCGGGGTTCGTGGGACTCTTGCTCCCGATCGGCAAAGCTTCACGCGACCCCTCCGTAAAAATACGGAGTTTCTCTTTGTTCCGCAGCAACGATACTGGCCCAAGACAGCGTAAAAATCTTGGATAAGCGTAGCCCCAGACAATGATGAACAATCATGGAGGGAACATGTCCAATCACGCCAGCCAGCAGTACCGGATGTACTCGCCCAGCCTTGACCTGATGATGAAAGAGGTCGCGCGGACGCTAGGCCACATCGATTTCGAGCATCAGGTCGAACTGGAGAAAGTCGAGAAAAGCGCCAACGCCAAGGAAATCAAGCAGTACATCAGGGAAAAACTCAGGGTCGCCCACTTTGAGAGGCGTCAGCCCTATGTCGACCTGTTGAACCAGCTCTGGATGCAGCAACGCGGTCAGTCCTTCGCGGCCTGAACGCGCCAGGGCGCAGGCCCGTCCCGGTGCCGTGACGTCCCATGCCCGCGACGCTACGATGGCCCGCCCCCGATCCCGCAACGCATGAGGAGGAACGCACGATGGCCCGCAATCCCATGACCCCCTTCCGCCCCGGCGGCGGCATGTTTCCTGGTGATCCCTTCCTGTCGCTGCACCGCGAGATGAACCGCCTCTTCGACGATGTCTTCCGCGGTGTCGGTCAGCCCGCCGCATCCGGCAGTCAGGGCCAGGGCGATGTCGGCACCTTCGTCAATGCCAGCATGAACGTGTCGGAGACGGACAAGGAGATCCGCATCACGGCGGAGCTGCCCGGCGTCAGCGAGCAGGACATCGACGTGAGCCTTGACGACGACGTGCTCACCATCCGGGGCGAGAAGAAGTTCGAGCGCAAGGACGACAAGGAGAGCTTCCACTTCGTCGAGCGCTCCTACGGCACCGTCCAGCGCTCGTTGAGGCTGCCCTTCGCTGTCGATTCCGAGCAGGTCAGAGCCAGTTTCGAGAACGGCGTCCTGACCGTGACCGTGCCGAAGACCGGGCGGCCGGAGCGCTCACGGCGCATCCAGGTTCAAGGAAAGGGTGCATCCGGTCAGGGTGCCACGGGAGGACAACAGGAAACCGGGACATCGGGACAATCCGACGATACGAAATCCGGTTGACGATTGGTTCGCTATGTCGGGGGCTCCGAGCGCAAGGCGACATCGGGCTTAGCCTCGCGGACGCGGGCCGCACCGAGACAGGATTAACGAAGGCCAGCTTTGGGAGGGATGACCATGCCCAGGATGAAAGCCGCAGTCTTCGTCGAGCCGGGCCGCATCGTGCTCGACGAGAAGCCGATCCCGGATA
Source organism: Microvirga tunisiensis (assembly GCF_009296175.1). GTDB lineage: Bacteria > Pseudomonadota > Alphaproteobacteria > Rhizobiales > Beijerinckiaceae > Microvirga > Microvirga tunisiensis. The sequence continues at coordinate 37,133 of NZ_VOSK01000019.1, read as the reverse complement.
TCAGTCCGCTCGACGCGCTCGTGCGCATCACCACCACGACGATCTGCGGGACGGATGTCCACATCCTCAAGGGTGAGTATCCGGTCGCCCGTGGCCTGACCATCGGCCACGAGCCTGTCGGCGTGATTGAGAAGCTCGGCTCGGCCGTGCAGGGCTACCGCGAGGGCCAGCGGGTCATCGCCGGTGCCATCACGCCGAGCGGGCACAGCGCCGCCTGCCTGTGCGGCTGCCACTCCCAGGACGGGGCCGGCACGAAGCATGGCTGGAAGCCGCTCGGCGGCTGGCGCTTCGGCAACACCATTGACGGCTGCCAGGCCGAATACGTACTCGTTCCCGACGCCATGGCGAACCTCGCTCCCGTGCCGGACGGGCTCACGGACGAGCAGGTGCTGATGTGCCCCGACATCATGTCGACCGGGTTCTCCGGCGCGGAGAGCGGACGCATCCACATCGGCGACACGGTGGCGGTCTTCGCACAAGGCCCTATTGGCCTGTGCGCCACGGCCGGCGCCCGGTTTATGGGCGCCACATCCATCATCGCGGTGGAGAGCGTGCCCGCGCGCATGGAGATGGCACGCCGCATGGGCGCGGACCACGTTGTCGACTTCACGAACGCTGATGCCGTCGAGGAGATCATGCGTTTCACCGACGGACGAGGCGTCGACGTCTCCATCGAGGCGCTCGGACGGCAGGAGACCTTCGAGGCGGCGCTGCGCGTACTCAGGCCCGGCGGCACCCTGTCATCCCTTGGGGTCTATTCGGGCGATCTCAGGATCCCGCTCGACGGCTTCCTGGCAGGCCTGGGCGACCACACCATCCGGACGACGCTTTGCCCGGGTGGCAAGGAACGCATGCGGCGGCTCATGGGTGCAATCGCGTCCGGCCGGGTCGACACGCGTCCCCTTGTGACGCATCGTTTCAAGCTCGATCAGATCGAGGAGGCCTACGACCTGTTCGGACATCAGCGCGATGGCGTACTCAAGGTGGCGATCACCCCATAGGATTGGGGAGATGTCACGACTTCCGATCAGGCCTGCATGACGTAGGTGCCGGGAGCATCGTATAGGGCAGGGTAGCCCTGCGCTGGTGCTCCCATGGCTGGAGGGGCAACAGGCTCACCCGAATGCGAGGTGAGCCAGCGTGCCCATTCCGGCCACCACGAGCCCTCGAAGCGAGGCGCCATCCTGGTCCAGGTGTCGGGATCCAGGAAGTGACCCGTGGCGGTTCTGGTCAGAACCTGGAAGCTTCCCTTGGAACTGTTCGCTCCGGCCACGATGCCGGCATTGTGGCCGCCCGTCGTGAGAAGGAAGGTCACGTCGGTATCGGCGAGCAGATGGATCTTGAAAGCCGAGCGCCAGGGCGCCACGTGATCGCGCTCCGTCCCCACAGAAAAGATCGGCGCCCGGATGTCGCTGATGGCGATGGGACGGCCGTCGACCTGGAAACGTCCCTCGGCGAGATCGTTGTCGAGGAAGAGTTGCCTCAGGTAATCGGCATGCATGCGGTAAGGCATGCGGGTTGCGTCGGCATTCCAGGCCATGAGATCGTTCAGGGGCGTCCGCTCGCCCATGAGGTAGTGCCGCACGAGCCTCGACCAGATCAGGTCGTTCGAGCGCAGAAGCTGGAAGGCCCCGGCCATCTGCCGGGTGTCGAGATAGCCCTGGCTGCGCATCAGGTCCTCAAGGAAATGGACCTGACTCTCGTTGATGAACAGGGTGAGCTCTCCGGCCTCCCGAAAGTCGGCCTGTGCTGCCAGCAGGGAGAGCGTTGCCAGGCGCTTGTCGCCGTCGCGTGCCATCGCGGAGGCTTCGATGGAGAGGAGCGTGCCACCAAGGCAGTAGCCGACCGCATGAACCTTCCGATCGGGAACAACCGCGTTCACGGCGTCCAACGCCGCCATCACGCCAAGCGTCCGGTAATCGTCCATGCCGAAATCCCGATCTTCCGCGGTCGGGTTCTTCCAGGAGATGATGAACACCGTGAATCCCTGGTCCGTGAGGTAGCGGACGAGGGAATTCTCGGGGGAAAGATCCAGGATGTAGTATTTCATGATCCAGGCCGGCACGATCAGGATCGGCTCCGGCCGGACCTTTTGTGTGGTCGGTTCGTACTGGATCAGCTCAATGAGACGGTTGCGGTAGATTACCTCGCCTGGCGTGACGGCCACATCCCGGCCGACCTGGAAGGCCTCCACGCCTGCGGGAGGCTTCGAGCGGACGATCCGCTCCCAATCATCGAGGAAGTTGCGCAAGCCCTGCACGAGGCTCTGGCCGCCCGTTTCGAGGATGCGCCGCTGCACGACCGGGTTGGTCACGAGGAAGTTCGAGGGTGATGCCATGTCGAGGATCTGGCGCGAGATGAACTCGACCACGGCCTGATGCTGCTTGGTGACGCCGTCGATCCCGGTCGTGGCGTTGTCCCACCATTGCTGCTGGAGCAGGAAGCCCTGCTGCATGAGATTGAAAGGCCATTGCTGCCACTCGGCCTCAGTGAAGCGTCTGTCCTGGGGCAACGGCTCGATGCACGGCTCGCATGTGCCTCCGCTACCGGGATGACGTGAGGCGAACTGCGCCAGCCGCGCCCATTTACGGGCTGCCTTTACCGCGAGTTCAACCTGCTTGCCCGGCGAGATGGCGAGATTGACGGCCCAGTCCATGTAGGCATCGGCGACAGCGGCCGGTGACAGGCCGCCCGTGAGACGCGCCAGACCCGCATGGGCGGCATGGTCGAGAGCGTCCCGGATCCGGTGGAGTTCCTCATCCTCCGACGGTAAGGACTGAAGGGTCGGCGAAGGCACGGTTCGTGCAGGAAGCCGATCCTGCCTTCCCTCAGGAGGCGGGGCGGCTTGGGCCTTCGGCAAGCGATCGCCCGTGAGAGCGCCGGTCGTCTGGGACGGCATTGCAGCCTCCGGGCTTGACCCCGTCTGCCGAGGTCGGTGGATCACTCGAGATTATTCCGAGCGTTCTCGGGCGAATTGCGTCAGATCAAAGCATCCACCCCGATTTCGACCACATGATGATCGATAGTTGCTTCGGCACAACGGCTGTGTCCGGGCGCGCAGAGGGAGAGAGCGATGATCAAGGACATCATGGTGCATCTCGACGGAAGTCCCGAGGACGAGATCCGGTTGGAACATGGGCAGGCCATCGCGTCCGCTGGGCGGGCCCATCTCATCGGCATTTTCACCAACCTGCTGCCCGACCTCACCATCGCCATGCCGATGGATGGTGGCGCGGCCGCGATGCAGGTGCTGACCGAATTGGACGGCAAGGTGCGCCACGACGGCGACACCACCGCCAAGCGCCTGACCGAGCGGCTGGCCAGCCTGCAAGTGCCGAGCGAGCTGCGCCGGCTAGACGAAACCTACGGCGCCCTGTCGGCGAAGGTGGTGGAGCAGGCCCGGTGCGCCGATCTATACATCGCCACCCGGCCCGATGGCGGGACCGAGACACCCGACTGGTCGGATCTGGTCGAGGCTGTGCTCTTCGGCAGCGGGCATGCGCTCCTGCTCGTGCCGCGCGGCCGGCACCGGCAAGGGCCGATCCAGACCGTGCTGGTCGCCTGGAACGGCAGCCGCGAGGCCGCCCGCGCGCTGCGCGAAGGCTTGCCCTTCATCGAGCAGGCGGGGCGCACCGTTGTCCTCGTCGTGGACCCCCCGCCGGGCACCACGCCCTGGGCGGAGGTGGAGAGCCATCTTGCCCGACACGGCGTGGTCGCGGAGGTCGCAACGGCCGAGAGCCAGGACCGCCGCGTCGCCGACGTCATCCTCGACGAGGCGCGCAGCGTGTCCGCTGATCTCGTCATCATGGGAGGGTACGGCCATACCCGTCTCAGGGAGCAGGTGTTCGGTGGTGCGACGCGGGACATGCTCTCCGCAGCAGACAGACCGCTGCTGGTGGCCCATTGACGCGAACCGTGCCAATCGCCTGGAGAGCAGGACATGCCGGTACAGGCGTGGGTCGCATCGAACAACAATGAGGTGGACACCGCGGCCGGCGTGCCTGCGGGCCTGACGGGTCTCGACGAGGCCGAGGCGCAGCGCCGCCTCGCGCGCCACGGGCCGAATGCCGTCGCGGGGAAGCGTTCCCGTGGCCTGATCGAGATCGTCCGCGGGATCCTGCGCGAGCCGATGTTCCTGCTCCTTCTGGCCGCCGCAGGGCTGTACCTGATGCTCGGCGACATCGGCGAGGGCCTGTTCATGACGGCCGGCGCCGTCGTGACGATCGGCCTGGTGGTGCTGCAAGAGGCCCGGAGCGAGCGGGCCCTGGCGGCCCTGCGCGGGCTGGCCGAGCCCTTTGCCCGGGTGATCCGCGGCGGGACCGAGCGGCGCGTCCCGGCACGCGACCTCGTGCCGGGCGATCTCGTCCTGGTCGGAGAGGGGGAACGCCTGCCCGCCGATGGTCTCCTGATCGCGGGCGACGCTCTGACGGTCGACGAGTCCGCCCTCACGGGCGAGTCCGTTCCGGTGTCCAAACGACCTGCACCGACCGGGACGGACAAAGCCGACGACGCCGAGCCTGGAGGAGACAACACCCCGTACCTGTTTGCGGGAACCCTGAACGTGCGCGGGCAGGGCATGGTCCATGTCGTGCGCACCGGTCCCTCGACACGGCTCGGACGCATCGGAGCCTCGCTGGCCGCCATCGAGGACGAGCCGACGCTGCTTCAGAAGACGACCGGCGCTCTCATCGCCAGACTCGGCATCCTCGCGCTCGTATTCTGCGCCGTCGTCGCCGTGGCGTACGGCGTCTTGCAGGACGATTGGATCGGCGGCGCGTTGTCCGGCATCACGCTGGCCATCGCGCTCCTGCCGGAAGAGTTCCCGATGGTGCTGGCGATCTTCATGGCGCTCGGGGCCTTTCGCCTCGCCCGGCACAAGGTGCTGGTGCGCCGCGCCGCGGTCATCGAGACGCTCGGAGCCGCCACGTTCCTGTGCGTCGACAAGACCGGGACATTGACCGAGAACCGGATGGTGCTCGCCACGGCTTGGCGGGCCGGAGAGGTGCAGGATGTGCGCGGCCATGTCAGGCTTTCCGGCGGCGCCGTCGAGCCGCTCCGGACGGCGCTGCTCGCATCCGCCGTCCGCCCGGTCGATCCCATGGACAGGGCTGTCCGCATACTGGGAATGCGGGTTCTCCCTGAATCGGTTGGGGCCGAGGCCCTGCTGCGCACCTATCCGCTCCGTCCCGAGTTGCTGGCGTTCATCCAGGTTTGGCTGGATCCCTTGGGCGGCGTTCTGTATGCCGCGAAAGGCGCGCCGGAAGCGATTTTCCGTCTCTGCCGCATGGGCGATGACGAACGGGCCGCGATGGATGCCGCGGTTGCGGGGCTGGCCAGCCGCGGCCTGCGGGTGCTGGGCGTGGCATCCGCTCACGATGACCAGGACCGCGCGATAGCTCCCGAAGGCCTTCCGTTCCGGTTCGAAGGTCTGATCGGCTTCGCGGATCCGGTCCGGCCCGATGTCCCACAGGCGATTGCCGAGGCGAAGCGCGCGGGGATCACGGTTGCGATGATCACGGGCGACTATCCGGCCACCGCCCTGGAGATCGCCCGCCAAGCCGGGATCGACACGGGCGCTGGCGTGCTGACCGGGACAGAGGTGGCAGCACTCGACCCGGAGGGCCTGCGGGAACGGGTCCTGCGGATCCGGGTCTTCGCGCGCATCATGCCGGAGCAGAAGCTCGCCCTCGTCGAGGCGCTGAAGGCCAACGGCGCGGTCGTCGCCATGACCGGGGATGGCGTCAACGACGCGCCGGCGCTCGAAGCCGCCCATATCGGCATCGCCATGGGACAACGCGGTACGGATGTAGCGCGGGAGGCCGCGGACCTCGTCCTCCTCGATGACCGCTTCGTCTCGATCATCGGCGGCGTGCGGCTCGGGCGTCGCATCTTCACGAACCTGCGCAAGGCGCTCACCTACGTGACGGCGATCCACGTGCCAATCGCCGGGCTGGCCCTGCTACCGCTCGTCATGGGCCTGCCACCGATCCTGTACCCGATGCACGTGATCCTGCTGGAACTCGTGATCGACCCGGTCTGCTCGCTCGCCTTCGAGGGGGAGCCGAGCGAGCGGCACGCCATGGAGAAGCCGCCGCGGCCCGCGACCGAGCCGCTGTTCGGCCCCTCCCAGATCGTGCTCGGGCTCATTCAGGGAGCCGTCGTCCTCGGAGCCGTCCTCGGCCCCTATGCGTGGGCGCTGAATTCCGGCGTCCCCGAGACGCAGGCGCGGGCCTCGGCGTTCTCCGCCCTGGTGCTCGGCAACCTCGTCCTAGCCTTCGCCGACGCAGCGGAGCCAGGAACCTCCTTCTTCGACCGGAGGAGGCTCGCCTTCTGGGCCATCGGAGCCGGGGCCGCCGTCATCGTCGCCTTGATCATCTACGTTCCCGCGCTTGCCGCCATCCTCCGTCTCTCGCCGCCGAGCCTGTCATCGCTGACGATGGCCCTGATGATCGCAGTTGTGGCGGGCGGCTGGTTCGGGCTGGCCAGGCGACTCCGGACGGTGTGGGCGCCACGCGACGAGCAACGGACACCCGCATGACGCATATTGCCATCATCCAGGGCCATCCCACATCCGGCGGCGGGCATTTCTGCCACGCGCTCGCAGACGCCTATGCCGAAGGGGCCTTCGCGGGCGGCCATCAGGTCCGGTTCATCACCGTTGCCGACCTCGACTTCCCGCTGTTGCGTTCGAAAGACGACTGGGACAAGGCCCCGCCGCCAGCCGTCATCGCGGAGGCCCAGCGGACACTGGCATGGGCCGAGCACCTCGTCATCATCTACCCTCTGTGGCTGGGAGGGATGCCAGCTCTCCTCAAGGGCTTCCTGGAGCAGGCCCTGCGGCCAGCCTTCATGAGAGGCGGTGCCGGGGCAGGCGCGAGCTGGAAGACGGCCCTTAGAGGCCGGTCGTCCCGCATCGTCATCACCATGGGCATGCCCGCCTTCGCGTATCGCTGGTACTTCGGCGCGCACAGCCTGAGGAGCCTCAAGCGCAGCATCCTGTCCCTGGTCGGCATCGGCCCGAACCGACACACGCTCGTCGGCATGATCGAGGGCATGAGCGACGGCAAGCGGACGGCATGGATCGACGCCATGCGCCGCCTCGGCAAGAGGGCTCGCTAGCGGCACCGTGTCGACCTTTCCCGTCGTGCGGGAATGCCGGCAGGCAAAGATTGAAGCTGACATTGCGAAGGACGACAATCCCTTCGCTTCGGATGGGATCCGACGATGCCCGGTCATGAGAACGCCAGCCTGTCAGCCTCCCGATCCCTCCGGCTCTCCCGGGCGCCCGGGATCCCTTCGCTGCAAGCGCTTTACAAGCTCGCCCGTCCCATCCTGGTCATCGTCCCGGCCCTGGGACTGGTCCTTGGTTTCGCTTCGCGCGTTGCGGGCGACGGGCAGTGGTCCGGGACGATCTGGACCGCGGCGACGATCCCGGTCCTGGGCGTCCTGATCATCGAGATCATTGGCAGCCTGCGGCGCGGAGAGGTCGGGCTCGACATCGTTGCGGCCCTGTCCATGTCAGGCGCGCTCGTGTTCGGGGAGCACCTCGCCGCCGTTGTCGTGGCCTTGATGTACGCCGGCGGGCAGTACCTCGAAAGCTTTGCCGAGCGCCGCGCCAACCGCGAGATGACGGCGCTCCTGGCCCGTGTGCCGCGTACAGCCGTCCTCCATAAAGATGGGAGGCTTGAGGAAGTCGCGCTCGACGTGATCGCGCCGCAGGATCGCCTGCTCGTCCGCCAGGGCGATGTGGTTCCTGTCGATGGGCTTGTGGCCGAGGGTGTGGCCGTCCTGGATCAGTCGGCACTGACGGGCGAGGCGGTCCCTGTCCGGAAGCGGGCCGGGGAGCCGGTCATGAGCGGCGTGACGAACGTCGGCGATGCCTTCGATCTCTCGGCGACGCACCGCGCGGCCGAGAGCACCTATGCCGGCATCGTCCGGCTGATCGAGGTCGCCCAACGCTCGAAGGCGCCCATGGCGCGGCTCGCCGACCGGTTCGCCATGGCGTTCCTGGCTCTCACCGTCGGGCTCGCCGGGGGCGCCTGGCTGTGGAGCGGCGATCCGATCCGGGCCCTGGCCGTGCTCGTGATCGCAACCCCGTGCCCTCTCATCCTGGCGGTTCCCGTGGCCATCGTCTCCGGGGTGTCGCGCGCCGCGAAGGCCGGGGTGCTGGTGAAGGGCGGGAGGGCGCTGGAGACGCTCACGCGCGTCAGGACGCTGGTCATCGACAAGACCGGAACGCTCACGCATGGGCATGCACGGATCGTCGAGATCCGCCCGATGGCGGGCTTGTCATCCGACAGGCTCCTCCAACTCGCGGCATCTCTCGACCAGGCATCGAAGCACGTCATTGCGCATGCCCTTGTCTCGGAGGCGAAGGGCAGGCGGCTTGATCTTCTGCCCCCCTCCGAAGTCGAGGAAATCCCGGGCGAGGGTCTGGAAGGATGCGTCGACGGCCGACGCGTCGTCGTGGGCGGGATCCGGTTCGTCTCCGAGCGTGTTCCGCGCGTCGGGGCAGTCGCCGCAGGCCAGTATCCCGCCGGGTCCGTTGTGGTCGCCGCGGCGGTCGATGGCGAGCCTGCCGGGCTGCTGATCCTGGCGGATCCATTGCGAACCGACGCCGCTCAGGTGATCGCCAGTCTGCGCCGGCTGGGGATCGCCCGGATCATCGTGGCGACGGGGGACCGCCGTGAGGTAGCGCAAGCCGTCACCGTCGGCTTGCACCTTGACGCAGTCCATGCCGACCTCACGCCGGACCGGAAGATCGCCATCGTGCAGGAGGAGAAGCCGCACGGCCCCGTCATGATGATCGGCGACGGCGTCAACGACGCTCCGGCGCTTGCCGCCGCCGATCTCGGCATCGCCATGGGCGCGAGAGGTGCCGCCGCGTCGGCGGAAGCAGCCGACGTGGTTCTCCTGGTCGATCACCTCAATAAGGTTCCCGACGCCATTGGCGTGGCACGCCGGTCCAGGCGCATCGCGCTTCAGAGCGTTTATGCCGGGATTGGCCTTTCGGTCGTCGGGATGATCGTGGCCGGGCTGGGCTACCTGACGCCGGTGCAGGGAGCCCTGATCCAGGAAGCCATCGATGTTGCCGTGATCCTCAATGCCCTACGGGCCTTGTGGGGACCGGAGCCGTCCTGATCGCGCTCAGCGACGCTCCTGCAAGAGCTCTATCTGGAGTTCCTGGATTTCGGCGAGCCGCTCCCATTGCCGCGTGATGAGATGATCAAGCTTTTCGTGCAGATGCCGGATTTCCAGCTCCGCCTTCAGGTTGACCTGATAATCGTTGAGGGAGCGCAGGCGGTCCTTCGCCTCCTGCCGCCGCTGGCTCATCATGATGATCAGGGCTTGCACGGCCGCGAGGCAGGAAAGGAGGAGGTTTAGCAGGATGTAGGGGTAAGGATCGAAGGCCTCTGGCCCACGTGCGACATTGATAATGATCCACACACCGAGTGCCAGGCCGAAGAAGATGAGGAACGGCCAACTCCCGCCAAAGGTGGCGAGCCCGTCCGACAGCCGCTCTCCCAAGGTGCGCTTCTCATCGTAGCTCTCCTCGATATTCGCCGAGACCATGCTGCCCTCGGCGAGACTGCGGGCGACCTCCCTGTCGAGTTCCGTCAGCTCTCCGCGCTCCTGGCGCAGGAGTTCCTCCACGTAGAGCAGACGGTACTGGTCGACCGCGGCCCGGCTGATGCGGCTTTGGGCGGCAAGCGATGGATGGTCCTGGCGGATCCGCTCGGCGAGGGCCGGGTGTAATTGGTCGATGGGAAGGAAGTCCTTCTGGGGATAGGCCTTGCCCGTGATCGGGCAGGTGCCGGAGGATGACGCTGCGTGGGAGGTCATGATCGCCGTTCCGCTGGTTTGTCATGGATCAAACCTAACGGCTCGACGAGGGTGTACCAAGGTGCCATTCTCCCTGCTCGATGCTTCCTCGTCATCCAGGAGGTTCCCTTGTCGCTTCGCCTCCACTTCCACGGCGCCGCCCGAACCGTGACGGGATCCTGCTTCATGCTCGAGACGGAAGCGGTCCGCGTCCTGGTCGACTGCGGCATGTTCCAGGGATCGAAGGAGGAGAGGGAGCTCAACTACCAGCATTTCCCGTTCCGCGCCGCAGGGATCGATGCGCTCTGCCTCACCCACGCCCACATCGATCATAGCGGCCTCGTGCCGAAGCTCGTGAAGGCCGGGTTCGATGGCCCGATCTACGCGACCGCCGGAACGGCTGATCTGGCGTCCATCATGCTGCCGGACTCCGGCTACATCCAGGAGATGGAGGTCGATCAACTCAACCGCCGCAACCGCCGCCGCGGGCGGGAGACGGTATCCCCGATCTACACGCAGGAGGACGCCGTCGCGTGCCTCGGGCAGTTCCGGCCGGTGGCTTACGGCCAATGGCAGGACGTCGCCCCCGGCTTCCGCGCCCGCTACTGGAACGCGGGCCATCTCCTGGGCTCGGCCTCGATCGAGATGGAGGTGACGCCAGGCGGTAACGAGAAGCCGACGCGCCTCCTGTTCTCCGGCGATGTTGGGCCCGACCACAAGCTCCTCCAGCCCGATCCCGACGGCCCACAGGACCTCGACTACGTCCTCCTGGAATCCACCTATGGCAGCACGGATCGCGCTGGCACCACCATTGAGAGCCGCCGCGGACTGCTGCGCGACGAGGTGCGGGCGGCGATGCATCGGAGCGGGGTGTTGCTCATTCCGTCGTTCGCGGTCGAGCGGACGCAGGAGCTTCTCGTCGACCTGATGGAACTGATGGAAACGGGCGAGTTGCCGGACATCCCGATCTTCATCGACTCGCCCCTGGCCACGAAAGCCAGCGGCATCTTCAAGCGGCATGCCGGGGAACTCAGGAACGGCGCCGATCTGGTCCAGGCGCTTGAATCCCGCTGGGTCCGCTTCACGGAGACCGTGGAGCAGAGCAAGGCCATCGATCGCATCCACAGCTTCCACATCATCATCGCGGCCAGCGGCATGTGCGAGGCGGGCCGCATCCGGCATCACCTGAAGGACTGGCTCTGGCGGGACGAGGCGACGGTCCTCTTCGTCGGCTTCCAGGCGCAGGGCACGCTCGGACGCATCCTCCAGGACGGTGCCTCGAAGGTGCGGATCCACGGCGAGGAGGTGAAGGTCCGCGCCCGCATGCGGTCGCTCGACCTCTACTCCGGGCATGCGGACGGGCCGGAGCTGAAGGCGTGGCTGTCCGAGCGCCTCCCGGTCCGGCGCGGGGTCTTCCTCGTGCATGGGGAGGATGCGCCCCTCAAGGCGCTCCAAGCGTCGCTCGCCGATCTTGATCACGTGCCCGGCGCCGTTATCCCTGAGATCGACGACGTCTATGATCTGGCGGGCGATCGGGCGGTCCGGATCGAGCGACACGAGGAGCGCCTGCCGCCTGCGGGCGCCGGGCACCGCGACTGGCACAACGACTATGCGGAAATGCTGCTCGAGATCAGCGACGCCGTCGAGGCGGCGGCCGACAGGAAAGCGAAAGGGGTCATCATCCGGCGCATCAGGGATGCCTTGAAGAACGGATCCAAGGACCAGTCCGGCTGACTTGCCCGCCCCTGATTCCGCGACGAATTGATCAGGATCAAGGTCGTGGCGCCGCTTGTCTCTAAGCTTTGCCACAATGTCGAGGTCTGCTCGAGACCCGCGTGAATCCTGGGAGGAATCGATGCTCCATTACGTCACGCTCCATCTGGCCCGCAGCAAGCAGTTTCCCGAGGGAAGTTCACGTTACGGCTATGTCATTACCGTGCCGCTCGATGCGGAGGGACATCTCGATCAGGACGAATGGGCACTGAAACGGGATCGCTGCCGGGTCCACCGCTTCTGGGCCAATGAGGGCGAGCGCCAGGGTGTCCTGGTCCATCGGCCCGGCGGGGCCGGCGGGGCGACCTGGATGATCGACTATAACCAAGATCGTCCCGGCGACGAGGAGGCGGGCTACCGCCTGCACCAGCACCGTTTTGCCGAAGGCGAATACGTCACCATCGAGGACGACGATGGCAAGCCGTATACGTTCCAGGTCGTTTCGGTGACGGCGGCGGAACCCGGCAGGGCAGGGGAGCATCGATGATGAAGCGGCTCACCCTTGTCTGCCTTGCCGTCGCATGCCTCTCGACGGCCGCCATGGCCCAGTCGGGCCGGGCACAGCGCGGATTTACGTTCGCGCAGACGAACTGCTCCCAATGCCATGCCATCGGCCGTGTCGGCGACAGTCCCCTTCCGGAAGCGCCACCCTTCCGGACCTTGCACACGCGCTATCCCATTGAGGACCTGGCGGAGGCCCTTGCGGAAGGCATCACGACGGGCCATCCCTCCATGCCCCAGTTCCAGCTCGACCCCGCCCAGATCAACGACCTGATTGCCTACCTGAATTCGATCCAGGGCTAGTTGTTTGGTGGCGGAACGTTGTTGGGATCGGGTGCGTTACGCCATTGAGGAGTACACTTGGCGCTTTGACGGCCTGCGACGCCGAGCTTCTCACCGCAGGAGGACGTGATGCACTCCCTTCATCCGCAAGCCCGCACCACCCCCGCTGTCCGCCAGGAGATCGCCCGCTCGAGAGAGCCCACCGGCGTGCTGGCCCAGCGCTTCAGCGTGAGCACCGAGACCATCCGCAAGTGGCGCAAGCGCGGAGCCCAGGACTGCCAGGACCATTCCAGCCGGCCGCACAAGCTGCCCTGGAAAGCCACGGACGAGGAGCGCGCCATCGTCTGCGTCCTGCGCCAGGCCACCGGCTTTCCGCTCGACGATCTGACCTTCATCGTCACGCATTTCCTGCCGCATCTCAACCGCGATGCCGTCTACCGCATCCTCAAGGCCGAGGGTCTGGGACGATTGCCCCCGGCGCAGCAGCGCCAGCGCAAGAGCGGCACGTTCAAGGACTATGATCTCGGCTTCGTGCACATCGACATCAAGCACCTGCCCAAGCTGCAGACCGCCGACGGGGAGCGCCGCAAACGCTATTTGTATGTGGCCATCGACCGCTGCTCGCGCTGGGTGCACCTGGCCGTCAAGGACGATGAGCTGGCCACCAGCGCGGTCGCCTTCCTGAAAGAGGCGGTGCGCGCCTTCCCCTTCAAGGTCACGCACGTCCTGACGGATCGAGGATCCTGCTTCACGGCGGATGCTTTCGAGGACGCCTGCCGCCAGCTGAAGCTGGAGCACCGCAAGACCAAGCCCTACACGCCGCAGACCAATGGTCTCGTGGAGCGCTTCAACGGGCGGGTGCAGCGCGAGGTGCTGGGCATCACCATCTACAGCCATCGGGACCTCGAGACGCTGCTCAAGGGCTTCAATCAGGCCTATAACAGAAGACGTCAACGCGTGCTCAAGGGGCGATCCCCGGATGAGGTTGTGCGAAGCCGCCTGGCTGCCGAGCCGAAGCTCGCCAACCGCCGCTACAAGCCACCCGATGCAGACGCGTTGCCGCCAGCCCTCCAGGTCATCGCTCATGCCAAGGAGGTCTCGCATCCAGACAACTAGGGTGAGGACTCGAGGTTCCTGACGCTGCCGAGACGATACACATGAGGCCTGTCTGAAACAGCTTCGGAGCCATTTTCGCGATCCTTCTCAGTTTTGATTATGAAACGGTTGTCCGGCGCTTTTCGAAGACCGCCTTGGCAACGGCAACTGAGGACATGGCATTCGGCCAACCGGCATAGAATGCGAGGTGCGTGATCGCCTCGGCGGCTTCAGTCTCCGTCATTCCGTTCTCCATCGCCTTGTTCAGATGGAAGCTGACCTGCGGAAAGTGCGAGGCCGCGACCAGTGCCGCCACCGTTGCAAGGCTGCGATCTCGCGGCGCGAGACCCGGACGAAGCCAGAGATCGCGGAACAGGACATTCGTCGTGAAGTCCACCAATGGCTGGAAGGTCGGACCTACCGTCTGGTCGACAATCGCCGCACGATTGGCTTCGATGTCCTCGTCAATCGGAAGGAATTCGACCGTTGGCGCCGGGAGCTGGTCGAGACCGATACCGCGTTCCGCGAAGACCTGGCTGGCGATGGACGCCGCCAGTGTACCGTTGGCCCAGCCGGAATAGAAAGAAAGATGCGTGATGATCTCAGACAACTCGGCAGGCGTGACGCCGTTCTCGAGGGCCAGGCCAAAATGGTTGGTCATCTCGAAGGACTGGTTCCGGGCGATCAGTACGCTGACCGTCAGGATGCTGCGATCCCGCGCCGACAACTGTGGCCGTTTCCACAGATCGCTCTCCAGGACGTCGTGTTCATAACGCCCCATGGCGGGGTTCATCGTTTTCAGGTCGTACATGGTCGTCTCCATCGTTATCGTAGGAACTGCACGCAGAGCCTAAGGCTGGCCGCGCGTTCGGGATGCCGCAAAGTTTCGGCTGAAGTCCTGGCCCGACTGAACCAATCGGCGGACATCGTTCAGTCTCAGGGTCTGGTATTTCACAAGCGACGACTGGAGCGGACCAGACCCAGACACCTCGCCGGAAAGGCATTCAGCCAAGGCTTCGGCGTCGAGCAGGGAGGCCCTGAATCCGTTGCCTGTCATGGGAGTCGGAACATGGGCGGCGTCGCCGACGAGTGCGAGACGACCTTCGACGAGCCTGTCGGGAACGTATTCAGTGATCGGCGTGCCGATGACAGCCTTCCGCTTGATGCTGTCGAGAATGGCGTCATGCCAGAGAGAAGGCCAGCGTTCGGCATCGCTCGCCATTTCCCGAAGCGTCTGTTCCGGTACGTCGGCGGCTTTCAGCGAGTGCGAAACCACATTTCCGGCCACGCATCCCTTCTCACGGAAAAGACCATTCCGGCTGGAATCGTACCAGGCCCAGCCGAGCTGGCGATGTCCTTTCTCGACCGAACCGTCGGAGCCAGGCAGAGGATAGCCCAGTAGATATTCGTCACCGCCGCCGAGAAACGCGGTCTCGCTTGGCCAGCGGACATTAGGTCCGAGAGAGGATTCCTGCACGACACCGAGCCAGATGGAATATCCGGCAAACGTGGCGTTCGGTTTTTCTGGCGATACCGTTCGCCGGACCACACTGTTGTGGCCATCCGCTCCGACGACGAGATCGCCGCCGAACCTCTGACCGTTGGCGGCGACGACCCAGGCGCTTTCCGTGTTCTGGCCGACGCTTTCGACCGACATACCCTGCCGGATATCGATCAGGGGATGGGATCGCGCAGCGCCGAGCAGGCCCGCATGGACCGTGAACCAGGACTGGATTCCAGGTGCCAGGGGATTGTGCATTCGATTTCCGGTCAGTCTTGCGAGCAGCCCGTGGTCCACGTGAAGGGCCGCACCTGTTCGGAACGAATTGTCCGAGCGCTCCAGCACCGTAACGGCAAAACCGATGCGCGACAGGACGAGCGCCGTCATCAGGCCGGACAAGGACGCACCGACGATTACGGCGCTCCTCCGGCTTTCGATAGCTCTGGCTTGCTGGGCGGCGGCGCTCAAGGCGAAGTTCTTTCGTGGTCTCTGTTTCGGAATCAAAACAGGCTGATGCCAGTCAGCTCGGTGAGTTTCTCGACGAGCTGATCCTGGAAGCCGGGGTCAGTAACTTCCGGGGCGGCTTTTCTCTGCTGACGGTGGTGCCAGTAGAAGCCGCTGACCTTGGCAGCGGGTTCGTCGCTGACGGCAAGCCATGTCTGCGTCAGGTGCCCCTTTTTCAGGTCGTCCGGCGCTCCGGCTCCGCCCATCTTCGTCGGCACCCAGCCGGGATCGACCGCGTTGCTGAAGACCTCGGGCCAGTGACGGGCGACCGCTGCGGCGAGCGTCGCGACGTGAAGCTTGGTTTCGGAATAGGCCTGGCTGGCGCTCCATTCGCGAGTCGTCCAGTCGATGTCCCGCAGCGAGCCGCTTCCGCTCCGGTGCATGCCACTGCTGAGATAGACAAGACGATCCGGCCGCTCGATCAGAGCGGTGAGGATATACGGGGCCAGCGTGTTCACCGCGAGTGTCCTGGCGTGTCCTTCGGGCGTGTTGCCGCGACTTCCTTCAAGGTAAATCCCGGCATTGTGGATCACGGCATCCATGCGGCCGATCCTGTTCAGCTGGTCCGCGACAGATCGGGTTTCGGCTCCGCTGCTGAGATCGCCGATGACGACACCTGCCGACCGGGACGACAGTGCGGAAACCGCAGACGCACGTTCCTTCGACCGGGCGTGCAGCACGACCTCGTGACCGTCGGCCATGAGAGTGCGGGCAGCGGCAAGACCGAGGCCATCGGTGGACCCTGTGACGAAGATGCGGCTCATGGAACGTTCCTTTCGATAAGACATCAATGGCGGTAGGGGCGATTGTGGATCTGTCCCCACCCGACATATCGTCCATGATCAATCCGGGATGACGAAGCCGTAGGTCTCCAGATCGAGCGATTCCGGGTCGGGGCCGCCGCGAACGCCCGTGTCCAGCGCGTCAATCGATGCGATTTCGTCGAGGGTCAGGGAGAAGTCGAAGACGTCGAAGTTCTCGGCGATGCGCTCCGGCCTCACGGACTTCGGAATGGCCGAGAAGCCGTGGTCGAGATGCCAGCGAAGAATGACCTGGGCCGCGGTCTTGGAATACTTCTGCGCCAGGGACAGGACTACGGGGTCCAGAAGCGGATTCCTGTCGTTGCCGCGATAGGTATAGGCTCCGCCGATAGGCGACCACGACTGGGTGAGGATGCCGTGCTTCTCGTTGGCAGCGCGCAGGTCCGGCTGGGTATAATAGGGATGGACCTGGATTTGATTGACCGCTGGGACGATCCCCGTCTCCGATATCAATTGCTCCAGCCTGGAGGGGACCAGGTTCGAGACGCCGATGGCACGCACGCGACCTTCGGCCAAAAGACGCTCAGCCGCCTTGTACGCCTGGATCGTCTTGTCGAATTCCTTGGCGAGCGGCTGATGCAGCAGCCATAGATCGAGATAGTCGACACCGAGTTTGTTCAGGCTGACATCGAAGGCGCGAAGGGCGCTGTCGAAGCCGTAGTCGGTGATCCAGATCTTGGTCTCCACGAAGACGTCGGCGCGATCGACCTCAGCACGACGGATGCCCTCTCCGACCTCGCGTTCATTCATATAGGCGGCTGCCGTGTCGATGAGGCGGTATCCGCCGTTCAGGGCGGTCACGACAGCGTCGACGGTTTCTTCCGGTTTCGACTGGAAGACGCCGAGCCCGAGAGCTGGCATCCGAACGCCGTTGTTCAAGGTAACGAGGGGATTGGTCGATGTCATTGCTGTACCTGTCGGTGTGAGGGCTTCGAGCGGCGGATCAATCGCTGACGCGGGCGCATAGCGTGATCGAGGGACCAAAGGTCAGAAGGGGACCGAGCTCTTTCATCACCTCGGCAACATGCGGGTTGGCGGCATGGGCATCCACGGCAGCCTGGTCCGTCCATCCGTCGAGAATGTAGAACGTGTTGGGATCATCGATCCTCTGGTGGAGGTCGTAGTAGATGCAGCCGTCCTCCAGCCGAGCGGGTTCAACGAACCTCAGGATCAGGTCCCGGACCCTGTCACGGTTGGCCGTCTCGCAGCGAAGCTCGCAGATGATATGTCGCTCCAGGGATTTTCTCGCGTTTATGATCGGTTCCTCCCTCATGATCAGTTCCTCCCTGCATAGACGCGCGTCATGCCGCCATCGACGATCAGGTCGATCCCGGTGATGTACTTGCTGGAGTCGGAGGCCAGGAAGACCAGGGCATCGGCGATGTCCTCGGCGGTACCGACACGACCGGCCGGGATCTCCGTGGCAACGCGGGTGACGTAGCTGGCGATGTCATCGTCGCTGAGCTTCTGGACGTGGCTATAGCCTTCGGTCGGCACCACGCCGGGACTGATCGTGTTGACGCGGATCCTGCGATGCTTGAGATCGGTGGTCCAGCTCCGGGCGAGCGAACGTACGGCCGCCTTGGTCGAGGCATAGACAGCAAAACCCGGCAGGCCCATGTCGGCCGTGATCGAGGCATTGAGGACGACGGACGCGCCGTTGCGCAGGACCGGGAGCAGGCTCTGGACCGTCAGGACCACACCCTTGATGTTGACGCTCAGTTCGCGGTCGATCTGTTCTTCGGTCAGTTCTTCCAGCGGGGTTGCATGACCGCCGCCCGCGTTGGCGAACAGGATATCGAGCTGGCCGTGCGCCGACTTGATGGCCGCGGCAACCCGCAACATGTCCGCCTTGCTGCTGGCATCGGCCTGGATCGCGGTAGCGGCTGAACCGAGTTCGCCAATAGCGCGGTCCAGTTCCGCCTGCCGACGACCCGTGATGTAGACGAACGCACCCTCCTCGATCAGCTTCTTCGCCGCACCGAACCCAAGTCCGGTGCTTCCTCCGGTGACGAGGGCGACGCGACCCTTCAGTGATTGCATTTCCATGGTGGTCTTCCTTGATGGCGTGCGGAGCCGTTACCGCGCGCCAGCCACTGTGCGGCGCGCGGTTTCGAGGTCCGGGTTAGATGGAGCGTGAAGCGATTAACGGTTGATCGTCGCCTGCTGGGCGGCGTTATAGCGTGAGCCCACGACCTCGATCCCGGACAGGGCTTCCTTGATCTTGGACAGGTCGTCGGCTGTCAGCGCGACGCCGTCGGCTCCGGCATTCTCCTCCAGACGATGGAGCTTCGTGGTGCCGGGGATCGGGACAATCCATGGCTTCTGGGCCAGGAGCCATGCGATGGCGACCTGGGCGCGGGTAGCCTTGCGACCGTCGGCAATCTCACCGATCACGTTAACCAGGGCCTGGTTGGCGGTACGGGCGTCGGCCTCGAAGCGCGGAAGCGTGTTGCGGATGTCGCCCTCGGCGAAGGACGTGCCGTCATTGATCGCGCCCGTCAGGAAGCCTTTGCCGAGTGGCGAGAACGGCACGAAGCCAATGCCCAGCTTTTCCAGAAGCGGAATGATCGCCTCTTCAGGCTCACGGGTCCAAAGCGAGTATTCGCTTTGGAGGGCAGTCACAGGTTGGACGGCATGGGCGCGGCTGATCATCTCGACGCCCGCTTCCGACATGCCGAAGTGCTTGACCTTGCCTTCGGCGATCAGGTCCTTGACGGTTCCGGCAACATCCTCAATCGGCACGGCAGGGTCGACACGATGCTGATAGAACAGATCGATGACGTCCGTGCGGAGGCGCTTCAGGGATTCCTCTGCCACGAGACGGATGCGGGCCGGACTACTGTCGAGGCCGTCCTTCGGGCTGCCGTTCCTGAAGCCAAATTTAGTGGCAATGACAACCTGGTCGCGGAACGGCTGGACGGCTTCGCCGACCATCTCTTCGTTGGCAGCGCCGTAGGCTTCCGCGGAGTCGAAGAATGTGATGCCCTTGTCGTAGGCGGCGCGGATGAGAGCGACGGCCTCCGAGGTGTCGGTTGCAGGCCCGTAGCCGAAGGTGAGACCCATGCAGCCCAAGCCGATAGCGGAGACTTCGAGGCCAGTGCCGAGTGTACGCTTCTTCATGACAGTTCCTTCCGTGATCTGATGAAGCGAATATAGAATGTGGTTAGTTCCACGATTAGCTGCTATTGGACGCGTAAGGTTATAAGCAGGGCTAATACCGTGGCGCGTGACAACATCCAGGACATCTCGGCCTTTCTGATCGTGGCGCGTGAGCGCAGCTTCACCCGCGCGGCCGCCAAGATCGGTGTGTCACAGTCGGCGCTCAGCCAGACCTTGAGGGGTTTGGAAGAGCGTCTTGGCATCCGTCTGCTGACCAGGAACACGCGAGGCGTTTCGCCGACCGAGGCCGGGGAACTTCTGCTGCAATCGGTCGGGCCCCATTTCGACGGGATCAATGCCGGGATAGCCGCCCTGAGTGGCCTGAAGGAAAAACCCTCCGGGACGGTCAGGATCACCGCCGATCAGCATGCCGCAGAGGATGTTCTCTGGCCTGCTCTGGACAAGTTCCTTCCGAAGTTTCCCGACATCAAGGTCGAGATCGTCATCGATTACGGCCTCACCGACATCGTCGCGGAACAGTACGATGCCGGGGTCCGGATCGGAGAGGTCATCGCCAAGGATATGATTGCCGTCCCTATTGGACCGGATATGCGCATGATCGTCGCGGGCGCTCCGAGCTATCTGGAAACCCATGGAGCGCCGCAGACCCCTCAGGACCTGACCAGCCATAACTGCATCAACCTCCGCCTGCCGACTTATGGCGGCCTGTATGCCTGGGAGTTTGAGAAGAACGGCAGGGAGCTGAACGTTCGCGTCGAGGGCCAACTCATGTTCAACAGCGTCGGTATGATCGTCACAGCGGCGCTCGCTGGGCACGGTCTGGCCTATGTCCCGGAAAGCCGGATCAAGGATGACTTGGACAAAGGCCGGCTGAAGGCCCTGCTCGAAGACTATTGCAAGCCCTTCTCGGGCTATCATTTGTATTATCCGAGCCGTCGCCAGCCGACACCTGCATTCACTGCCATCGTCAATGCACTCCGTTACCGGGACGCGCGGTCGAGGAATTGACGCTATGACAACAGAAACAACCGGAAAGATTCTGATCCCCTAGGCTGTTTCGGCGGACATGGTGACGCTCGGTCGGTTCGGCGGTGAGCTTATACCGCTCCATCATCAGTGGGCTCGCGAGCGCTTTCTTGCGTCTGACAGAACGACACCCGCCGCCTATGCTGCCTATCTTGAGAATCAATCCGAGAAATCGGAAGTCGTAATGCCGTCTCGCCATGCCTGGTGGGCGCCTCGGCCACATCGGGGGAGACATGTCGTGCGAGATCCGCACGAACGACCTCGGCCTCGACCTGATTCAGCAAGGTCCGCCGGCGGCGCCAGACGGCGAGTGTGATGAGCAGGGTGAGCAGGAAGGTTGCGACAAGCTGGGAATACCAGGCCGTCAGGCCGACCAAGGTCGGCTGAAAGGAGAACTCCAGGATGTGTCTGTCTTCGCGGCAGGCCATGCCAGAAAAGGCAAAGGGCTGCTTTTGGCACTTCTCGGAAGTAAGCCGAGGGTCTGCTCCAGCAAGGAACAGCGGACGTTCCTGGCAGTGAACAAATTTCACTACCTGACCCTGAGCGGTTGTTCAGGCATAGGCGTTTATCGCCAGTGTGGCTGGAGTTGGGCTGGAAGAGCGGTTCGGCTTGGTGGTACTCCTGCATAGCCGTCAATGGCCTCCCGCAGCAAGGCCGTTGCTGCTTGCGCACAGTTGCTCCCATCCGTCATATGGGACTGGACCGGAGCGGGTCGACACATGGCACTCCTGACCATCCTGCCACTATGGCTGTCTGGCGTCCTTCTCGTCGGCGGGGCAACGCTCATCGCAATGGCCGCCCCCGCCTTCGTTCGTCGGCACGTCAGCTCGGACCGCCTGCGGATCAACAACGAGGTGGCCGGCTTCACGTTTGCGACCGTCGGTGTGCTCTATGCCGTGCTGCTGGCCTTCGCCGTCATCATCGTCTGGGAAAAGTTCAGCGAGGCGGAGCACGCGGCTGCCCAGGAAGCCGGCGCCGCAGCGACCCTCTACCGCCTGGCGGAGGGCATCGGGGGTGATTCCGGTGCTGCCCTCCGCGACGGGTTAACCCGCTACGTGAGAGCAGCCATCGCCGAGGACTGGCCTGCCATGGAGCAGAACGGGTCAAGCCACGCGGTGACGCGCGGGCTGGACGCCGCCTACGCAGCCCTGCTGACGTTCACCCCCAGCGACGGCCGCGGAACGGCCATTTTGGCCGAGGCTCTCCGCCAGCTTGACGGCCTGACCGAAGCCCGCCGCACTAGGCTCGTCCTGGCCTCCGGCGCAGTCCCTGGGGTGCTCTGGTTCGTGCTCTTCGGCGGCGCCGTCCTGACGATTGGCTTCACGCTTTTCTTTGGCACCGAGAACCTGCGCGTTCATGCGATGATGACGGGGATCCTGTGCTTCCTGATCGTCTCCGGGCTGCTTGTGATCATCGCCATGAACCATCCTTTTGCGGGATCGGTGAAGGTGCAGCCGGAGGCCCTCTCGGCGGTGCTGGAGGACTTTGGTGAGAAGGCTCAGCCGTGATCCGTGATATATCTCGTTGCAAGTATTCCAGAGTAGAACGGCTCATGGACGGATGCATGATCTTTCCACGTTCGTGGAAATCCTTCTGCCGATAGTAGCCTTCCCTCTGCCGCTTTATCCTAGTAGCCGCGCTGACAGCAGCCCCGCAATGGCGATCGATCTCTAGCGTCGCTTCTTGGCACGAGGCGGACGAAAGCCGAACTTCCGTAGTCATAGGGTAAGCCGACTTTCATAAGGCCACGCCCGACGGCTCAGTTTGACCGAGCCTGTGTGAAAACGCTGACGGGTTGCTCCTTTGAGTAATTTTATGTCTCGCAAGGCCTGTTTGACCGTGGAATCTCCGATGTCGAGGTGCGGACTTGTACAAATAGTTCGCTGTGGCGAGTGTAGTTTGCGTTTTCACACAGGCTGGACCCGATGCGGACATTCCACTCAGTTATGGTAAGCGGAGGCATTGCTTGAGCTTACGTGTGATCCAGTTCCTTGCCGTCGTGTTCACAGCTCTTGCCCTGGTCCCGGCCGGAGCGCATCTGTTTGAGCTGCCGAACAAGATCGATCTTTCACGGGATGTCTATCAGACCGTTCAGGGCGTCTATGCCGGCTGGGCTTGGTTGGGCATCGTTGACCTGACTGCGCTCATCATGAACGCCGTGCTGGCGATCAAGCTGCGTCAGCAGCGCCTGGCCTTCTCCTTCGCCGTGACTGCTGCCCTGTGCTTCGTCGTCTTTTTCGCGATCTTTTTCACGTGGACGTTCCCGGCCAATCAGGCGACCGCCAACTGGACGGCCATGCCGGACAACTGGAGCGGATTGCGCCGGGAGTGGGAGTACTCGCATGCGGTGAATGCGGTCGTGATGCTCGTCGCACTCTGTTCAGTGACGCTGGCGGTGATCACCACCCGTCCGGATTGACGCTTCCTCGACAGCATCACGTCGGCCCGAACGGCCGCGATGTCAGCCACAGCAAGCCGACGAGGCCGATGTTCAGGCAGGCCAGTCCGGCCAGCAGGCCCAACGCGGCAGCGGGACCGCTCCATTCGATCAGGATTGCCCCTAGGAAGGGGGACAAGGCCTGAGCAAGCAGGCTGGGCATCGCCAGCCGTCCCATGAGCGATGCGTACCCGAAGGGTCCGAACAGGGCGAGAGGGAGAGTGCCTTTCGCAATGGAGCCGATGCCGTTCCCGGCGCCATAGAACGCCAGCGCCAGGGCAAGGATCGGGAAGCCGACGACGAGCAGGACCACTCCTCCTGCGACGAGCGCCACCGAGGCCACCATGGTCCAGATCGGGTGGTAGTACCGGCCGAAGGCCATCTCCACGACCCGGGCACCCACCTGTGAGGGACCGACCAATGCTCCCAGGGCAACGGCTGCCGCGAGGTCCAATCCACGGGCTTGCAGGAGAGTCAGGAGATGCACCCCGATCATGGAGGCGGTGACCGCCCCAAGGGTCAGAACGGTGGCCAGCAGCAGGAATGCCCGGTTGCGTTTGGCGCCCGTCAACGTTTGCGGGGCAGGGGCTTCAATGGGGTTCCCCGACGGCTTGGCATCCGGCCTGACCGTACTGACGCCGGGCAGGACGAAGGCGTGCAGCGGCAGCGAGACGAGGATCTGGATCGCGGCGTAGGTCGCGCAGGCGCCGCGCCAGCCGAAGTGCTCCACAAGCCAGGCGCTCAAGGGCCAGCAGACCGTGCTGGCAAAGCCACCCCACAAGGTCAGGGTGGTGATCGCGCGTCGCGCATCCTTCCCGTATAGCCGGCCCAGCGTGGCGAAGGCGGCATCGTAGAGGCCGGCTCCCATACCGACGCCCATGAGCAGCCAGGCCATCAGGTAGACGGGCAGGCTGTGGGCCAGGGCCAGGGTGGCGAGGCCTGACCCGAGAAGGATCGAGCTGGCGACGAGAACCGGACGCCCACCCTTCGCATCGATGGTGCGCCCGACCCGGGGCGCGACCAGCCCGGCTGCGAGCAGGCCGACGGACAGTCCGCCGACGACCCAGCCGAGAGACCATCCGGTGTCATCGGCGATCGGACGGGCGAGCACGGCGGGCAGGTAGAAGGAACATCCCCAAGCGAGGATCTGGGTGATCCCGAGGGTGGTGATGACCACACTCGACGGATTCGACACTGACTGATCTCAGCAGCAGCGCACAGGATCCGCAACTTTTTCCGGTGCATTCGCGGAGCTGCATCCGCAGCCGGACTTGCCGTCGGCCTTGGCATTCGCGTCCGCGACGCAGCACGCGTCAACGTCCACGGGAGCGGGACCGCCGCAGCAGCCGGACGATGCCGCTGCGACCGGGGCAAGGTTGGTCGAGCACACGCCCGTCTCAGGCAGCACGAGATGGATGTCGTCCGCTGCCGCAAGATCGCCGGCAATGGCTGCCACGACCGAGCGCACCTGCTCGTACCCTGTGAGCATGAGGAAGGTCGGGGCGCGGCCGTATGACTTGATGCCGACCGTGTAGAAGCCCGGCTCGGGGTGGGCGAGCTCGCGGTGGCCGTGCGGCGGGACGGATCCGCAGGAGTGCAGGTTCGGGTCGATCAGGGGACCGAGGGCCTTCGCGCTCTCCAGCCACGGATCGAGGTCGAGGCGCAGTTCCCGCGTGAGGTTCAGGTCCGGGCGCTGTCCGGTCGTGACGACGATCCGGTCGACGGGACCGACCTCCCGGACGCCGTCCGCGGTCTCGCCCTCGAGGACGACCTGGTCGCCGACGGCGCGGATACGGGTCACCGAGAAGCCGGCCACTAGGGTGACGCGCCCGCTGCCGACGAGGGCCTTGAGCCTGGAGCCGAGCTCGCCCCGGGCTGGGAGCTGGTCGGCGCGTCCGCCGCCGTAGACCCGCATCAGGTTGGCCCCGCGGGTCACCCACACGATGGTCGTCGCGGGATCGCGCTCCGCGAGCTTCACAAGGTCGAGGAGGACATTCGCGGCCGAATGTCCGGTACCGACGACGAGGGTCGTCCTGCCCTCGTACGCGGCGCGGTCGCGTCCGAGCACATCCGGGATGCCGTAGGCGATGTGGCTCGCGTTCTCCGCCTCGCCCTCGGCGAGGATGCCGCCCGCACCTAGGGGATTCGGAGCCGTCCACGTTCCGGAGGCGTCGATCACGGCCCGCGCCAGGTCGCGCCGGATGGAGCCGTTGCCATTGGAGACGGCGAGCATGAACGGCTTGGTCTCACGGCCCTTGCTGAGCACCTTGTCGGCGCCCAGCCGGGTAATCGCCTTCACGGCGGCGCCCGTCTCGATCACCGCCGCCATTTCGGGCGTCTCGGCGAGCGGCTTGAGGTAGGCCTCGTACAGGTCCGATCCCGTCGGCATGGCCTTCCCGGGCGGCTCCTGCCAGCCATGGGACTGGAGCAGTGCGCGGGCTGCCATGTCGGTGTTGTACTCCCACGGCGAGAACAGGCGGACGTGGCCCCAGTCGCGTACGTTGGCAGCGACGGTTTCGCCCGCCTCGTAGACCGTTACGGGCAGCCCGCGCTGGATCAGGTGGGCAGCGGCGGCGAGGCCCACCGGGCCTGCACCAATGACAGCAACGGGAAGGTTTTCGGGCGAGGTCATGGAAGGTCTCCTTGTGGGGATCAGCAGCAGGAGGCGGGCTTGGGGGCGAAGCCGTCACGCACGCGCTCGATGAAGACGCGTCCGTGGCAGCAGAGGACCTTCAGCACCCGCGAGGGATCGCGGTAGCGGGGCTGGGCCAGGGCGGCCAGGACGTCCGTCCGCTGGAGGCCGATGTCGCGCAGGAGGTGGTCGTCCAGCTCGCCGAGGGCGACAACCTGCCGGCGGTTCTTGGCCGCGCGAGCGAGGCGGAGGATGAAGGGAAGGAAGCCTGGCATCTGTCTCTCCTTTTCATATTTCCGGTATAATAGAAATACCGGGCAAAAAATTATCAGGCGGCGTTCTCCGCCTGGGTCGAGCATCCGGCGTCGGCGCAACACTCGTCGGCCAGGAAGCCGATGAGGCCGTTCATCGCCGGGTAGCTGGCCCGGCAGATCAGGGTCGTGGCCTGCCGCTCCTGCGTCACCAGTCCGGTCAGCAGGAGCCGCTGGAGGTGGTGAGAGAGTGTCGATCCTGGAATGCCGAGGCGTTCCTGGATCTGCCCGACGGCCAAGCCCGCTTCCCCTGCGCGCACCAGGGTGCGGTAGACCTGGAGCCGGCTGACGTGCCCGAGCGCTTCGAGCTGCTTGGCTGCTTGTTCGACGTTCATGGAAATAAAATGAGCGTGTCTGGATCATGCGTCAAGCGATATTTCTGGATTTATCGAAATAGCTTACGGCGTATGGTTATTTTACCGTCACGGTGAAACCCGCCGCCGGATCAGCGGTTCCCTTCGTTAACGTATGTTAGCCCAAGGCGGGGCGAGTCGCCGCGACGGGCACGCCAGACCAGTACCCAAGGAGAGTGCCGATGTCCCACGACGCCTCAGGCGACGTGCGCCTGCCCCATGTCAACGACCTTCATCCGGATGTTGCCACCTTCATGATCGCCCGTGCGTTCGCCGAGGTTTACCGGGACGTGCTCGACGCGCCGGTGCCGGACCCGCTCGTCGCCATCCTGCGCCATATGGAAATCAGGGAGACCGACCATGAACACACTCCATCCTGAGCCGCACCTCGCACTGATCGTCGAGGATGATCCCGATGTCCGGGCGCTCGCGGGCGCCTTGCTGGAGGAAACCCCGCTGGACGTGGTCGAGGTCGAAAGCGCGGAAGCGGCTCTGGACTGTCTTCAGGAGCGTGGGGGCGAGGTGGCGATGATGTTCGCCGATGTGCGCCTCCCGGGAGAGATGGACGGGGTCCAGCTTGCCAGGGCAGCGTGCACGCTCTGGCCGACGGTGCGGGTCGTGCTCACGTCGGGCGATCCCGGCGCAGCGTCCGATGACCTGCCGGAGTGCGTCACCTTCATGCCGAAGCCCTGGCGTGGCCTCGACGTGCTGGTCCAGGCCGAGAAGGCCATCCATGACCCGCAGCCACCGGTGACGTGACATGGGACAGGATGCAATCGTGGATCCTCCCGTTGTCCTTCTGGTCGAGGACGAACCGTTGGTGCGAATGACGGCCGCCGACGAGCTAGAGGAGGCGGGCTTCCAGGTGCTGGAGGCGGCGAACGCCGATGTGGCCTTGGCGGTGCTGGAGGCGCGCTCCGACGAGGTGCAGGTGCTCTTCACGGATGTGGACATGCCCGGCTCGATGGACGGTATGGAACTCGCCGAGCAGGTCCATCGGCGTTGGCCGCACGTGCTGCTGCTGATCTCCTCCGGCTACGCCCGCCCGCATCCCGACGAGATCCCAGATCACGGGCAGTTTATGCCCAAGCCCTATCACGCGGCCACCCTGGTCGGGCACATCCACGACCTGATGCGGACGCTGCGCCCGTGAGTGGGCCAGGAGGGCCAAGGCTTGCAGGGGCGGAGCACTTCCGGCGCTTCGGCGTCCAAGCGAGGCAATCAGTTCTCTGACCGCTGCTGGCGCCGAATTTCCCCGGCCAGGCAGTTGGCCCGTTCCTCCGCCTGGGCCGGCTGGACCAAGGACCGGGCCTGAGGCTTCGCGGCGATCTCGCGGACGACCTTAGTCCGGACGGCCTGAGCAATCTGTGCTTCTCCCGCACCGGGATTGCTTCTCCCGCACCGGGATCATGAAGGCCCCCGATCCGCCGATCACGCAGTCGCGGAAGTAGAGGTCGAGGTCGTCGATGTCCCACATGCCATCGGGCCGCTTGAGCATCAGCGGCAGCCCGTTGATGGTCACCCCTTGCGCCACCGCCTCGTCCCGGGCCTCCGTCACCACCCGGCCTTGATTGTTGGCACCATCCCCGGAGATGTCGATCACCTGCCGCACGGGTGTGACCCCGCTCTCCCGGAGCTGCTTGAGGCTGAAGTCGATGGCGCCTGAGATGGACGTGTAGCCGAAACGATGGAGGGATGTCTGGGCCAGACGCGCCGCAAAGGCATGGCTGTCGGCCGGGTGCTCGATCACGGTCCAGGGCACGACGACCTGCTGGTACCCGGCTCCCGCCCACTCGACGTACGTCACGGCAATGCGGCCCAGCATGCCTCTGCCGATGGCCTCGTGCACTTCAGGGGAATGGAAGGCGTCGACGAAACCCTGCCGCTGGAGTTCCTGCTCGTCCGGCTCCATCGACAGGGAGACGTCGACGGCCAGCACCAGCGCCAGATCGACCTCGGTCTCGGCATGAGCGCTCCATGCCCCCAGAAACACCAGTCCTGCTGCCAGCAGCAGGGAGCCCAGGGCATGCGCGATGCCGATCATCCTAAGCTCCCGTTCAGGCAGGACGTCCTACACCTTGAAACTAGGGCATTCGGCAGGCCCGGCGATCCCGGGCTGCGCGTTGGCGGCGGAGACGGACATGGCAACACGACGGCTTCGTTATGCCTTGTGGCAGCACCGCCGCTCCCTGAAACGGCAGGCGGTGGCACAGGAGAGCGCGGCCGAGCGTCTGTTTGGCTTGGCGGAGATCCTCGCCACAGCGGGGCGTCCGGAGCCTGCACGGCGCTTGGCGGGGATCGCGCTGCGCTTCAGGGTCAAGGCGATCTGCCTGACGGCCCGAGCCGAAGCGGTGGATTGGCGGGCCAGGGCATGGCAGCCCGCCTGGCAATCCTTTGGCAGTGATGGCCGCTAGAGCCAGCCGCGCCACTTGAACCAGTGGTAGGGCACCACCGCCGACAGCACCATGAGCACCAGGGCGACGACATAGCCGTAGTCCCAGCGCAGTTCCGGCATGAACTCGAAGTTCATGCCGTAGATCGTGCCGACCAGCGTCGGGGGCAGGAACAGCACGGCGGCAATCGAGAACACCTTGATGATGCGGTTCTGGTCGAGGTTGATCAGCCCGAGCGTCGCATCATGCAGGTACACGATCTCGGACGAGAGCTGTCCCTCATAGGCCGAGAGCGAGCGCAGGTCCCGCTCGACCTGCTTCAGCCGCGCCGGGCTGCCGTTGGTGAGCCATTCTTCGGCGCCCTGGCGGACATAGGGAATGAGCCGCGACAGCGACAGCAGGCTCTCGCGCAGGATGGCCACCGTCATGTTCTTGCGCCCGAGCCGCCGAATAAGGGCCTGGAGTTCGTCCTCCACCCGCTTGACCTTGCGGCGCTTCGGGCTGCGGTCCTCGACGAACAGCCGGGTCGAGACCTCGTTCAGGTCGGCGGCCACCATCTCCAGCACGTCGGCGGCCCGCTCGACGATGCTCTCCAGGAGCGAGGCCAGAAGGCTGTCGCTGGTGGTGTGGGCCTCGGGCTGGCGCTGGCTTTTGGCCATGAACGTGCGGAAGGGCACCGGGTCGGCATAGCGCACCGAGACCAGGTGGGTCTTTGTCAGGACGAAGGTAACCTGGGTGCGGGAGGGCCGGCCCTCGGCGACGCCGTTGATGATCACGGCCGTCATGACCAAGGCATCATGCTCCTGATACAGACGGGCGGACTCCTCGATCTCGGCCATCTCCTGCCGAGTCGGCACCTGAAGCCCGAGCAGCGCCTCGACCGCCTTCTCCTCCTCGTGCGTGGGATCCAAGAGGTCGATCCAGAGCACGTCGGACGGGGCAGGAAGCGTCGTGCTGTCCTGCGCCAGGCGTACGAAACGGCCCTGGCGCAGGCCATGGAAGTTCATCATCGGGCAGTCCTCAGGCAGGATCAACTAGCCGCGCGTGGGCTTCGGCGGCGTCGCGTGATGGGCGAGGTTCTCCGGCGGGGGCGCTGCGGCTTCAGGGCCGAAGGCAACGGCGGCGATATGCAGACCGATGATCGGCGCGAACACCAGCCCGAGAAGGAGGACGAGCATCAGCGTCACGCCGCGATCGTCGGAGGTTACTTGCTCCGAGCGCGCGTTGGCGCGGAGCGGGAACAGGTTCAGGAGGGTCATGGGCTCACCTCGGTTCCGACCAGCCGTCGCAGGCCGGCGGCGGGTGAGCCGATCAAGCGATCAGGCGTCCGCGCGGGCCGGCAACGGCGTGGTCAATCGACTGGGACTGTCGCTTGGCATGGGGTTCAGGGTTCCTGTGGGTCCGCGGTCTGCCGAAGCAGGCTGCGGATGGAAAAGCCAGATGCGCCTGTTGCGGTTCCCGGTCAAGCCAAAAACGCTGCCGTTCACTCAGCGCACCGAATGTTGAGGAGGTCGGGAATTGGCACGTTCCGGAAGTACGCGGAACTTCTGCAAAGGCACGACGGGCGGACCTTCATTTGGTCCGCCCAATGTTACACTCTGACCCTTTAACGCACATGCTGACGGCTGCCCAAACGGAAGGGTCAAGCGACGGCCTGGTTCTAGCTATGCAGCAACTCGATCGCTGCCACGCCGGCTACCTGACGAGTTCGATCTCGCCCGGTTTCCAGGTCTTGTCGAACCACGGTTCCAGCGGACCATAGAGGCGAAGGAGCGTGAACCAGCCCTTGCCCGCGATCGTCTGCACCCAGTTGTTCTCCATTCCTGCCGGGGCCTTGGGTCCGAAGTAGACATCCACCGAACCATCCGCATTGGTCTTGACGCCCTTGCTCTGGCTGCTGACGCTTGGAGCTTGCTGGTCGGTTTGCACCATCGAACGGGTCTGGTTGTCGTAGACGATGACCGACCAGAAATCCTTGACCGGGACATTGGGCGGCAGGCGCAGCTTGTAGGTCTTGCCGCCATCGAGGGGATTGCCCTTCGCATCCTGAACCGACCAGGGATATTGCGAACCCTGGCCGACCATCTTCTCCTCCATCGCCGGCGTCACGGCAATCGCGAAGTAGTAGAAGAAGACGGCTCCGTCCAGGTTGCTGACACCAGGCGCTGACTCGAACTTGTAGCCGCCCAAAAACGGCAGGCGCCATGCACTGTCCGGATAGAAATAAGCGTCCTTCGCGCGAACCTTGAAGGCGATCGTCCGGGCCGTCACGGCACCGATGTTGGCGGCGTCGGTGAGGATCCTCTTCATCCGCTCATCGGGATTGAAGGGCTGGCCCTTGACGATGCCGATCGAGGCGAACAGCCCCAAGGTCGTGGGATCGGAACCACCCGCCGGCTCTTCCTGGATGACCTGGTTCAACAGGCTCCAGAACGAGTAGTCGCCCGGTGCGACGAAGTTCGAGGGAATGCCGGAGGCATTGACGAACTTCATCGGCGGCGGGTTGGCGGCCTCGGCCAAGGGATAGATCCTCAGGTCCTTCTTGGCCGCATCGACCGCAGGTTGGGTTGAGCCGTCCACGAGGAAGGAGCGAAAGACGAGGTAGCTGCCGAAGGTGCTCGGCCGCAAGACGTGATAGCCGCCTGGGATGTCGCCCTCGAACCCGGGCGGCAACAGGAGGTACTTGCCACCCTGACCCTTGTCGGCCCCGGTGAAGCCGATGTCGCCCACCCACTTGTACCAGAAGTCGTCGACCGTCCCGAGCACCTTGGGCGGAATTTCGGCCACCACCGGCCCCTTGCTCGTGTCGACCCACATGAAGTTGTAGATCGTGTTGTCGTTGCCCGTCAGCGCGACGGTCTTGGAATCCATCAGACTTTCCCAGATCACGTTGGTCTGGTTGTCCGGTCCGAACTTGCGCAGGGAGTCGCGCATGCCGGCCTGATTGACGATCGGAATCGCCAGCAGGTAGGCCTGGAGCGCACGCGAGCGGTCCAGGTTGTCGTAGATCTTGTCGACGGTCTCGTCCGACGGGTAGCCGTAATCGAGCTTCAGCGCCCCGATCGAGGATTCGATCCTGTCCGGCACGGCGACGCCCGGCGCGACAGGCGTCGTCATCTTGTAGGTCTGTGCGGAAGCCGTGCCCAAGCCCATCAGGACCACGGCGGCAGTGGCGCAAAGCAGTCTCGCCCTGCGTGCGGCGATCGCCGCAGGGCCGGCCAGTTTCAGGGAGCGTTTCATGGCGTTTGATCCTTCACGGCAGTTCAAGCCGCGGACGCCGCATCCGGCGCCACGCGTCACGGATTGGGGGGATAATTACTGCGCCACGACACCGGGCGGCTGCCACGTCCCTTCGCCAGCCGGCAGGATCGAAGGCGCCTCGACCTTCGGCCAGTACAGGCGCATCACGAGGTAGATCGTGCCGTTGGGTGCAGGCAGCCAGTTGGCCTCCTTGTCCGCACCGGGGCTGTCTTTCTGGATGTAGAGGGTGAGCGAGCCATCCTCGTTCTTCTTCATGCCGGGCAGCATCGGCGAGTTGATGAGGTAGCGGTCGATCGGGTTCCTGACCAGGAGCTGGCTCTTGCCGTCGTACATCGTCACCGACCAGAACGAGTTCACCGGCGGGAGTTGCCCGGCGGGAAAGGTGATCGTGTAGTCGTGGTTGCCGGCGTCGAGTGTCTCGCCTGTCGCAGTCGTGCGGGTAAAGGGATACATGGCTTCCACGGCATCGTTGCCGTAGATGCCGGCCCTGGCCGCTCCGGCCCGCTTCAGCCAGTCGCCGTTGTAGAAGGCCTCATCGCCAAGGAAGGAGCCGACGCTCCAGCCGTTGATGACCTTGTTGCCGTTGGCCAGCCACTTCTCGACCTTGTCGTTGCCCTGCTTCATGCCCACCAGGATTTCGGCTTTGTGTTCAAGCGACAGATCCTTGAAGTCGAAGGTCCTGTCTGGCCCGATGCCGATCCTCGCAAGTTTGGCGCGGATCGCCTTGTCCCGTGGCGTCTCGGGGACGAATTGCAGGGCCGCGTCGAGATACTGGAAGAAGTTGTCCTTGATCCCGGCCGTGGTGGCAGGAAGAAACTCGATCGTCGGCGCGGCGGGCGGGGCGGGCTGCTTGAGGAAGGCCGACAGAGGCTGCGCCTTGTAGCCGGCCTGGATTGTCTCGACGCTCGGCATGTCGCCAGGGGTGAAGAGCTGAGTCCGGAAGTTGGCGAACACGAAGGGGGTGGTCGATCGGAAGACCTTCTTGATGCCGGAGGGCGTTGCGCCTTTCCAGTCGGGGCCGACCACCAGATACTCGCCCGCCTCGGTTCCCGTGGCGCGCGTGCCGATGTAGCCGAAATTGTAGGTGTTGCCGTCGATGAGCTGGACCGAGTAGTAGCGGTCCCTTGCGATCGTCGGCACCGAGATGACCATCGGCTCCGCCCGCAGATCCAGCCACAGGATGGAGTATGGCGTGTCGCTGTTCGGCGTGACGATGGCCGTGTCCGCCGGGGTGGCGACATGGTGCATGTTGTCGATCCGATTGAACGGTGCCTTGAATTGGCCGGACTTCGGGTCGACGGCGAACTCGTGCATGACCGCATAGTTCATCACGAGCGGCAGGCCGTAGACGAATCCTTCCTCGGCGATGTCCTTGGCCTCCAGGAGGTTGGGCCATTCGGCCTTGTCCTGCGCTATGGCCGGGATGGACGTCACCATCGTGGCGGCGAGCGCGGCCAGCGCGGCCGAGCAAAGCAGATCGCGTTTCGTCAGCATCGGAACATGTCCTTTCGGTTCACGGCTTCCGCTCGAGCAGGGTATGGCCACGGCCACCCCCGGTCGCGACAACGGCACGAGCACTGGACTGACGCTAGCAAGCAAGGACGCTGACCGCCTGTAGTTTACGGTAGTCTCTGTGTAGGTGAGGGCTGTGTTCAGCGTTGGGGAGCGGCCGTCCGGAGGGCCGTTTCGGCCGCCGTCGTGTCCGCCACCGGGAAGCCGGCCTTGCGGGCCCCCTCGGCCAGGAGGGTAGCGTCCTCGGGCCGGAAGTTGCGCTTGGCCATCTCCCGATCCCACTGCTCGAAGATCGCGGGACGCGCCTGGAGAAAACGGTCCCGCGCCTCGGCGGCTTCGGACTTCATTCCGAGCTGGGCGTAGATGATGGCCGACACGAAATGGTAGAGCGGGAACTTCTCCAGGCTGACCTGTCTCATCAGAAGCTGGGCACGCTCGTAGTCGCGCTCCAGGTAGGCAAGCTGCGCCAGTACCCCGTTGTAATAGCCCGAATGGCCTGGATTGCGGACCAGGGCCTGCTCCATGAGGGCCATGCCGCGCCTGTGGTCGCCGGCCTGGCCCACGCGGGCTCCGAAATCCGCGAGCAGCTCGGTGTCGTTCGGGTTGAGCGCCACGGCCCGCTCGCCGACCCTGAGCGCCTCCACCGGCTGCTCCGTGAAGAAGAGCGCCCCCATCAGCGCCTGCAACCCGCGGACGTTCTCCGGGTCGAGGCGGTTGGCGAGCCGGGCGGCCTCGATGGAACGCTGCGTTGCCGTCGGCGAACCGAGGCGTGGGTTGAAGCCGAAGCGGTCCTCATCGAGGTAGAGCATCGAGAGCATCGCCCAGGCGGTGGCATAGCTCGGATAGCGGTCAACCGCCCGTTCGAGACACGTCCGGATGGCAGCGTGGCTGGCCGGACCCAGCGCGGCGCGGTAGCCGTAGAACCGCAGTGTGCAGGCATAGGCCTCTAGGTCCTCGGGCGCTCCGGCCTGGGTGCGCCTCTCGTCCGACCGGGCGATAATGCCGTAGGGCTGGCCGATGGCGGTCGCGACCTTCTGCGCCACATCGTCCTGGATCGCGAAGAAGCCGCGGACGCGCAGGTCCTCGTCGTAGGCCTGCGACCACAGCACGGCGCCCGTCTCGGCATCGAGGAGGCGGCCCGTCACGCGCAACTGGTGCTCGGCGGTCCGGACGCTCCCCTCCAGCACGTACCGCACCCCGAGATCACGGCGGATCCGGGCGGCGTCGGCGTCGGGCGGGATGCTTCTCGACGTCTCGCGCCCGAGCACCGACAATTCCTTGAAGCGGGCGAGCTGGCTCAGGACCTCCTCGGTGAGGCCCTGGGCGTAGATCTTCGTTTCCGGACTCCCGCCCAGGTCGGCGAAGGGCATGACGACCAGCGTCGGCCCTCCCGGCATCGGTGCCTGGGCGGTTGGAACCGGAGCGTCCCGAGACGGGATCAGGAACACCATGACAAGCAGGACGACAGTGGCAAGGGCGGCAAGGCCTGCGCCCAGCCACATGATGCGCTTTCTCGGCATGGGCGGCAGGGATGCGGCGGGGGTCTCGGGCGGCGGACCGGTTGCGGCGGGACCGTCCGTGACCGGCTCGGTCCGCCAGGCGAAGTGCGGGACGTAGGCGCCCTTGGGAATGTCGATGATGATCGGGTCGGACAGGCCGGCGGCCAGATAATAGTGCGTCAGCGCGCGCCGGATCCGCCCGGCTTCGATGCGCACGGCCGGGTCGTTCTGGGCGTCGAAGTTCTTGTCCCGCCCGAATACCTCCATCCCGACCGCGTAGGCCTTGATGCGGTCGCCGCGGCCGGCCAGCGTCTCCTCGACGACGTAACTCAGGAACCTGCGGGCCCGCGCGGGCACATCGAATGCGGGGCTGGCGAGGAGGATGTCGAGCTGGGCGCGCACGTCCGCAGCCGAGGGCGGCGACTGCGCATTCGGCGGCCCACCGACAGTGAGGCCCCTGTCGCCGTGCATGGGCCGACCCCTTCCCCAGGCTGCCGAAGGGCACCCTTATCGGCGTAAACTACTCCCGATTCCCACGGCAAAGGAGGATGCTGGCTTTTGCGGGACGGCGCGCCGCGCCGTCTCCGGCACCAAGGTGGGGCCCTGTCATGGATCGACGCCTGCTTGCCGCCATCGCCCACTTCCCGGATCGCGGGCACGCCATCGAGGAGCTGGCCCGATGGGACGAGGAGTTCCTGCTGCTGTGCGCCGACCTGCCCGAGGCGGAGGCGGCGCTCGCGCGGTGGGAGCGCTCCGACACCCCGGTGCGGGAGGAGCGCTGCGCCGAGTACCGGGAGTTGGTGCGGGATCTCGCGGGCGAGATCGAGGCGACACTTGATCGGAATGCCTAGGAGGTTCCCATGAAGCAGGTTGATGGCACCGAATGTCTGACAGCGGGTGACAGCCGGCCACCAGGCCAGGAGTTCCA
This sequence comes from Microvirga tunisiensis, assembly GCF_009296175.1. Classification (GTDB taxonomy): domain Bacteria; phylum Pseudomonadota; class Alphaproteobacteria; order Rhizobiales; family Beijerinckiaceae; genus Microvirga; species Microvirga tunisiensis. Next base: position 1,359 of record NZ_VOSK01000019.1, on the reverse strand, counting down.
CACTGTCCCGGCAGCAAGCGAGCGAACGCTTGCCCCAGGCTACATCCACCTCGGCGTCTCCAAGGGAATCGTACCGACCCTGTGCGAACTCGGCGTCGATCCCGATCCGGTCATCCGGGCCGCAGGGCTCGATCCGCGCCTGTTCGACGACGAGATGAGTGTGATCCCGTTTGCGGTCGTGGGCCGGCTGTACACCCTGTGCGTGGCGCGCTCGGGCTGCGCGCATTTCGGACTGCTGGTCGGCCGGCGGGCGAGCACCCTGTCGCTGGGCCTGGTCGGCCGCCTGATGCGGCACTCGCACACCATCGGCGATGCCGTGCGCGCCCTCGTCTCGAACCTGAGTGTCCAGGACCGGGCGGTGGTGCCGTCGCTGACCAGTCGTGACGGCACGGCCCTGCTCACCTTCGCGACATATCAGGTGGAGAGCAGGAACGTGGAGCAGATCCTCGACGCCGCCGTGGGCGTGACAGTGAACATCCTGCGGACCTTGTGCGGATCGGACTGGCGGCCGGGCGAGGTTCTGCTGCCCCGCGCCGCGCCAGCGGATCAGGCGCCGTATCGGCACCATTTCCGGGCTCCGGTCCGGTTCAACCGGGAAAGCGCCAGCATCGTCTTCCCGGCCCGCGATCTGGAGCGGCGGGTTGCCGGGGCCGATCCGATGATGCGGGCTCTGCTGGAGGAGCGGATCAGCCAGATGAAGGGTCGTCCGGGATGCGAGTTCTCGGACGATGTCCGGCGGCTGATGCGCACGCGGCTGACGAGCCATCGCTGCTCGGCCGATGACACCGCTGAACGGCTTGCCATGCACCGTCGTACCCTGAGCCGCCGCCTGAAGGATGGTGGCCTGGGCTACCGCGGGATCACCAACGAGGTCCGGTTCGAGATTGCACGCCAGTTGTTGCAGCACACCACGGTGCCGCTGGGCGAGATTGCGGCGGCGCTGGGCTATTCGGAAGCGAGCGCCTTCACCCGCGCGTTCCGGCGCTGGTCGGGCCGGACACCGACTGCCTGGCGGTCCGAAGGCCATTGTGAGTAACGCCCGATGTCCAAATCGTTGGATGATTGTCCCATCAGTCGCGCGAGCCAGGCAAGCGCCTATGGGACCGCGGTGACGACGGCCGCATCGCCGCACTGGTGATGTCTGTCAAGCGACACCGAGATTTACGAGATAAGGCGACATCCAGTTTTACGACGGCTCAAGCGTGAGCCCGCTGGAGAGCCTCCTCCAGATCCCGCAGGCGATAGCTGCGCCCCTTGATGTTGAGAACATGCGCTCGGTGCAGCAGGCGGTCGAGGATGGCCGTGGCCAGCACCTCGTCGCCGGCCAGCAGCTCGGTCCACTCCCGGATGCTCTTGTTC
>NZ_VOSK01000199.1 GCF_009296175.1 Microvirga tunisiensis | reverse complement strand
CGATAAGGTGCGGTGGCATGGTTTCCAGGTGATTAACGCGGCAACGAGCGGATGAGTGGCGTAGTCCCCGAAGGCGAGTACCGCCCCTACCCCGCCTCGTTCACCTGGGTTTTCGCAGCCGCGTGCTTCGCGCTGGTTGCGGCCGTCCTGACACAGTGAAGTACACGACCCGCACCGATGGCTCATCGTCGACGTGGAGCACGACAGGAGGGTCTCTGGTGGTTTTTGCGTGCCGTCGAACAGAGTTGGTCTAAGTTAGTTCCTAACGCTTAGGTTCTTGGTTGCCGAGGGTTTCCGCTCGGCCTGCACGGTGTGCTTGCTCATCTTCCCAGCGCTCCATCTGCCGCAGGATGGCTGCTAGCGGCTCAGGTATCGGGCAGTTCGGTTCATCCTGAAACATCTCCGCCATGGCGCGAGCCATCATGACGGCGGCGAAGTCCGGCGGATGATCGTCCCCCTGCCGTCGGCGCACGGTGTCTGGAGCTTGGGCCATCATCTGCGTCCCTCCGGCTGTTTCTGTTCAGTCACCCAGGCAGGTCCGCACTCGCCTGGGCTATCATACGTTGGGGAGGGGAACGGCCAGCACGGTGAGTGGTTTCAGCGGAGCAGAAGGAATTGGACCCGGAGCGATGCCGTCCCGGGTCCATGAATGCGGAGGGTCAGGTTCGGTCAGTGGCGCCGGTACCGCTGATTGTGTTGCCGCGCTCGTCCTCGACCTCAATCTCGGTTTCACGAACAGTGTCGAACACGGTTTCTGTGCGCTGCCCGGCCTCCTTGGAGACCACCGCCTCCTCGCTCCGCCCCTCAACCTCGATTGCCCGTTCCTGGAATGCCTGATCGGCATCGCTCAGGGCGCGGTCGGCCGGGCGGTGCTCAATGGCAATCCGCTCTTTGCGCAGGCTCACCTGCTCGTCGGCCGGGGTTTCCACCACATAGGACCGGACCCGAACGTGCCCGTGACTGACATCACGCATGCCGATCCGCAGCCTCTCTTCCACGACTGGAAGGACTTGCTCGCCGCGCTCCGACAGACCGGTTTCGGCACCGGCCACGCCTGTTCTACGGAGGCTGGCGACCGCCTCGGCATCGAGGTCCTCCGCGCGGACGCTGGCGACAACCGGTGAGGCGGAGGTGGCGGGGCCCACCTCCGTTGACGTGCCAGCCGCCGCGCCGGACCAGCCTGCCCACCCCTCCGCGCGCCAGCTCTCAGCCTGCTCGTCAATGTCGATGGCGTCCTCACTGTCCAGGATCGCCATCACGCGGGCATAGTGTTCATCGCCGGTGGTGACCGAGATCAGGTACCCTCCCCGGCTCAGGCCCTCCGTATAGACGTGCCGGTCCTCGTCGGGCAGGAGCCAGTCCCCGAGAGAGCCCCAGAAGCCACGCGGCTCTGGCCGGGAGGATGCACCGGCCTCATCAGAGGCCTCGCTCTCATCGCCCGGCATCAAGCCAATGCGGTCGTGGGGAACGCCCGCATTGACCAGACGCTCGATGGAGTTCTCGGCAGCGGTGCGACTGTCGAAGAGAGCTGTCACCAACCTTCGAGGAGATGACGAGGTTGGGCCCGTACCGGAGATCATGGGTCTGTCTCAGCTGTGTGATCCTGTGTCCAAATGCGTGCGCGCGGCTCGCCCCTTGCTCCGTTAGCCCGCTGCTGATCCCTCGCGCGCAGCAGCATCGACGGCGCTGGTGCCCCGGCGCCGTCGGGCTTGACCCTGCGGAACCGCCACCTCGTCGGGCCGGTCTTCCAGCCTGGCTGGGGGAGTCTACACCCCTCATCGTGGCCGCATAGCGACAAAGGTGATCCACAACGGGCAGTCGTCCGCAGTGGGCTGTCGGGTCGTCAATCAAGCCCCCTGATCGAGGTCCTGCCTACTGCTCGGTGAAGAAGGTCAGCAGGACCTTGCCCTTCTCGCCGATCAGGCAGACGAAGCGGTTCGGCTTGTCGGTCTTCTCGCGCTGCAGATAGGCGTCACCCATGATCCCCATTTTCACGGGGGTGTCTTCGACCTTGGTGTTCGCCTTCGAGATTGCCAGGCCATCGATGTCGAAGGTCAGGTCCTTGATCGCCGGGGACCGCTCCTTCAGGGCAACCAAGCCGGCCAGTCGGCAGGACTCCACCTCCTCTGGCACCTGGGCGTGAGCCGAAACAGTCATGATCGTAGAGGTAAGAATTGCCGATAAGATGGCGTACCGCATGAACCGCTCTCCTCTTGGACTTATCGCTCCCAGGCGGCGCAACCGGTCTACGGCCGCGCCGGGACCGGTGGTTGCTCCATCTCGACCTGCGCAAAGGTCGTCAGGGCTTTTGCCTTCGGGTTAAGGACTGCAGCAACCCAGCCGCCCGGGAACCCGCGCAATTCCTCATTGTGGGTGCGAACCGCGCTGATGAGATCGCTGCGGGCCACCACCAGCCGATCTTCCTGACGCTGGAATTCGTGCAGGCGGTTCTGCAAGGCCGTGTCACCTGTGAGCTCGGGATAGCGCTTGATGGTCGCGTACAGCTTCTCCAGGGCATTCGAGAGGCGCTGCTGCGCCTCCTCGTAGTGCCGGAAGCGCTCCGGCTCGGACAGGAACCCATCCGCGTTCCGGATGGCCACCACCTCCTCATGGGCGGCCATGACCTCGTCGAGCACCTCGCGCTCGGCCGGCGCCTTTTTGCGTACGGCTTCGACCAGCGGCGGCACGTGGTCGGCCCGTTGGCTGTATTGGGTCTGCACCTCGCTCCAGGCCTGCTGTGCCCGTTCCCTCAGGGCGGGGACATCGCCATGATCGCAGGCCGCCAGGGCGAGGAGCAGTCCCGCGGCAAGACACCATCGTCCCACACGTTGAAGCACCGCCTCCTCCAGCCATGAAGGGCCGCCCGTTCCCGGCAAGCAGCCCGGTGCCGCTCCTAGCCCCGTAACCCAACTCCAATCTTCCTGGTTCCCAAGACACGGCGGCAGGGAAGCAGCTCCTTGCTCCACGAGGGGAACGCCGTTGCGGCACGGTGGTCCAGATCCTAGAATCACGGGTGCCTGACAGGCGGGGTTGCTGCAATCATGGAGGATGCCATGGGACGCAAATTCATCGACTGCCGTGCCTTTCCGAGCGAGATTAACTGCTCGATCACCATCATCGCCGACACCGAGGCCGAGCTGCTGGAAGCCGCCGTGCAGCACGCGGTGGCGGTGCATGGACACCAGGACACCCCTGAGCTGCGCGAGGACCTCCGGGGCGTGATCCAGGACGGCATGCCTTCCGAGGCGGCGCCATCGCGCGCCGCCTGACAGGCTTCAGGCCACGGGCTCCAACACTACCTCCTTTGGCGGGGGTTGCGGCTCGTCGCGGCTCCTCCCACTTGGCGGGCAGAACACGGCAAGAGCCGGATTTCATCGGAGGAAGACCATGCCCATCACCTCTGGACAGCCTTCTCGTTCAGCGATCGGGAACACTCCCCGTGTCTATCCGCCGGACCTCCAGCCCCTGCTGCAATCCATCCTGGCTGCCCTGGCCGGCATCGACGTCGTGCATGAAAGCGAGGTCGCGCTCATCAGGGACAGCGATGCGGACGAGTGGCTCAAGCAGAGCGTGATCCGCAGGCTAGACGAACGCCGCCGGGAGCGGCGCGCGCCCTACGTCCGGCAGCTCGCGGCCGTGGAGGAGCGCATCCGGGCGCTCGCCGCCTGAGCAACCGCAGCGGCTGACAGTGACCCTCGCGTGAGGATATGGATCACGCACGGGTGAGAAAGCGGACCGCAATGGTCCGATCGTCCCCTTATGACTTCAGCCGTGCCGCCAGACCTTCACGGCTGAAACCAGCAGGATGACTGCCAGGGCCGGAAGCAGGACGGCATCGGGAACGACGCCGAGCAGGAGGCCGCCGATGAACGCACCGACAATCGATCCAACTGCCATGACGAGCAGGAAGGCGCGGTTGCGGCCGAGAACCGAAAAGCTCCGGTCCCGGCTGTAGCGGGTGAAGCCGACGAGCATGGTCGGCAGGCTCACGGCGAGAGACAGGCTCCCTGCCAGCTTGATGTCGGCCCCGAACAGCAGCACCAGAGTCGGGATCAGGAGCTCGCCCCCGGCCACGCCGAGCAGGGAGGCGACGATGCCGATGACGAGTTGCGCCGACCCAACCAGCAGGGGCTGGCCGGCGCTCGCGTCGTGGCCGAACACCAGCACCCCCGCGATGGCTACCAGGAGAACCGCGATCACCTTGTCGAGGGTCTCGGATTTCAGGCGGGTCGCCCACCCGGCCTCACCCAGGCCCCCAGGAGGCTCCCGGCCAGGAGGTTGAGGACGACGGGCCAGTGGGACGCGATGAGTACGAAGGGTACGGTTCCAGCCCGGAACGGACGTGCGGCGGCTACCACGAGGCTCGTGGCCTTGTTCAGGATCACGGCCTCGAGGACAGCGAAGCGGAACAGGCCGATGAGAAGCGGTAGCCGGAATTCGGCGCCACCGAGACCGATCAGCCCGCCAAGGGTGCCGATGACGGCCCTGCTACCAAACGCGGCGGGGGTTCCGATGCTGCAAAGGCTTCTCCGTAACCCCTGTCATGACGCCTTAGTAGAGAACGGAGGGGAGGTAGCAGCCTCTCGGTTCCTGGTAGTGGCCCATCGTCATGAGCGTCATCGGCTTGACGGCCCTCAACTCCTGATGCAGGCACCAGCGGAAGAGATTTGCCTGCCGCGTCGGCAGGAGCATGGAGAGCGGCTCCGGGCTCATGGCGCCCGCGCCGGCCAGGAGAGCCCGCATGTCCAGCTCGGTCTCGGCCACGCCATGGTTCATCAGCCAGAACGTTGCCGCCGAGAGATAACCCGTGATGCGGCCCTCCCGCTCGACCACGAACGGGGCGAACAGCCGCAGCGCCTCTTGGAGTTCGTGGGTGCGCTCGACGCCATGTACGGCCGTGCAGAGCGCCCCGCATGCGTCCACGTCCGCGGCGGTCATCGGCCGGACGGCATAGCCCAGATCGGGTCCGCTGCGGGGCGTGCCGCGCATCAGCAGGAGAGGCTCCCGCACGTCGAAGCCCAGCGCGGCGTAGAGCGACAGCGAACGGGTATTGAACGCATCCTGGACGAGCCGCACGCCCAGAGCGTCGCCTGCTCGGGCGAGTGCGGCCTCCATCAGCCGCCGCCCGACCCCGCTTCCTTGTAAGGTCGGATCAACGGTGATCGGCCCGATGCCGCGGATCGGATCGCCCTCGGCCATGAAGTTGCTGCCGACCACCCGCCCGTCCAGCTCAGCCACCACCCCGTAGATGGAGGGCGCCGCGATGAAGGTCGTCGCAAGCTGCATTCCCGCCTCCACTGACGGGAAATCCCATGGGAAGCCATGCTGGTCCGCGATGCCCTTAAAGGCCTCGAAGATAATGCGTCCGCATACCTCCGCATCGGCGGGTGTGGCGGGGCGGATCTCTGGGGTCATCGCCGCCTCCCTGTCTGGCAGCCCCACCATTGCATCGGTGTCGGCAACGGGGCAGCACCGCCAGCCAGATTCCCGCAGAACCGCGGCTCAGGCAAACGAGACTCCGAGCCAGATCGCGACAAAGGCAAGAGAGCTGACAATGGCAGCCCACTCCGGTGCCGTCAGCCTGCCTTTAGGTGACGCTGATGAATTGCTCGTGACCATGGTAACCCCCATCGCTTGATGGCCCTCGTTGCCGCCGAGGACATGCAAGGCGCTTAATTGCACCCCTCCCAAGATACGGCGGAGCGCTGGGTTCGGATGTGTTGGGTGGCACACCCGTTGCCGTACTCGCATTCGTCGCAGAGACAGCTGCCGGACTGTGCCTCCGTCAGGAACGAGGTCAGTGCCGGGCGGGCTGCTCAGGAAAGAGATGCCCAGAGGAAGGCAAAGCAGGCCACAACGCCAAGTGCGGTCCGTACCGCGTGAAGCGAGCCCCACCGCTTGATCATCGCCCGGCTCTCGGCACCAGCCTCGGCAGGCTCCGTTGCCATGAGGCGATTATTGGTCGGCATGATAGCGAAGAGCGTGACAGGCCAGTTTGCAATCATGAGCAGCGCCCCGAGAAGCCATCCGACATGTCCGGCCTGCCACCATGCCGCGAGCCCGAGCAGGAAACCCACGATGGCCAGGGGAGCCTGCATGGCCGTGCCGTGCTTGTAGGCTGGCTTCCACTCGGTCAACAGAGAGCGGTCGTCCAGTCGCAGTCGAGCGGGCTGCTCGGCCACGGTGATGTAAAGGGCCGCGCCGGAGAACACGGCTGCGGCAACGAGCGCAAGCTGGCCCGGCAGCATGTTCACTTCACCGACAGTTGCGGTGTATGCACGGCCTTTTCCGCCTGGACGAGTACATTGAGGCCGCACCAAGGCTTCGGCATGAAAGTAGACGTATGTTGCGTCATTTGCAGAGGCACCTTCACCAGACCGGTGCCGCTTGGGGGATCATCGCGGCGGCACGGGACCCGTCTCTGCCAAGCTATGCTGAGCAGGAAGAAGTCGCCCGGTTGTGGAGATCAGTCCATCTCAAAAAGACTCCGGCCTGCAGGCGGGGGTCCCGTCGACGGGGCAGTCATGAGCATCAAAACGGCTGCTGATCAACGCCTGATGCCATGTCGCCGTTCCTGGAGGGACGCCGGCTACACGCTCCTGCCGCGCCGCGAGAAGTACCAGATGGCTGCGATGACGATGATGATCAGCAGGATCACCCACCAGTAGTCCATGATTCCGCCACCGGCTGCTCCAGCACCGCCCGCCGGAGGAGCACTGGGCGTAGCGGGCGGGGTCTGGGCTCACGCGGCCGAAACAGCCAGGAAGATAAAGCCCATCAGTGCCGTGAATTTGCTCATGGATGTGTCTCCCGTTGAGGAGGCTCAGCACAGCTATTCTAAACTATTGCCAAGCTGGCCTCATCAGGGAACGCAACTTGGGAAGGCAGGTTCCTGTGGCAACCCAACTTGATGCTCAGGCATTGTGGACTCCCAGTCTCGGAAATATGGGCGCATTGTTACACCTCTTTCCGCTGAGCGCTGCTCTCACAACGCAGCTCCAGCAGGTCGGAGGTGGTATCGACCTTGAACGACAGGTCAGTCTGATCAAGTATCTTCGTCAGGACAGACAACCGTTTCCGGAGAGTTTGATGCAACCGTATGAGCAAAACCAAACCGCCTATGGCACCGGCTTTGCCCGGACGGAGGCTCAGGTCGACCAGGGCCTGCGCGCCTTCATGCTCGGCGTCTACAACAACATGATCCTGGGCCTTGCCATCTCGGCCCTGGTCGCACTCGGCGTGAACATGCTGGCCGTGACCAGCGATCCGTCGATGGCCGTTGCCCGCATGGGCGGCGTCGGCCTGACTGAGTTCGGTCGGATCCTGTACGGCACGCCCCTGATGTGGGTCGTGGCGCTGGCGCCTCTGGCCTTCATCTTCTTCTTCTCGTTCCGCATGGACCGGATGTCGGCGGCTGCGGCCCGCGGCACCTTCTTCGCCTTCGCGGCGGTGATGGGTGCCTCGCTCTCGACGCTTCTCATCCGCTACACCGGCGCGAGCGTCGTGCAGGTGTTCTTCATCACGGCCGCATCCTTCGGCGCGCTGTCGCTGTGGGGCTACACCACCCGCCGCAGCCTGTCGGGCATGGGCTCGTTCCTGATCATGGGCCTCGTCGGCCTGATCCTGGCTTCGATCGTGAACATCTTCGTCGCGTCGAGCATGCTGCAGTTCGGCATCTCCGTGATCGGCGTTCTGATCTTCGCGGGCCTGACGGCCTACGATACCCAGAAGCTGAAGGAGATGTACCTGTACGGCAATCTCGACTCCGAGGCTGCCAGCAAGGCCTCCGTGCTGGGCGCCCTGACGCTCTACCTGGACTTCATCAACATGTTCCAGTTCCTCCTCGCGCTCGTGGGCAACCGCAACCAGTAACGACGAGCGGAGCAGACGCTCTCGAAGCCCCGGCCGAAAAGCCGGGGCTTTTCGGTCTCAATCTGAGTTTGCTGAAGGTTATGTTCAGGACGTCCGGATGCGTGCCGGTGGTGTGCAGCCCGAGCCTGCCGAGGCTTCACTTTCTGCGTCGTGTCGGGTCTGACAGAGCCCTTGCGCTATCCGCCTCAACCAGTCGGTGCGAGCCTCAGGATCTCGCCGCGGGCCTTGTCCGTGAACTCATACACCGCCCCTTCTTCCAGACTTTGCCACACGTCGCGGATCCGCTGCCCCAGCAGTGGCACCCGGGAACAATCCGACGGCTGAACCATAGTATCCGGGATCCCGACATTCGCAGCGTTGCTCTAATTCCGTGCGCCCCAAGAAAGCTAAACCAAGTGTCTGCTGGTATGCTCCACTCCAGCTTCTCCGAACCAGCCAGCAGGTGGCGATCGCAACCATCTTTGGCCGACATGCCGACCCGCGTCTGGTCGAGGGGATCACCCGTGATGACGGCAGCCAAAGTGGAGTACAGGGCAGCGCCCCTTTCGGCCCCTACGACTACAGCGGCCAGCCAGCACCGTTCTGGCTTGACTACATCAGTGACACCGGCGACGGCTGGGATGCCATCTACACGGTGGCCTATCATGCCGCCCAGGACAAACTCACGCTCTCTCCCGGCGAGGCGCGTGATGATCGCACCAGTGGGGCTCAGACGGAGCGCGGGAGCATCCTGATCTTTGGGGGCGATGAAGTCTATCCGGCTGCCAGCTTGGAGGCTTACGAGACCCGCCTTATTCTGCCCTTTGAGCATGCCTTCCCCAAGCAAGGCACCGGGTGGCTGCGATCGAGCCCGCATGTTTTCGCCGTGCCGGGCAACCATGACTGGTACGACAGTCTAGTCTCGTTCACCCGCCTCTTCTGCTCTCGGGGCAGCTTTGCCGGCTGGGAGGCTCCACAGCAGCGGAGCTACTTCGCCCTCAAGCTCCCGAAAGGCTGGTGGTTGATCGGCACGGATCTTCAGCTCGGCAATGACATCGATGGGCCCCAGCACGCCTTCTTCGAACGGCTTGAGAAGCAGATTGGCCCCGAGGAGAGCGTCATCCTGTGCCACGCGGAGCCCAACTGGATTAACGAGAAGGTCTATCCGGACGAGTATGCCTACCGCTCCATTCGCGAGCTTGAGGCTCTCTTCGGTGACAGGATCAAGCTCTTCTTGGCGGGCGACTATCACCATTACTCCCGCCATGAGAATGAAAGGGGTGTGCAGAAGATCGTCGCGGGAGGCGGTGGCGCCTTTCTCCACCTGACGCACGGGCACGACGATACAGTGCTGGAAGGCGACGAAGGAGAAGCCCCGTTCCTCTGCCGGAAGAAGTTCCCGTCCCGCCGCTACTCATGGTGGCTTGCTTGGACGAACCTGCTTCTGTTCCCAATCCGCAACTGGTCATTCGGCTTTGCGACGGCGCCAGCCTATGCCGTCACCGCATCGGCCCTGATCACGCCTGACACCCAGGTGAACTCGGCGACCGAACTTTTGCTCCAGGTGGTTCAGCGGTTGTCCTGGGAGCCATTCTCGCTGTTTTGGGTGGTCGCGGTGGCAACGGGCGTGGTGTTTTTCACCGACACCTCCAAGCTGTGGTACCGCTGGACAGCCGGGCTGGTCCACGCCTTCTCCCATATTGCCGCTGCCGTGCTGCTTGGAGGGGCGATCGTGGCAATGCTGCGAACTGGGTTGGTGGAGTTCAGACCGGAGTGGCTCCCGTGGCAGCCTCCACTGGCAGCACTGGCGACCGCCGTGGCAGGTTACATAGTCGGGCCACTGGTCTTGGCGCTTTACCTGACCCTCTCGTTGAACGTGTTCCGCCACCACAGGGACGATGCTTCGAGCGCCCTCAGGAGCCCGCATTACAAGAATTTTCTGCGCCTTTGCATCGCCCCTTCGGGCGAGTTGACGATCTATCCTGTGGGAATCCAAAGGACAGCCAGCAGGTTCGGGCCGTCAGCCGGCCCAACGCCTTCTCGTCTGCAGCCGCTCAATGGGACCCGACCGTTTTTGATCGAAGATCCTGTTGTGATCAAAACTCAGCAAGGAGCCTGCTCCTCTCAAGGCGTTCGGCAGGCTTAACAGCGGGCATGAGGGTTCGTGGGGCAAGCAATCGGCGGGCTGGGATCTGTAACGGGTCGATCAGGATCGCCAATTGCTGTTTGGGTTGAAATGATCCTGTTCCTGCCGGACAGCGATCAACCCGCCTCACACTCTACCTCGTAGTCTCCATCCTGCTGTCCTGAGGCACTGCCCAACAATCTACTCGACAGGTGCGAACTGCCGCTCAAGGCCAGCATTATCGTTTTTGGTCACGTTCACCCAACCAATAAGAGAACAGATAAGCTCGGAGCTTCGAATGAGAAAGAGCAGCAAAGCCAAGCTCAGGGAGGCTTTCCTGCACCTTGAGAACGAGGTGCCGGGAGGCGTGGCGCGACAGGTTCGCAACTTGCGTCATCCGGATGCCCGGTGGGTCCGGCTCCCGCTCGGTGTGCTGTTCGTGCTGGGTGGTCTTCTCGCGCCAGTGGTTCCCATTCTTGGGGTCTGGATGATTCCACTCGGGCTGCTTCTGCTGGCGTATGATGTCCCAGTCCTACGCCGACCAACGGCGAACTTCACGATCTGGAGCACCCGGAAATGGATTGCTCTGAAGGAATGGTTCAATCGTCGTGTGCGCCGCTCGAGCTGACCGGACGCGGAGGTCAAAGTTCGACGGCGCAGCCTACCATGCTCCGTGTGCCTGCCTTCGCGCCATGACTCAGCTCGGTACCTGCCGGCGCAGGAAATCACGCACTGCGGCGGCAAGCTCGTCCGGCCGCTCGACACCGATGGACATGTGCGTCCAGTCAGCGAGTTCCAGCACCGTCGGGCTCGGCAACTCCCGTCGAATGCGTTCCATGCTCGCCTGCCGGAACGGCACCATCACCTCCTGCTCGAAGGTTCGGAGCTTCTGGGCGAGCGCGGCATCGCTGTGCTCAAGGGGAAAGAACGTGCTGGCGTAGATCGCCAAGGCCGGCGCCTGCACCTGCGTGTAATTGCGCCACCACGTGCCGAGCGCGGCCAACGATGCGGCGAAGGCCTTTTCGTCCGGCACCGGATGGAGCTTGCCGTCCGCATCGGGCCGGGCGAGCTCGCGCAGATAGGCCTCAAGCCCCTCTGTCCACGGGATGTCGCCCAGCCACGCTGCGCGGTACCACGCCCGAAATGCATCGAGCGACCGCAGGTCGTCCGCTGCGGGGCAGTTTACCGCGAGAATGTCGCCGAAGGCCTTGAAGAACATGGGCGTGGACCAGTCATAGGCCGCTTCCAGATAAACGAGCTTTCCGGCACGATCCGGATAGCGGGCTGCCAATGCGGTGATCTCGTTGCCGCCCATGGACCACCCCAGCAGATGCGCCTGCTGAATGCCGAGCGTGCTCAAAAGCTGGAGAAGGTCTTCGGTCAGCGTCGGACCATCATAAGGCCCGGGCGGGGCATCCGACCGTCCGTGACCGCGCCGGGCATAGGCGATGATACGGAAATCGTCGTGCAGAAAGGTTGCGAGATCCTGGAAGACGTGCGGATTGTCGCCGATTCCATGAACCAGAACGAGCGGGGGTCCGTCACCGCCCCAGTCCAGATAATGGAGCTTGATGCCGTTCACTTCGGCAAAAGCCGATCGGTAAGGAGCAGGACCCAAATCGGGCGACATGCCAGGGAGCCTCGCCACGTCTGGAATGGGAACGATAGCACACTGTGGGCGACGAACGGGACGGCTATCATGCTTGTATAGGTTACGGGTGTTTGGGGACAGTCACTGCGCGACCCCATTTTGATGACCCGCCAAGGCACGTGAATGCTTGAGACTTGAGCGCGAGCGTCCCTGCCCCCGCAACTCTGGTGTCGTGAGCCTTGGTCAGGATCAAAATCAACGTACAGCGGACCAAATGGAGGTCCGTGTAAGCCGCCAAAACGAAAATCTGGATAAGGCCAGCCCTGGTAGAGTCGAGGATGGGCGCGGTAGCTTGGGCCATGCGGCAACGCCCCGTTTCCCATCCCCGCTCATCGAACCGGACGTGCGGCGCTACCGCATCCGGCTCTCCGACTGGCTTCATCGCAAGGCCCACGGCGGGGCAGTTCGGGGCAAGCGCTCCAGAGCCAGCACACCGCGTTCACCATGGATCACATCGAAGGTGAACTGTCGGTTGCCGCGCCCATGCACCTTATGCCGTCGGGCGAGGAAGGCGCGCACGCGCTCGGTGACGGACTGGTCCATCCCACGGAAGGCCGGCCGACATGTCCCAT
>NZ_VOSK01000198.1 GCF_009296175.1 Microvirga tunisiensis | reverse complement strand
ATGCGTTTGCCCGGCAAATGCGGCTCCATCCGATCCCACTGGTGATCTTTCAACATCAGACGAACTCCGCTCACCCAAGCCTCCGCGCCCAAAAGGAGCTTGAATCAGATTTGCGAGTCCGTCGAAAGCCTGAATGTCAACGCGCTCTAAGGCATGTGGCGAGAATTCCCTCTGGTTAGATTTCAGTGCACTTTGCATAAACCTCACTGGTTCACACATGCTTGCGTTTCTATGTAACGTAGAGTTCTGATCCGATAGGTCTCAGAAATAGCGGTGTGGGAGCAACAATGTGCCGTGTGGGTCGCAGAGGTGAGGTCCCGATGTATGGGCAAGGCAATTGGACCAATAACCTTGACTTTCCAAAGCTTTGCTGTTTGCCCACACTCTCGCATGTGACAGTCGGCTGCCCTCCTTCGGCAGATCGGCGGGAGCGAGGTTGACCGTGATGCGTTTCGCCGGCAGGGCAAGGCCTGAGGCGATCAGGGCAGAGCGGACGCGCTCGCGGGATTCCGCCACCGCCTTGTCGGGCAGGCCAACGATCATGAAGGCGACCGCCCCGGGTGAAATCTGCACTTGCACATCGACAGCACGCGCCTCGATCCCTTCGAACGCAACAGTGGAAACGCGCATGACCATCCGGTTGAACCTCCCGCAGAGATTCGATGTTAGCGCGGTCATTTGAAACGCGATAGTGTTGCTATGTCTATTCCGCAGGGGTGGTGCGACTTGGCAAGCCGATAGCGGAACCCTCCCGCCATCGTCGCGTTGAGTTCCACTGTGTCGCGCGCGGCATCTCGAAAAAACTCGCGCGAGCACAAGGGTTCTATCATCGACGGGGCAGTACCTGGCATGGGGCGAATTCTCTTCTCAATCGAGCAAGCACGGTTGGTCCATGAGATCTCGAGTGGCGTCCAGAGATCGTAATGCTGGCCGAAACCCACGTGTCTCCTTCGCAACGAACGTCAGACCTCGCGGAGGCTCGCTTCAGGGCCGCCTTCCGATCCTTGCCCATGCCCATCTTGATGGTCGATCCGAACCGGGTGCGAGCCCCTGTCATTTTCGCCAACGAGGCCTTTTTCGATCTGACCGGCTATTCCCCTGACGAGGTGCTCGGCCAAAGCTGGCAGTTCCTTCAGGTCCCTGGCGCGGAGATGGCTTCCCTGGACGTTGTCGATGCCGCCTTGCACCGTGGGGAAGCTTTCGAGACCGAGTTCTTGAGCTGTCGGAAGGACGGATCCTCGTTCTGGAGTTCTTTGGCTCTCTCGCCGGTCCATGACGAGGCTGGCCATCTCCGGTCGGTCACCGTGCTGCTGAACGATGTCAGCGCGAAGAAGCAGGTCGACCGGGACCTTATCGAGACGAAGCAGTTCCTGGAGGAGCAGATCGAGCGCCGGACCCAGGACCTCCAGACAGCGCTTGAACAGAAGACGGCGCTTCTCCACGAGGTCGAGCACCGGGCGAAGAACAGCCTCCAGATGACGGCCTCCCTGGTTCTCCTGAAGGCGCGCCGCCTTCAGAACCCGGAGGCGCGAAAGGTCCTGCATGAGACCGCCGAACGGGTCAGCGCGCTCTCGGCAGCACACCGGCTTCTCTACACGGCAGGCGATGTGAGCCGTCTCAACCTGAAAGAATTCACTGCGGAACTCGCCGGGGAATTGGTCATGGCCTTGCCCGACGGGCAGGTCGATCTCAACCTCAATATCCAGCCTCTCGGCGTTCCGGCCTCCAAGGCGGCGGCGCTTGCTCTTCTGCTGAACGAGGTCATCGGCAACGCCGTTAAGCATGCTTTCCCGAATGGGCGCCAGGGGCAATTGACAATTGAGATTGGACGGGCCGAAAACGGCCTGAAAATTGCCGTCGAGGACGACGGGGTGGGGCTCGATCATTCACCCCCGCCTGAAGGAAGTTTTGGAAAAACCTTGATCACGATGTTGGTCCATCAGTTGAAGGGGCGGTTGACTTGGCACGACAGGAAGCCAGGTACACGCGCTGAGATCGTGATGCCCGTCGATGCGGAGGAGACCCAGTTTGAGTAGCGAGAAGCCGTTGCGCATCCTCATCGTCGAGGATGAGATCCTGATCGCGCTCGAACTCGAAAGCCTGCTGCAGGATCTGGGCCACGACGTCGTCGGAATGGCAGCCTCGTCCCGGGACGCTCTCTCCCTCGGCCAGGAACTCAAGCCGGATCTCGCCTTCGTCGATATTCATCTGGCCGACGGGCCGACCGGCGTCGACGTGGCGCGCCATCTCGCAGCCCAGCATCAGGTCACCGTGCTGTTCATGACGGCGAACACCAAGCGCATTCCTGAGGATTTTGCCGGAGCCTGGGGCGTCATCGCAAAGCCCTATACGGAACGTGGCGTCCGCGAGGCCTTGGGCTATGTCATGGCCGGGCAGTCCCGCGAGCCTGATGACGCCCGGACGGTGACCTTCGTCCCTTTCGGCGCAGCCCCTCGCGAGCGTAGCTCCCAAGTGTCCTGACGCTTCGCTCTATTTCTGGGCCTTGAGCCGGTAGAGCGCATCGAGCGCCTCTCTCGGCGTCATGGCGTCCGGATCCAGAGCATCGAGCGCGTCCCGCAAGGCATCATGCTTCGGAGCCGGTGCGGGCTCGGCACGAACGGGAACGGCAAAGAGGGGCAGGTCGTCCAGGAGCGCCCGCTTCGGCGCTTCGCGATCCGATTTTTCCAACTCGCTCAGGATGGTCTTCGCCCGGTCGACGACAGGTGCCGGCAGGCCGGCAAGTCGCGCAACCTGCAGGCCGTAGGAGCGATCGGCGGCGCCAGGCACCACCTCATGCAGGAACACCACCTCGCCATGCCACTCGGTGACCTTCAGAGTCGCGTTGGAGATCCGTGGCATGCGCTCGGCAAGTGCCGTCAGCTCATGGAAATGGGTCGCGAACAGGGCGCGACAGCGGTTTGTCTCGTGCAGGTGCTCGATGGCCGCCCAGGCGATGGAGAGACCGTCGAAGGTGGCGGTGCCGCGGCCGATCTCGTCGAGGATGACCAGCGAGCGGGCGGTTGCCTGGTTGAGGATGGCGGCGGTCTCCACCATCTCGACCATGAACGTCGAACGGCCGCGCGCCAGATCGTCGGCAGCACCGACGCGGGAGAAGAGCCGGTCGACGATGCCGATATGGGCCTCTTTCGCCGGAACGTAGGACCCCATCTGCGCGAGCACCACGATCAGCGCGTTCTGGCGCAGATAGGTGGACTTGCCGCCCATGTTCGGGCCGGTGATCAGCAGGATGTGGCCCGCATCCTTGCCCGAGAGGTCCGAGTCGTTGGCGATGAACGGAGTGCCCTCGCGCTTAAGGGCCGCCTCGACAACAGGGTGGCGGCCGCCCTTGATGGTGAAGGCAAGGCCGGTATCGACGACGGGCCTGGTCCAATCGAGCCGCATGGCGAGATCCGCAAGGGCCGCGGTCACGTCGATGACGGCGGTCGCTTCGGCGGCAGCCGCCACGTCGCCGGCGAGATCGAGAAGCGCCTGCACCATCTCGTCGAAAAGCGCGAGTTCGATCTTCAGCGCCCGGTCGGCCGCGGACGCGATCTTCGATTCGAGCTCGCCGAGTTCCATGGTCGAGAAACGCATGGCGCCCGCCATGGTCTGGCGGTGGACGAAGGTGTCCTTCCACGGTTCCTTCAGCAGGTCCTCGCCCACATTCTGCGGCACCTCCACGAAGTAGCCGATCATGTGATTGTGCTTGACGCGCAAGGACCGGCAGCCGGTCTCATTGGCGTAGCGCGCCTGGAGGGCGGCGATGAAGCGGCGCGAATCCTGCTGCAGCTCGCGCAGCTCTTCGAGACCCGGATCGAAGCCCGTACGGATGAAACCGCCATCGCGCTTGAGCAACGGCAATTCGTCCGCCAGGGAGGCCGCAAGGCGGTCCGCCACATCCGTGCGAAGGCCCTGGAGCACCTGCGCGGCCCCGGATAGCTCCTTCGGCAGATTGGGTGCGATCGCCAATTCGAGGCCCAACTCACGTGCCGCGAACAGGCCGTCACGGACGCAGGCCAGATCCCGCGGGCCGCCGCGTCCGAGGCTGAGGCGCGAGAGCGCCCTGGCCAGATCGGGCGAGCGCTTGAGGATGCGCCGCAGACGGTCGCGCAGATCGTTGTTCTCGACGAGAGTCGTGACGGAATCCTGCCGCTCGCGGATTTGGCCCGGATGGGTGAGGGGGCCGGCGAGCCGCTCGGCGAGCAGCCGGGCGCCGCCCGGCGTCACCGTGCAGTCGATGGTGGCGAGCAGGCTCCCCGCCCGCTCGCCTGAGAGGGTGCGGGTGAGTTCCAGATTGGCGCGGGTCGCCGCATCGATGGCGAGCGCCGCCCCGGAGGTATCGCGGGAGGGCGGGTTGAGCGCCGGGCGGCTGTCGATCTGCGTCTTCTCGACATAGAAGAGCGCGCTGCCCGCCGCCGTGACCTCGGCGGGGCTGAAGGCCCCGAAGGCATCGAGCGTCGCAACCCCGAAATAATCCTTCAGCCGCCGTTCGGCAGAGGCCGGGTCGAGCCCCTCGCGGGACAGGGGCGTAATGGCGGCGCGCGTCTCCTGCCAGAAGCTCCTGAGCTCCGGATCGTCGTGGATGACGTCGGGCACCAGAATCTCTCGTGGCTCGAAACGGGCGATCTCGGCGGAAAGGCCCGTGCCGTCCGTCTCGCTCAGGACGAAATGACCTGTGGATATGTCGACGGCGGCAAGCCCGTAGCACCATTGCGTATCGGAGGCGCGGCGGCGGGCGATGGCCAGCAGGTAATTGGCCCGGCCGGGCTCGAGCAGGCGCTCCTCGGTGATCGTGCCGGGGGTGACGAGGCGGACCACATCGCGGCGCACGACCGATTTGGAGCCGCGCTTCTTCGCCTCCGCCGGATCCTCGGTCTGCTCGCAGACGGCGACCCGGTGGCCGAGGCCGATCAACCGCTGGAGGTAGTCGTCCGCCCGCTCCACGGGCACGCCGCACATGGGGATGTCCTGCCCCTGATGCTTGCCGCGCTTGGTCAGCACGATGCCGAGGGACTGGCTCGCGATCTCCGCATCTTCGAAGAACAATTCGTAGAAATCGCCCATCCGATAGAAGAGCAGGCTGTCCGGGTTGGCCGCCTTGATCTCGATATACTGCGCCATCATGGGTGTGACGCGGCTGTCCTGCGGGAGCGTGGGTGCAGGTGCGGCGCTCGAATCGACGGTCTCGGGAGACTTATATGCGGTTTGGGACGACATCCGCCCTGTTTAGCAAAGCCTGAGGCCCCTTTCATCCGTGTCATACGGTCCAAAGGGCGGATGTGGACAAGTCTTGAGGAAGGCGCCTCCTATGCCTTAAGGTCGCATCCCCCTTTGGAAACGCCTCGTATCAAAAAGAAACCATATCTCATGACCGACGATCAGCGCCCGATCCGCAGCAAACGCCCCACCTTCACCGATCAGGAGGCGCTGCAGTTCCATGCTCAGGGAAGACCCGGCAAGCTCGAGGTCGTCCCGACCAAGCCCATGGCGACCCAGCGCGATCTGTCGCTGGCCTATTCGCCGGGCGTCGCGGTGCCGGTGCTGGCCATCGCCGAGAACCCGTCCTGCGCCTTCGACTACACCACCCGCTCCAACATGGTGGCGGTGATCTCGAACGGAACCGCGATCCTCGGCCTCGGCAATCTCGGTGCGCTCGCCTCGAAGCCCGTGATGGAGGGCAAGGCGGTCCTGTTCAAGCGCTTCGCCGATGTGGATTCGATCGACCTCGAGGTCGATACGGAGGATGCGGACGCCTTCATCAACTGCGTGCGCTATCTCGGTCCGTCCTTCGGCGGCATCAACCTGGAGGACATCAAGGCGCCGGAATGCTTCATCATCGAGGAGCGCCTGCGGGAACTGATGGACATTCCCGTCTTCCACGACGATCAGCACGGCACGGCGATCATCGCGGCGGCGGGCCTCATCAATGCGCTTCATCTGACCGGCCGCGACATGGCGAAGACCAGGCTCGTGGTGAACGGCGCGGGCGCCGCCGGCATCGCCTGCACCGAGCTTCTCAAGGCCATGGGCTTTGCGCCAAACAACGTCATTCTCTGCGACACCAAAGGCGTGATCTACAAGGGCCGCACCGAGGGCATGAACCAGTGGAAATCGGGCCATGCCGCCGAGACGGATGCCCGCACCCTGGCAGACGCCCTGAACGGGGCCGACGCGGTGTTCGGCCTCTCGGCCAAGGGTGCGTTCACGGACGAGATGATCCGCTCCATGGCGCCCAATCCGATCATTTTCGCCATGGCCAATCCCGACCCGGAAATCACGCCGGAAGAGGTCGCCCGGATCCGCGACGACGTGATCATCGCCACGGGCCGCTCCGATTATCCGAACCAGGTCAACAACGTCCTCGGCTTCCCCTACATCTTCCGCGGCGCGCTCGACGTCCAGGCGACCACGATCAACATGGAGATGAAGATCGCGGCCGCCCAGGCGCTGGCGGAACTCGCCCGCGAGGATGTCCCCGACGAGGTGGCGGCAGCCTATCAGGGCTCGCGTCCGCGCTTCGGGCGGGAATACATCATCCCCGTGCCCTTCGATCCGCGCCTGATCCATACGATCCCCATGGCGGTGGCGAAGGCCGCCATGGATACGGAAGTTGCACGCCGTCCCATCGTCGACATGCGCTCCTACAAGGCGCAGCTCTCGGCACGGCGCGATCCGGTGGCCGGCACGCTCAACCGCATCTTCGAGCGCGTGCGCAAGTTCCCGAAGCGCGTCGTGTTCGCGGAGGGCGAGGAGGAGCAGGTGATTCGCGCCGCCCTGTCCTTCGTCAACCAGGGACTCGGCAAGGCCATTCTCGTCGGCCGCGAGGATCGCATCCAGGAAACGGCCACTCAGGCGGGCATCGAGCTCGAAGGCCGCGAGGGCATCGAGATCCACAATGCGCGCCTGTCGCACCGCAACGCGACCTATGCGCAATTCCTCTATGAGCGCCTGCAGCGTAACGGGTATCTGTTCCGCGACTGCCAGCGCATGATCAACCAGGACCGCAACCATTTTGCAGCTTCCATGGTGGCGCTCGGCGATGCGGACGCCATGGTGACGGGCGCGACGCGCAATTACTCGACGGCGCTTGCCGACGTGCGCCACGTGATCGACGCGAAGCCTGGTCATCGCGTCATCGGCGTTTCGCTCTGCCTTGCCCGCGGCCGCACGGTTCTCGTGGCGGATACGGCCATCCACGAGATGCCGAGCGCGCAGGAACTCGCCGAGATCGCCATGGAATCCGCCGGTGTCGCCCGCCGTCTCGGCTACGAGCCGCGCGTGGCACTCCTGTCCTTCTCGACCTTCGGACATCCGAAGGCGGAACGGGCGGAGAAGATCCAGGAGGCCGTCGAGATCCTCGACGAGCTGCGCGTCGATTTCGAATACGACGGCGAGATGTCCGCCGACGTGGCGCTCAACCGGGACGTGATGGCGCAATACCCGTTCTGCCGCCTCACGGGGCCGGCGAACGTGCTCGTCATGCCGGCATTCCACTCCGCCTCGATCTCGACCAAGCTGCTGCAGGAGCTTGGCGGCGCGATGGTGCTGGGGCCCCTCGTGGTGGGTCTCGACAAGCCGGTGCAGATCGTCTCCCTCGGCGCGACCGACAGCGACATCGTCAACATGGCGGCGCTCGCGGCCTATAATATCGGCGGATAAATCCTCCGGGCAGCTCCCTCAATGCCGATGCGTTGAGGGGGCCTGCTCTCGTCGATCCGCGCTTGCATCTCCGGCAGGAACGAGGAGCGAAAAGGTTGCTGCTTCCACCGCCGCCAAGCCTTCGCTGCCATGCATGAGCTCGATCTCGCCGCGCTGCGCATGGCGCAGGGCCTCATCCGCCATGGCGATCGCGCCCTGGTGATGCGTGGTCATGAGCGTGATGAACAGCGGATCGAAGGCGTCGCTGTTCGTGCGGCGCAGGCCGTCGATCTGCTCCGACGAGAGCATGCCGGGCATGGTGGCGTGCTCCTCGGGAGCGGCCGGCGGCAGATCACCGCCGAACCAGCTGCGCCACCATTGCTGGAAGATGGCGATTTCGCCTTTCTGGTCGGCTGCCATCAGACGGGCGAGATTTTTGAGATGCGGATCCCGAGCCTTCTCGATGGCGGTCTGGGCGAGCTCGACGCCTTGAGCATGATGAGCCGCCATGCGCCGCATATAGCTCTGATCGAAGGCCGGGCTCTCTCCCATCCAGGGCAGTTCCCGGTTCTGCCAGCCCAGGAAGGCGATGAAGCCGAGCACCAGAAGGCCTGTGGCGGCGAGCGTCGTCCAGACGGCCGTGAAACGCCCGTGCGGCGAGGGGAGCCGACCTCTGAGCCAATCGCGCAGCCAGGGAAAGAGCGGGTACATGGAGGCGGAGACCGCGTGAACCAGGAAGCCGATCCAGTAGGGCTGGTTCAGGGTGAAGATCGGCTGCCAGAAGGGAATGAGCGGCACCAGGACAAACCATTCGAAGGCCGAGGTGAACAGGGCCCAGGGCAGGGCGATGAAGAGAAGGGTCCGAGGCTTCAATCCTGCGGTCCACCGCCCGAGCAGCCAAAAGAAGATGACGGCCCAGGTGAAATCCGCCCATTGATGGAAAAGGATGCCAGCCGCGATGGCGGGCCAGGAGGGTTCGCTCTGTAGCATCCCGTCCCGAAGCGGAATGGTCGCGACAACCATCCAGTCGACGACCGCATCGCGGCCGATCCTGCCTGCGAGGAATTGGCTGACAAGGGTCGAAAAGGTGCTGGAGATCAGGCCGAGAAGCGCAGCGGCGCGCCAATTCAACCGCCTTTGGGACCCAAGTAAACCGGCCATCCCGCCCCCATCTTGCTGCCTCAAGCCAGGACACAAACGCTGGAGGAGCGCTCTTGATCCCGCCAAGCTTCAACTTGGCTCCAGGCTCGATCCCCAGGCCACGACGAGAGCCCATCGATCTTGAGAGTGGCGCGGCGGCTTTCCAGAAGCTAAATGCCTGAGAGGATCATCGAGGAAAAAGCTCTGGCCATGACCAAGCCTACCAAAGTCGTGTTCGATATCGGCAATGTTCTGCTGCGCTGGGATCCGCGCAATCTCTACCGCCGGATCTTCGACGACGAGAAGCAGATGGAGTGGTTCCTTGCCCATGTCTGCACCCCTGACTGGAACGTGGAGCAGGACCGAGGTCGCGACTGGGACGAGGCGGTGGCTCTCCTGGTCAAGGATCACCCGAAACACGAGACGCAGATCCGCGCCTTCCACGAGCGCTGGGACGAGACCGTTTCCGGCGTCTTCGAGGATCACGTAGCCCTGCTGCTGCGTTTGAGGGAAGCGGGCGTGCCGAACTACTGCATCACGAATTTCTCCGGCCCCAAATTCGTTCTGGCGCAGGAGCGCTTCCCGTTCCTGTCGGACTTCGACGGCATCATCGTCTCAGGCGACGAGCGCCTGCTGAAGCCCGATCCGGCCATCTACCATCTCCTGCTCGTCCGCTATGGGCTCAGGGCCGGAGACTGCGTGTTCATCGACGATTCCAAGGCTAATGTGGAAGCGGCCCGCGCCGTCGGCATGCATGCGATCCATTGCGTCGAGCCCATCGATCTTGCAGCGGAACTGCGGGGGTATGGATTCCCGGTGTGATGAACAGCTTGCTCTCTCGGGCCGCTTGAGCCATCAGGCGGCATGCGTGCTTTCGACACCTCCCTTCCCATCGATGCCGTCCTCGACGATCTGACGGCGAGCCTTCGTGCTCGGTCGAATGCCGTCCTCGTTGCCCCTCCCGGCGCGGGCAAGACCACGCGCGTGCCCCTGGTGCTGCTCGACGAGCCCTGGGTGAATGGCAACAAGATCATCGTGCTGGAGCCTCGGCGCCTGGCCGCGCGGGCGGCTGCGGCACGCATGGCGCAGACGCTCGGCGAGGCGGCGGGAGAGACGGTGGGCTTGCGCGTCCGCCTCGGGTCCAAGATCAGCCGCAAGACGCGGGTCGAGGTGGTGACCGAGGGCGTCTTCGCCCGCATGATCCTGGACGACCCATCGCTCGAGGGTGTCGCGGCGGTTCTCTTCGACGAGTTTCATGAGCGCTCCCTCGACGCGGATCTCGGCCTCGCCCTGGCGCTCGATGCTCAGGCGGGCCTGAGGGAGGACCTTCGCCTCCTCGTCATGTCTGCGACCCTGGATGGTGCGCGTGTGGCCAGGCTCCTGAGCGAAGCGCCCGTCATCGAGTCGGAAGGCCGCGCCTATCCGGTCGAGACCCGCTATCTCGGGCGCGATCCCAACCGCCGCATCGACGATCAGGTGGCGGATGCGGTCACCCGCGCCTTGCGGGCCGAGACGGGCTCCATCCTGGTGTTCCTGCCGGGGCAAGGCGAGATCCGCCGTGTCGAGGCGATGCTGCGCGAGCGCATCGGCAATCCTATGGTCGATATCGCGCCGCTCTACGGCGCTCTGGAACGAGGCGAGCAGGACCTTGCGGTGAGCCCTGCGAAACCCGGACGCCGCAAGGTGGTGCTCGCCACTTCGATCGCCGAGACGTCGCTCACCATCGAGGGTGTGCGGGTCGTGATCGATTCAGGGCTTGCCCGCGTGCCGGTCTACGAGCCGAATATTGGCCTCACGCGGCTAGAAACGGTGCGCGTCGCCCGCGCCGCCGCCGATCAGCGCCGGGGCCGCGCGGGCCGCACCGAGCCGGGCGTGAGCTATCGGCTCTGGGAAGAAGCCGCGAACGGCGCGCTCGAGCCGTTCGGACGGCCGGAAATTTTGTCGGCCGATCTCGCGCCCCTGCTGCTCGATTGCGCTGCCTGGGGCGTCATCGATCCGACGTCGCTCGCATTCCTCGATCCACCGCCCGCACCGGCGCTGAAAGAGGCGCGAACGCTGCTGCAGCAGCTCGGCGCGCTCGACAACGAGGGACGCATCACGGAAGTGGGCCGCCGCCTGCGCGATCTGCCCTTGCCACCACGTCTCGCGCGGATGGTGCTGCTTGCCGGTGAAAGCGGGCAAGCACGCGATGCCGCGGATCTTGCAGCCGTTCTCGTTGAGCGCGGGCTGGGTGGCGATGCGGTGGATCTTGCCGAGCGCGTCGAGCGCTTCCGACGCGACCGGTCGGGCAGGGCGCAAGACATGCGGCGCATGGCGGAGGGCTGGGCCAAGGGCGCCGCCCCCGCATCCACCGGCGAACCGCATTCCATCGGCGCGCTGCTGACGCTGGCCTATCCCGACAGGCTCGCGAAGGCTCGGGGCAAGACGGGCGAGTATCTCATGGCCAATGGGCGCGGTGCCGTGCTCGAAGCGCACGAGCGGCTGGCGAAGGAGCCTTACCTCGCCATCGCCGAGATCGCAGGCGGTGCCGCCTCGGCACGCATTCTGGCCGCGGCTTCCATATCGTCGGATGAGATCGAAAGCCTGTTCGGGGAGGCCATCGAGCAGCGCGACGAGATCGCCTTCGACCGGCAGGCAAAGGCTCTGCGGGCGCGTGGGGTTCGTCGCCTTGGTGCCTTGCTCCTGAACGAACGCCCCCTGAAAGTCCCGGCAACGGAGGAGGCGGCGCAGGCGCTTGCCGAAGGTCTCGTCGCGCTGGGCCTCGATGCCTTGCCCTTGTCGAAGGCGTTGGCGCAATGGCGCGAGCGCGTGATGTTCCTGCGACAGGCCGAAGGAGACGAGTGGCCGGACCTCTCCGACGAGGCGCTGATCGAAGGCGCGGACGAGTGGCTGGCGCCTCATCTTGTCGGCAAGAGCGGCCTTGGCGAGATCGGTCCCGATCTGTTGAGCGAGGCCCTGCGCAGTCTGCTGCCCTGGAATTTGCAGCGGCGCCTCGATGCGGAGGCGCCGACCCATATCGAGGTGCCGACTGGATCGCAGATCCCGATCGATTACGGCACGGAGGAGGGGCCCGTCCTTGCCGTGCGGGTGCAGGAGCTGTTCGGCCTCGACAAGCATCCGACCATTGCGGCCGGGCGAGTACCGCTCATCCTGCATCTGCTTTCGCCGGCACAGCGTCCGATTCAGATCACCCGCGACCTGCCGGGGTTCTGGCGCGGATCCTGGGCAGCGGTGCGGGCCGACATGCGCGGACAATACCCGAAGCATCCCTGGCCGGAGGATCCGCTCACCGCGCCGCCGACGCGGCGTGCCAAACCGCGCGGGACATAGGCTCAAGCCTCAACAAGTCAGCAGATATCGTCGGCATGCAGAGAGGCTAGAGCGCGTTGACATTCATTTGGTCCAGATGAACGCGCTGACGAGGCAAAGGATTGACATAAACGCCCGTGGGGTCTGTTCGTAGCGCGTGGCGATGCGTCTGAAGTGCTTGATTTTCAGGAAGAAG
>NZ_VOSK01000197.1 GCF_009296175.1 Microvirga tunisiensis | reverse complement strand
GGGCTTAGGCCCAACCGGATATAAGGTGATGCGGACGAACGGTTCGCATGAGCGCCATCGGGCTCAACCTCGGAGATCACGGCAGCACCTGCGACCAGCACTTGACTGACGTATCGGCCCATATAAGGGGGCGATCGAAACGCTCTACACCAAGCCACCTGCGGGCAGTTGTGTGATCTGCCTCGACGAAATGGGACCCGTGAGCGCGAAGAGTTATGCCGGACGGGCGCTGGTGCAGACCCGCACCCGACCGGCCGAGCGCGCCAAGCAGGAGATCGATTACGGTCGCCGCGCCAAGGGCTATGTCTTCGGCGCGTTTTGTCCGGCCACCGGCGAAGCGTTCACGCATCCGTATCCCGGACGCGGCGGCGCCCATTGGGTTGACTTCCTGGAGCACGTTGAGACCTGGATCCCGAGCACGACCGAGCGGATCTACGCGATCATGGACAACCTGAGTTCGCACCGCACGACAGACGTGCTGCTGTTCCTGCTCGCCCATCCGCGCTGGGAGATGGTGTTCCAGCCCAAGTACGCGGCCTATCTCAACCTGATCGAGCCGTGGTGGAAGATCCTGCGCTCGCTGGCATTGGCGGGCCGGCGGTTTGAGAGTTGGGACGAGATCAGCGATGCAATCCACCGCTCCACGATCTACTGGAACGCGCACCGCCATCCCTTCGTCTGGGGCCAGCGGCGCCGCCATCGGCCGCGCCGCTCACCCGGCATCGCTCTGCTGCCGAGGGCCGCATGACTTACCGGATGCACCACTTAGAAGTCATGACGGCTCTGAGGAGGCATCTGATGGAATGCATTCTCATTGACATCGGTATGTCTGTTGTCGTTTATGCCGCGCAGAAGCGGATGGTGCGAGCGCTTGGGAGAGCCACGGGTTCACTGTTCCATCCGCTCCACGTTCATCGGCACGTCAGCCGATCCGGTCGCAGCCTACCCGGTCAAAACAAGGAGCCCTGGTGAAGACCCTCGTCATCTGTTGTGGCGGATTGGACTCCGTCATGCTCGCGCACAAGATTGCAGCTGAGCGAACCTTCACGCGCCGCAGCGTGCCACACGACATCATCGACATCTCCGCCTTCGGATGTCTCCCGACCGGATCAGCGCTGACCAGCAGCCACGTGTCAGGCGCAAGTTCGCCAGCGAGACCTAAATGAGTTACGCCGTCAAAGAGATCTTCCTGACGCTTCAGGGCGAAGGTGCTCAAGCCGGTCGAACCGCCGTCTTCTGCCGTTTTGCCGGCTGCAACCTCTGGTCAGGACGGGAGAGTGACCGGGCCGCGGCGGCTTGCCGGTTCTGCGACACGGACTTCGTGGGCACCGATGGGACCTTCGGCGGGCGCTATGTCACGGCTGGCGACCTGTGCCACCGGATCGAGGAGCTCTGGGGACCCAGGACTGTTCACCGGCTAGTCGTATTGACGGGCGGGGAGCCACTGCTCCAGGTCGACGCCGCTCTCATCGATGAGCTCCACCGCCGTTCCTTCACAATCGCGGTCGAGACGAACGGCACGGTGAAGCCGCCGCCGGGTCTCGATTGGATCTGCGTCAGCCCAAAGGGCAGCACCGAACTCAAGGTCCGCGCTGGTCACGAACTGAAGCTTGTCTTTCCGCAGGAGGATGCCCCGCCCGAGCGGTTTGCCACCTTGTCCTTCGAGCGGTTCTCGCTTCAGCCGATGGATGGACCAGATCAGATCGCGAACACGGCCCGGGCTGTCGAGTATTGCCTGTCTCATCCGCAATGGCGGCTGAGCCTCCAAACACACAAGTATCTGGGAATCCGCTGATGTGGGAACTCACCAAGTCGTTTACCTTCGAAGCGGCCCATACGCTCACTGGCACCACCCTCGGGCCAGCAAGCGAGGAGATCCATGGGCACTCCTTCCGGGCCGAGGTCGCCGTGCGCGGCATGCCCGATCCGGAAACGGGCATGCTGATTGATCTTGGTCTGCTGGAGGGCATGCTCGCAGAGATGCGCCGGACGCTTGACCACAAGTTCCTCAACCGCATCGAGGGGCTGGAGCGGCCGACCTTGGAGAACATCACCCGTTTCATTTTCGATCGGATCGAGCATATCGGGCCGATCGCAAGGGTGACGATCTACCGCGACAGCTGCGGCGAGACCTGTACCTACTACGCGCCAGCTGATCATGAACGCCGCTGACTCGTCTGCCCTCGTGGTCTTCTCGGGCGGGCAGGACTCGACCACCTGTCTGGCCTGGGCGCTTTCACACTACGAACGGGTCGAGACCATCGGGTTCTGGTATGGCCAGCGGCACGCCGTCGAAATGGAGTGTCGGGAGCCGATCCGGCAGGGCGTGGCTCGCCTGTCGCCGCTCTGGGCCAGCCGCCTCGGACCGGACCGGGTGATCCCGCTCGATGTGCTGGGCGAGGTCAGCGTGAGTGCACTGACCGCAGACCTGCTGGTGGCCAGCAGCCGCACGGACGGGCTGCCGGCGACCTTTGTGCCCGGGCGCAATCTGGTGTTCCTCACCTTCGCGGCGATCGCCGCCTTCCAGCGCGGCCTCAAGCGCGTGGTGACGGGCGTCTGCGAAACGGACTTCAGCGGCTATCCCGACTGTCGCGACGACACGATCAAGGCGCTCCAGACCGCGCTCAATCTCGGCCTGAACTCGCGGCTGGTGCTCGAGACGCCACTGATGTGGATCGACAAGGCGGAAACCTGGACACTCGCGGAAGCGCTCGGTGGGGACGGGCTCGTTGAGCTGATCGTGCATGAGACGCATACCTGCTACAACGGCGATCGTCGCACCTGGCAGGAATGGGGCTTTGGCTGTGGTCAGTGTGATGCCTGCCGGTTGCGGTCAGCAGGATGGCAGCGTTACAGCCAAGCGCGGAGCTGGCGAGTCTGGGACTGAACCGTGAGTGGGATTATGGGGGACATGTTAGGCTGTGTGACTCGTCGTGACGGTTCCGTTCGAGACCGCCGGAGGCATCAACAGTGTCATGGACCTGAAAGGCAAAATGGAGCACCGCGAACGGCGGCACGATCTCGCCTGCCGCAAAAAGGTGAATCTGAAATCGGCCGCTGCTCATCGCATTGATGCGCTCGGCGATCCGGTGTGCGGAGACGCGGAGGCCGGTGTGGTTCTTTGGTCACGCGGTCACCATGTGCCGGCGGAAGGCTTGCGGGGAAACGACAGCGAGCATCGCGAAAACGGAATCTCCAGCGCCAAGTGCCGCATGACATGATTGCTCAGGACCAATGGTCATAGAAATGGTGCACCGGTCCGGGCCCACGCCCGATCTGAAGTTGATCGGAATCAGCGATGGCGGCACTGATGTAACTCTTAGCCGCTGCAACCGCGTCGCCGAGCAGGAGACCTTTGGCGAGCCCAGCTGCAATGGCCGAGGACAGGGTG
This sequence comes from Microvirga tunisiensis, assembly GCF_009296175.1. Taxonomy (GTDB): domain Bacteria; phylum Pseudomonadota; class Alphaproteobacteria; order Rhizobiales; family Beijerinckiaceae; genus Microvirga; species Microvirga tunisiensis. The sequence goes on along the minus strand of NZ_VOSK01000197.1, from coordinate 9,092 downwards.
CAGCCGGTGCCGTGGGTGTTGAGTGTCTCGATGCGACGAGCTGCAAAGCGCTGCATGCCGTGCCGATCCATGAAAATGTCGGTGCTCTCCAATCCTGTGCCGTGACCGCCTTTCAGTAGAACGGCCTCGGGACCCAAAGCGAGAATGCGCTCGGCCTGGCGGCACATTGCTTGCTCGTCCTGGGCCAGCGGCTCGTCGAGGAGGACCGCGGCCTCCGGAAGATTAGGCGTGACGAGCAGCGCCATGGGAAGCAGTACGCGGCAAAGGGTGTCGACGGCCTTTGGCACGAGCAGTCGGTCGCCGCTTGCCGCCACCATCACGGGATCGAGGACAATTCGCGTCGGGCTGTAGCGCGCAAGACTTTCCGCCACAGTGTCGATGACAGCGGGTTGTGACAGCATACCGATTTTCACCGCATTGACGGTGAGATCGGAGAAGACGCTGTCGATCTGCTGCGCGACGAAGGCGGGCGGAACATCGTGAATGCCCTGAACGCCGACTGTGTTCTGCGCCGTGAGCACGGTGATCACGCTGGCACCATAGACGCCCAGCGCCGAGAAGGACTTGAGGTCTGCCTGGATACCGGCACCGCCGCCTGAATCCGAGCCCGCGATAGTGACGGCGATGGCGGTCATGCCGGAATGCCCCACGAGTTCAGGACCTGATCGACCATTTGCCGCAAGCGCCGGTGACGGCTTGGCGGATGAGCGCAACAGGATCCCGGCTGCCCGTCCGTTCCGGATCAATGATACCGTAGAGCCTGAGATCGCCTGCGGTCATGAGACTCTCCCATGGGTGATGAGGGTTGGCGTATCGAGGTTGAAGAGGGCGTCGAGGAAAGCCGGCTGGAATGTTTCCGGCCCCTTTGCGTCCCGCGCGGCGATCGCGCCCGCGACGCGAGTGACAAGCAGAGCCGCGGCCGCCGCGTCGAGTGCGCTGCTATGCAAGGCCGTGAAGGCTGCCACAAGGGCGGTTCCGGCACATCCCATGGCGGTCACGCGGGTCATCAGCGAGTGACCGTTCTCGACGCGAACGATGCGGACGCCATCCGTGATCAAGTCGACCGTGCCGGTCAGAGCCACGATCATGCCATAAGCTTTCGCGAAGGCCTGCACGGTTTCGGGCGTCGCATCCCCGTCGGCGAGAGCCGCGAACTCGCCCGCATCGCAGCGAAGGACACGCGGCCTGCCCGCAAGACAGGCGCGGGCAAACTTCAGACGGGGTGGGGAGGCGTCGACGAAGATGGGATCGAGTACCCAGGGCTTGGCATGAGCGTGCGCGGTCGCGATAGCTTGTGGGATCGCTGCGCGGCGGTCGGCATCGAGCGTGCCCAGATTGACGAGAAGCGCAGCGGAGCGGCTGGTAAAAGCCGGGACTTCCACCGATGCAACGATCAGGGGTGGAATGCCGCCAGCGGCGAACAGAAGATTGGCCGTAAGGGTTTGTGCCGCGGCGTTCGTGATCGCATGCACGCGCGTGCGCTCACCGCGAAGGCGGTTGAGCAGATGCCCGGCCAATTCTGGAAGTCTGAAAGCATCCAGTGCGGACGCTGGTGCACTCATCATCTCGCAATCCCTCCGCCGGCATAGTCCGGATCAGGTTCGATGGGTTGGTCTCGGCGAGACCTCTCAGCCCGAATGGGCACCCCAAGGAGATGCTGCCGTGATAATCCCTCGGCCCTCCTTTGGCAAGATCCAATCTTGTCAGCTCTTGACAGCCGAGATTGGGTCGACGAGGATCGCATCCGTTCCGAGGGGAGCCCTGTGAGGGGCTGAGAGTCGGCTGATCCGCCGTGACCCTTGAACCTGATCCGGGTCGTACCGGCGGAGGGACTGGAACTATCGAGCGCGACACAAATCCCTCAGCTCGCTTTGCCCGGGTCTCCCTTTGTAAGAGGAGAGATCCAGTGACCGTTCACGTTGACAAGCCCAAGGGTGCGCCCCAATCTGTCACCGCCGGCCCGATTCAGGGATCGCGCAAGATCTATGCCTCGCCCGCAGATCGCCCGGATATCCGGGTTCCATACCGCGAGATCGTTCTGACGGACCCCGACGAATCCCCTGTACGGGTGTACGATCCCTCTGGTCCCTATACCGAGGCGGATGCGGTCATTGACCTTGCCAAAGGTCTTCCGCTCGTGCGCGAACCCTGGATCACGGCGCGGAATTATGTAGCGGTCGAGCCGCGCCCCGTGAAACCTGAGGACAATGGGAATGTTTCGGCCGACGCGCTTGTGGCGCCATGCCCGACCAAGCGCATGGTGCGCCGTGCCGCCTCCGGTCAGTTGGTGACCCAATACGAGTTCGCCCGGGCCGGGGTCATCACGGAGGAGATGATCTATGTCGCGCACCGCGAGAACCTCTGTCGCGAGGCGATGCTGGCCGAGGCGGAGGCGAAGATCGTCGATGGCGAAAGTTTCGGGGCTGCGATTCCGCCCTTCATCACGCCGGAGTTCGTGCGCCAGGAAGTCGCCCGAGGACGTGCGATTATTCCAGCTAACATCAACCATCCGGAACTGGAGCCGATGGCAATCGGGCGCAACTTCCTGGTCAAGATCAATGCCAATATCGGCAACTCCGCCGTGGTCTCAACGGCCGCCGACGAGGTGGAAAAGCTCGCCTGGGCGATCCGCTGGGGCGCCGACACGGTGATGGATCTCTCCACCGGCCGCAACATCCACAACATCCGCTCTTGGATCCTGCGCAACTCGCCGGTGCCTATTGGCACGGTGCCGATCTATCAGGCCCTGGAGAAGGTGGGCGGAGATCCGGTAAAGCTCAATTGGCAGGTGTTCAGGGACACATTGATCGAACAGGCTGAGCAGGGCGTCGATTACTTCACCATTCATGCGGGCGTGCGGCTGCATTATGTGCCGCTCACCGCCAATCGCGTGACCGGGATTGTCTCCCGTGGCGGTTCGATCATGGCGCGCTGGTGCCTCGCTCATCACAGAGAGAGCTTTCTCTACGAGCGCTTCGATGAGATCTGCGACATCATGCGGGACTATGACGTCTCCTTCTCGCTGGGCGATGGACTACGCCCCGGATCGCTCGCCGATGCGAACGATGCGGCACAGTTCGCGGAGCTCGAGACCCTGGGAGAACTCACGAAGGTTGCCTGGGGCAAGGGCTGCCAAGTCATGATCGAGGGACCCGGCCATGTTCCACTGCACAAGATCAAGGTGAACATGGACAAGCAGCTCCGCGAGTGCGGAGAAGCACCGTTCTATACCCTTGGCCCACTCACCACAGACATTGCCCCGGGATACGACCACATCACCTCGGGCATCGGTGCTGCCATGATCGGCTGGTTCGGCACGGCGATGCTCTGCTACGTGACGCCGAAGGAGCATCTCGGCCTGCCGAACCGGGACGATGTGAAGACGGGAGTCATCACCTACAAGATTGCGGCCCACGCGGCGGACCTCGCGAAGGGGCACCCGGCCGCACAGGTGCGGGACGACGCCTTGTCCCGGGCCCGCTTCGACTTCCGCTGGGAGGACCAGTTCAATCTTTCGCTCGATCCGGATACGGCGCGCGCCTACCATGACGAGACCCTGCCGAAGGACGCGCACAAGGTGGCGCACTTCTGCTCCATGTGCGGCCCAAAATTCTGCTCAATGAAGATCACGCAGGACCTGCGGGCTGAGGTCGCGGCGATGAGCCCGGAGGATCACGAGAGGTTGGTTGGAATGCACGCCATGAGCCAGGAGTTCCTGGCTGGTGGCAGCAGGCTCTATGTCCCAACCTCGGAGTAGCAGCATGCACATCCGTGTCATTGGCGCCGGTGTTGCTGGCCTGACAACAGCGCTGGAATTAGCCGAGCGGGGCGCCATGGTTGAGGTGATTGACCGTGGCCCGCACCTCGGTGCGACCGCTTGCTCCTGGTACGCCGGCGGAATGCTCGCGCCCTGGTGTGAACGCGAGAGCGCAGATCCTGCCGTAACGGAACTGGGCTATCGTGCCATCGACTGGTGGCTGCGGCGATTTCCAGGGACCACGCGCAAAGGTACGTTGGTGGTCGCACAGCCACGCGACGTGGGTGACCTCACTCACTTTGCGCGCAGAACGGATCATTTCGACTGGGTCGACAGTGATCGAATTGCTGACCTCGAGCCGGACCTTCAAGGACGGTTCCACAAAGGCCTATTCTTCGTGGACGAAGCGCACCTTGACCCCCGCAGCGCGCTGACAGCACTCGCTGCGCGGCTCCTTGAGCTTGGTGTTTCCATGCGATTTGGTGCCGAGGCCCCCACCGGGGATAGCGATGTGGATCGCATCATCGACTGCCGCGGCTTTGCCGCACAGGGGGATCTTCCGGATCTGCGCGGCGTCAAGGGTGAGATGCTGCTTGTCAGAACCCGGGAGATTTTTCTTCAACGTCCCGTCCGCCTGCTTCATCCGCGCATCCCGCTGTACATCGTGCCGCGCGAGAACGGGCTCTTCATGATCGGAGCGACCATGATCGAGAGTTCAGATCGAGGCCGCGTCACGGCACGCTCAACCGTCGAACTCCTCAACGGAGCGTATTCAGTCCACCCCGCTTTCGGCGAGGCTGAGATTATCGAGTTTGGAGCCGATGTCAGGCCGACCTTTCCTGACAACCTGCCCGCAATCAGGGAAAGCGGCCGCACGATCTACTTCAACGGCCTGTATCGCCACGGACTTTTGCTCGCCCCTGCCTTTGCGATCCGGGTCGCCGATGCCGTATTCCGCAACTGAGAGACAAGACATGAGGATTATCCTGAATGGTGAGGAGCGTGAGATTGAGGAGCGGATCCTGTCGTGCGCGTTGTGTGAGCTCGACTTTGGCGATGCCGTCGTCGCCACTGCCGTCAATGAACGCTTTGTGCCGGCATCCCGGCGATCGGCCATCGCGCTGAACGACGGTGATCGCCTCGAGGTTCTCGCGCCGATGCAGGGAGGCTGAGCATGCTGTTTTATGATGGCGAGCTTGCGTCACCCTTGATGCTGGGGACCGCACAGTACCCGTCCCCGGCTATCCTGGCCGCGGCGGTCCAAGCCTCGGGGGCGGAGGTGGTGACAGTCTCACTCCGGCGCGAGGCGAGTGGCAATCGGGCCGGACAGGCCTTTTGGTCGATCATCCGCGATCTCGGCACCCGCGTTCTGCCCAATACGGCGGGATGCCGCACGGTCAAGGAGGCGGTCACGACGGCCCATATGGCCCGGGAGGTCTTCGGGACGCCGTGGATCAAACTCGAGGTGATCGGCGAGGAGGACACGCTCCAGCCGGACGTCTTCGGTTTGGTGGAAGCGGCGCGCGTTCTGACCGAAGAGGGCTTCCAGGTCTTTCCGTATACGACGGAGGACCTCGTTGTGGCCGAGCGCCTGCTGGCTGTGGGATGTCGCGTTCTGATGCCTTGGGGGGCCCCGATCGGCTCAGGGAAGGGTCTCAATAATGTCTTCGGATTGAAGATGCTCCGGGCCCACTTTCCCGATGTGCCGCTCGTGGTCGACGCTGGGCTTGGACTGCCCTCGCACGCGGCGGCCGCGATGGAGCTTGGGTTCGACGCGGTTCTTCTGAACACCGCGGTCGCCAAGGCCGGTGATCCGGTCGGGATGGCTAAGGCTTTCGCCCTGGCGGTTGAAGCGGGACGACACGCCCGACACTCCATTCCAATGGAGCCTCGGGAGATGGCGAGCCCGTCAACTCCGGTTATCGGGAGGGCGCTGCTGGCATGACCCTCGTGCTCGATCCCTTCTATCTCATTGTCGATAACGCGGCTTCGGTGCGACGCCTGGTGCCACTCGGCGTGAAACTCGTTCAACTTCGCATCAAGGGCGAGTCCGATGCTGCAATCGCCCGTCAGATTCGCGAGGCGAAGATCTGCTGCGAGCAGCATGGCGCGCAGCTCGTGGTCAACGATCATTGGAGGCTTGCCATTGCGGAAGGCTGCACCTTCGTTCACCTCGGACAGGACGATCTCGCCGGCGCGGATCTGGCCGCCATCCGACAGGCTGGCCTACGGCTGGGGGTAAGTACGCATGATCACAGCGAACTCCATCAGGCGCTCTCAGCTGCGCCGGACTACGTTGCTCTGGGACCCATCTTTCCGACAGTCCTGAAGCAGATGCCTTGGGCACCCCAAGGCTTGCGCCGCATCACGGAATGGAAGCAGCTCATTGGCGGGATTCCACTCGTGGCGATCGGTGGTCTGACCGTCGACCGCGTTCCAGGTGTTTTGGATGCTGGTGCTGACAGTGCGGCGGTGGTGACGGACATTCTTCGGCACCCGGACCCGGAGCAACAAACTCGCCGTTGGATCGCGTTAACGAGGATGATGGGATGACCACACGTTACGCACGACAGATCGTGCTCCCGGAGGTGGGGGAGGCTGGCCAAGCCAAGCTTGCTTCATCATCGGTGCTGGTGGTCGGGGCCGGCGGTCTCGGGTGTCCCGTCCTGCAATATCTCGCGGCGGCCGGTGTCGGGCGCATCACGATTGTCGACCATGATCGCGTTGACGAGAGCAACCTGCACCGGCAGCCTCTCTATCGCACCACCGACTTGGGCCAGTTGAAGGTCGAGGCGGCTCAGAAGGCTCTCGAAGCCCTCAATCCGTCCGTGGTCGTTGACGCACGGCCCATCGCACTTGACCCCGCCGCAGCAAAGGATCTCGTGAGGGGCGCGGATGTGATCGTGGATGCCGCCGATAACATCGCAGTCACGTACATTCTGAATGATGCCTGCAAGGCAGCGGGCAGACCTTTGGTCAGTGCGTCCTGTGTCGGCTTGAAGGGCTATGTTGGTGCCTTCTGTGCTGGCGCTCCGAGCTACCGCTCCGTGTTTCCGGATATGCCTCAGAACCTTGGGAACTGCGCCACGCTGGGTGTCCTGGGCTCGGTTGTTGGCGTGCTCGGTGGCTTGCAGGCACAGATGGTGTTGGCCCTGATCCTGGGCTTGGATCCATCACCGCTTGGGCAATTGGTTTCGGTTGATCTGCAAAGACTGGAGTTTGGCGGGTTCTCTTTCCTGGATGCGCCGGACGCGACTGGTTTCGCGCCGCCGTTTATCGCGCCATCGGATGTCACCGCCGACGACATGGTCTTCGAGCTCCGAAGCCTTGATGAGGTGTCGGTCTCTCCGTTTCCGCAGGCCCGCCGCGCGACTGTCGACACGATCGTGGAACGGAGCCGGAATGTCTCAGAATCGAGTCGGATCGTGCTCTGCTGCCGTAGCGGTTTCCGGGCGTGGCGCGCAGCGAGCCTGCTGAGGGATCAGGGCCATCGAGAGCTGGCGCTCATCGCAATGGGCGATCTCAATGAGGTGTGTTCGCAGAGCGTTTGAGTTGTTTGCTGGCTGAAGTCTTTCAATTCGGAATGCACCGACACGCCTGGCCTGCAAGGCAACGATTTGATCGAGCAATAACACCTCGCATGGCATCTCAACGAACGCTGAAAGTCCACAGATTGCGTTGCGCGAACTTGTGGAGTGCTCGCAAAGAGGGCCACTCCGAAGGAGTGGCCCAAGTTAGGGAGGAAACGTCCCAGTCGGGACCTCTGGGATCAGGCCGCAGCCTGTTCGATCGGGGAAAATGGCAGGCCGAGGCTCTCGGCCACGGCCTTATTCGCGAGCCGGCCACGATAGACATTGAGGCCGGCACGCAGATGCGGATTTTCGAGCACGGAGGCAAAGCCCGTGTTGGCGAGCGCCAAACCAAAGGGCAGCGTGGCGTTATTCACGGCTTGGCTTGAAGTCAGCGGGACAGCTCCCGGTATGTTGGCGACGCAGTAATGAGTCGGCCCTGAATAATGCGTCGGCACGGGGTTGGCGCTGGATTTCAGGCGGCTTGAGAAGTATCCGGTTGCGCAAATGAATCCATCAGAGCTGCCATGATCCAGGCAACAAAAAGCCTGAGCCAGTTCAGGATCAGCCGCAGGTTGTGCCCGGCGGCCACGAGCAGCGCGTTGATCGCATCGCCGGCGGCTCCGAGCAGGTGATTGCGTCCCAGCCGCCCGTCCGCCTTCATGTGCCCGATCATCGGCTCGATGGCTGAGCGGCGTCTCAGCTCGCGCCTGATCGTTGGCGTGAGCCCTCGCCGCTGTCGCAGGTAGCGTCCCGGGACGTGGTGTAGGCGCGGCCCGCAAGGGCGGCGTGCGAAGCTCCCCATAGCGCAGCATGCCGCCCGGGAGGTGGTCATCGCCAGTCTTCGGTTAGAGTGCGGGTTGCGACACCTGACCCTGACCCGGAGACGACGATGACCGACGAGAGAATGGCCCTGATCGAGCTGATCGAAAAGGGGGCTGATGCCGATCTCATCCGCGACATGCTCGCCTTTGCGGCCGAGCGCCTGATGAACCTGGAGGTGGAGGCGCTGACCGGAGCCCCAGCCGGGGTGCGCAGCCCGGATCGCCTCACTCACCGCAATGGCTACCGCGAGCGCGCCTGGGACACCCGCGCCGGCCGGATTGACCTTGCCATCCCCAAGCTGCGCAAGGGCTCCTACTTTCCCGTCTTTCTTGAGCCGCGCCGCTCCGCCGAGAAGGCGCTCACGGCGGTGATCCAGGAGGCCTATGTCCACGGCATCTCGACCCGCTCCGTCGACGATCTGGTCAAAGCCATGGGCATGACGGGGATCTCGAAGAGCCAGGTCTCGCGCCTGTGCGAGGAGATCGACGAGCGCGTCAACGCCTTTCTCTCCCGGCCGATCGAGGGCGAGTGGCCGTATCTGTGGATCGATGCCACCTACCTGAAGACCCGAGAGGCCGGTCGGATCGTCTCCACCGCCGTGATACTGGCCGTGGGCGTCAACAGCGATGGCCGGCGCGAGGTGCTGGGGATTGCCACCGGCGCCTCGGAGGCCGAACCGTTCTGGACCGCCTTCCTGCGCTCTCTCGCCGACCGGGGCTTGCGCGGGGTGAAGCTGGTGATCGCCGACGATCACAAGGGGCTGCGGGCGGCGGCTGCCCGGGTCTTCCATGCCTCGCACCAGCGCTGCTGGCTGCATACGATCCGAACGCAATCGAGCAACTGGGTCAGCAGTGCTCTCACGTCCCGGCGGAGGGCTGCGCAAGGGAATGACATGACGGATCTCCAAGCTGCCGTCGTGAACGATGATGCGGTCGATGACC
>NZ_VOSK01000196.1 GCF_009296175.1 Microvirga tunisiensis | reverse complement strand
GACCACGCTGAGCAGGGAACCGCTTGCCGTGGCAAGGCCGCCCCAGAGAAGGTGGCGTCGGTCGAGGGTCTCTTGCAGCCAGCGACGCATGGCGCATGTCCTTGTCGCTCTTGCGAAGCATTTGCAACATAACCTACTTTCGAGGTTGGCTCAAGAACTTACCCGTCGTAGCTCTCCACTTCGGCGAGGCTCATCGAGACGGCGCTGATGGGCACTCGGCGAGGCTCATCGAGACGGCGCTGATGGGCACTATGCCCTTTCGCTCGATGACGTCATTGGTTGTCCCGAAGATCACCGCCGCGACATTGCGCCCGGTCATGGTTGAGGGAATGCCTGGAACGATCCGGACCGCGACCTGTTAACCCTTGTTTAACTCCTGCCTTGAATCCGCCATCGGCGCCGTGCCAATAAGATGAACAAATCCTTAACGGCACATCGGTGGGGGCAATGCGGCAACCTCTCTTCGGGCTTCTGAGCGTTCGGTCTTTTTCCAGGAGCACGTTCCGTTTCGCCGCCGTCTCCCTCGCTCTGACCCTCACCGCAGCAGCAGCGCAGGCCCAGACCCAGACTGGAAGCATCCTGCCGGGCCTGTCCCAGCCGGTTGCGAGGGTCGGCACCGCCAAGCCGATCCTGGGCTGGATCCGTTTCTGCGAACAGAAACCGGCGGAGTGCGCGGTCGACCCTGACGAGCCCGCCACCATCGAGCTCACGGCGAAGGATTGGCAGACCCTCAACCGCATCAACCAACAGGTGAACGCCGCCATCACGGCCAAGACCGACAAGGACCAGTGGGGCGTCGAGGACGTCTGGGACTTCGCCGAGGACGGCTACGGCGACTGCGAGGACTACCAGCTCGTCAAGCGCAAGCGCCTCGCCGAGGCCGGCTTCCCGCGCCGAGCCCTGCGGATGACGGTGGTGATCGACGAGGAAGGCGCTGGACACGCTGTCATGATGGTGCGCACCAACCGCGGTGACTTCATCCTCGACAACAAGCGCAATGCGATCCTGCCGTGGCACAAGACGGGCTACGTTTACATCAAGCGCGAGGGTGACGAGGGCTCAGCTTGGGCCTCGCTCGGCGGACGCACGTCGCCGACTATGACGGCAAACCAGTAGGACGGGACGCGAGCCGAATAGTCCACTACGCCTACCTGCGCCTCGAAGCAGGACACTACGAGCGTGAACACAAAGAACCCGCCCATGGAGAGCGCCGCGATCCGGCTGTTCTCCCATGTTTATGCGTCCCGTACGGCACTTCTTGACCGCTGCGAGGATTAGGCATGAACGACAACCGGAACGAGGCGGGCAAGCATGCCCGCCTGCGCCGCTGGGCAAAGGCAGTCAAGCAGGATGTCGTAGCCCTCTACATCGCTGCTCGGGATCCCCGTGTGCCTTGGTATGTGAAGCTCGCCGCAGCGGCCATTGCCGCCTATGCGCTCAGCCCCATCGACCCTATCCCGGACTTCATACCCGTCCTCGGTTATCTCGACGAGCTGATCGTCCTGCCGATTGCCATCGCCCTGGTGATCAAATTGATCCCTAGTCCACTCATGGCGGAGTTCCGCGCGGAGGTGCAGAGGCGATCCGAGCGCCCTATCAGCCGAGTGGCAGCGGCAGTGATCATCGGCCTTTGGATCGCGGCCGCCGCCTTCCTCCTTTGGGCGTTTTGGCCGACTCCGGCTCCTTAGTGCTTCGCCGCTCCGGCCTGCGGAGAACCGTGCTGTGCGTGGCCGCGGTGTCAGCCTTACACAGTGGGAACGTCCTTGCTGCTCGGTCTCTACCCGCCGAACAGCCCTCGGAAGCGCTCAAGCACCGAGCGTCCGTCGCCTCCGATCGTAGGTATGGGCGATGGCACCGCTGCCGGCGCGGCCTGCCTGGTAGACTCGTCGGTGGGGATCTGATTTCCCTGCGGCTTCTGCGAGGTATAGGCGAGCGTCGATGATGCTCCCTGCTTCGGCTTCCCGTTCGCCGGCTAGGACAACCTCCTGTGGCCCCGCAGCTAACGCCTCAGGGCGGCTGACGTCGCCGAGCCGGTTGCGGGCACTGGCATCGACGGCAAGCGAACCATCCTCCCCCGCCAACATCTGCCGGAAGCTTTGGTGCTGTCCGCCGTCGCCATAGACGAGCTTGATCGGCTGCACACCGTTGGCAGCCAATGCGGCGACCTGCCGATCGTCGTTTTGCCGCTTCTGGGCCACCGCCGCCATGGCAGACGCATCGCCGCTGAAGGCGTATTGCCCGTTGGCCACCGCGACCTGCGGCTCGTCGTTAACGACCTCAAAGTAGTCGGAGCCCTCCTTGAGGTTCCTCCAGAACGCGATGTTAGGATCATACCGATGCTTGGCCAGGATCTCGGCCGTCATCCGGAACGGGTAGGACTGGAACTGGAAGGAGCGCTGGCCGCCAGCGAAGGACTCCCGAGCCAAGGCGTAGACCTCGGAGATCGCCTCGTCCGTCATGGCGAAGCATCCTTGCGACGAGCATGATCCGTGGACCATCAGGTGGGATCCTGTCCGGCCGTGGGCACGGTCATAGGCGTTTGGGTAACCGAGGTTGAACGACAGGTAGAGCTGCGAGTTCGGGTTCATCTGGGCCGGGCTGATCGTGTAGAAGCCCTCCGGCGCCTGGCGATCGCCCTCACGAATCTTTGGCCCGAGCTGGCCCGACCAGCGGCACATCGGGTAGGTCTTCAAGAGGGCGTACCGGCCATCGCGACCACGCTTCCAGACCTCGATCTCGGACTCCTTCTTGTAGGCCCGCATGAGGATCGGGTCGTTCCGCGACATGCCCTTCGTTTCCATCAGCGCCATGGTGGCCGGCGGGATCGGCGCCAGATGGCGCGTGGACATGTTCTGGCCTTGGCAGGCGGCGAGCGCGAGCACGAGGCCCGCAGCCAATGCGATACGCTTCATTGAGGGGATCCCCGCATTATCATTCGCCCGGGATTTTGGTCCCGGACGGTTCCCCGTGTTCCTTGATTGTCGGCTTTCAGCCTGCTGACCGCAGACGAGGCCGATCCGAAGTAGAAGTTGCCGCCAAGTCCGGCAGGATTGAGGCGTTTAGCTCCGGATCACACGCGATCCACCGATTGTCCCTGAGTAGCGGGTGCTCTGGCTGGGGATCGCGGAAGGCCGATCCAGCGTGGCACGGCGGCCCGATACGCCTCGTAGGCCCGGCCGTGCATGCGGTGCAGGTGCTCCTCCTCCATGCGGATCTGGACTGAGAAGGTGACCCAGGCGACGGCGAGCACGATACCTGTGACTGCTGTCGGAGCCACGAGGAAGGCACCGAGCACCACAGCCACCATGCTGAGGAATGTCGGGTTACGTGACCACGCGAACAGGCCCGACGTCACGAGCCCGGTCCGCTTTTGACCGAGGCCGATGCGCCAGGACGCCCCGATGCCTGCCTGGGCTGCGAGGATGGCCACCCCGCCCCAGGTCATGACCGCGAGGCCGAGCCAGGTGATGGCGGGTCGGGCCAACACCTGGATCAGGCCTGCGGCCGTGTCGATCTCCGGCGCGATGCCTCGGGCGATCAGGAAGATGAACAGGATTGCACCACAAACGCGGTAGACACGCCCGACGAAGTCGTGGGCCGTATCGCCCGCACCGAAGCTGTTGGGCGAGTGCCCAATACGGTGTGCAACCCGTCGTGTCAGCATCGCAAAGACGATGCCGACGATCACGAGGATCATGACCGGCAGCCATGGGGACGGCATCACACCCGGCTCCCGGCCCCGAGCAGCCGCATGGCGTTGGCGGTCACCAACACCGTTGCCCCGGTATCGGCCAAGATTGCAGGCCACAAGCCGGTAACGCCGATGATGGTGGTCACCAGGAACACCGCCTTGAGGCCGAGGGCCACCGTGATGTTCTGGTGGATATTGCCCATGGTGGCCTTCGAGAGCGCGATCATGCGGGCGATGTCGAGGACCCGCCCGTGCAGGACGGCGCCGTCTGCCGTTTCCAACGCCACGTCGGTGCCGCCGCCCATGGCAATACCGACATCGGCCGCCGCGAGCGCCGGGGCGTCGTTGATGCCGTCGCCGACCTTGGCCACCACCTGCCCCTGAGCCTGCAGCTCGTTGACGATGCGGAGCTTGTCCTGCGGCAGCAGGTCGGCGCGGGGTTCCACCTCCAGTGAGCGCGCAATGGCGGCGGCCGTCCGGGCGTTGTCGCCGGTGAGCATGATCGGCTTAATCCCGCGGGCCTTGAGAGCCTTCAGGCCTTCCAGTGCATCCTCCCGGGGCTCGTCCCGCACAGCGATCAGCCCGACCGGAGTGTCATTCACGAGGAGAACGGACACGGTCTTGCCCTCCTCCTGCAGGGCGCTGATGCGGGCTTCGGCCTCAGCCGCGAGGGGCGCGATGGCGGCCGCGGCCTTGGGCGAGCCGAGCCACAAGCCGCGCCGCTTGAACCGACCCTTCACGCCCTTGCCGCCGAGCGCCATGACGCCAACGGCGGGCGTAACCTCAAGGCCCTCAACGTGCGCCCGGGCTACGATGGCCTTGGCGATAGGATGGGATGATGTCGCGTCCAGGGCGGCCGCGTCCTCGAGGACGCCCCGTTCAGTGGCCTCCCCGAAGCCGACTACGTCCGTCACCTTGGGACGGCCCTCCGTCAGGGTTCCGGTCTTGTCGAGGGCGACGGCCGTGACCTTGCCGAGCGTCTCCAGTACGGCCCCGCCCTTGATCAGCAGGCCGCGCCGGGCGCCCGCCGCCAGACCTGCCGCGATGGCGGCCGGGGTCGAGATCACCAAAGCACACGGGCAGCCAATCAGGAGCACGGCCAGTCCCTTGTAGACCCACTCGCCCCAGGGCTCGCCCGCCAGCAGCGGCGGCAGGATGGCCACGAGAGCACCGACGACGAGGACGGCCGGGGTGTAGTAGCGGGAGAAGCGGTCGATGAAGCGCTCGGTGGGGGCCTTGGCCTCCTGCGCCTCCTCGACCAGGCGGACCACGCGGGCGATGGTGTTGTCCTGGGCCTCGGCGGTAACCCGCACCCGCAGGGTGCCGTCGGTGTTGATCGTGCCGGCGAAGACGGTCTCGCCCTCTCCTTTGCGCTTGGGTGTGCTCTCGCCTGTGACGGGAGCCTCGTCGATGGCGCTCTCGCCCGAGATGATGACGCCGTCGGCGGGGATGCGATCGCCGGGACGGATCGCAATGACGTCGCCGACCGCGAGGGTCTCGGCCTGCACCTCTTCCAGGGCGCCGTTTCGCTCGATGAAGGCGGTCTTCGGCACAAGGCTGGTCAGGGAGCGGATGCTGGCCCGGGCTCGACCTGCGGCAACGCCCTCCAGCAGCTCGCCAACCAGGAAGAGGAGCACCACGATGGCGGCCTCCTCGGTCTCGCCGATGATCACGGCGCCAATGGCAGCGATGCTCATCAGGGTCTCGATGGTGAAGGGTGCCCCGGCCAAGGCCGCGGACACAGCCCGGCGGGCGATCGGCACCAGGCCGATGGCCATCGCGGCGGTGTAGAGCCAAGCCTCGTAGCCCGGCAGGAGCGCGGCCAAGCCCCAAGCGGCCGCGAGGGCCAGCCCGCAGAAGAGCGTCAGCCCCCCCTTGGCCGAACGCCACCAGGGACCGTCCTCGGCTCCGTGGTCGTGATGATGCCGCGTCTCGTCGGTGACGGGCCCGATGCCGTAGCCAAGATCGCGGACGACCTTCTCGACTTGCTCGCCGGTGCTGGCTTCCGCCACCCGCAGGCGCAGAGTCTCGGTCGTGGTGGTGATGCTGATGTCGGAGACGCCCGGCACGCGGGTGAGCGCGGTCTCGATCTTGCGGGCGCAGCTGCCGCAATCCATGCCTTCGACGCGGTAACGCAAACGGTCAGTCATTGCCAAAAATCCGATTCGATCCTATTTGCCGGACAGGCTACAACCTCTAGCGGTTAGAGGTTCAAGGGGTTTTTTCGATGAATTTGGCGATTGGCGACCTGTCGCGGCAAACCGGGGTGAAGATCCCGACGATCCGGTACTACGAGCAGATCGGGCTCCTCCCCTCGCCGGTCAGAACCGAAGGACAGCAGCGGCGCTATGGCTCGGCCGAGGTCCGCCGCCTCAACTTCATCCGCCATGCCCGGGAGCTCGGGTTCGAGGTCGATGCCATCCGGCAACTCCTTGGCCTCGCGGATGATCCCAACCGTTGCTGTGGCGAGGCCCATGAAATCACCAAGGCCCACCTGGACGAGGTCAAGGACAAGATCGCCCGCCTGACCGCTCTCCGAGACGAGCTTGAGACGATGGTGGCCTGTGACAATCGCCGGGTCTCCGAGTGCCGGATCATCGAAGTCTTGGCCGATCATGGACAGTGCCAGCACGCGCAGCACTGATGCTCTGCTTGAGCAGACCTTCGGCTTCCTGGGTCCAGTCGGACATCTCTCATCCGAGAGGCAACGTGACCTGGAAATCGTGCCGCTTGGTGACGGGCCCCGCCCTGAGCGTCGCCCGGGTGTCGTCACAGGGTGCCCGGGGGCCGGTAGGAACGGCACTGGCCCTGGGGCGTTTCCATCCCGAACGGCTTCGCCACGGCTTAGGCCAAGCTTGTTGCACGCAGCAGCCGGAGGACGTATATTGCGATGACCGAGGATGAGGGCACGATGCACGTCCATATCGAGTACGGCAAGGATTCTGCCGGTCTGCACACGGCCAAGACGCCGCAGTATCGGGGTCTGCTGGCTCGGGGTAAGACCCAGGCCGAGGCCGCCCGTAAGCTCATGGGCATGATCGAGCTCGTCGAGAGCAGCCACGGCCACAAGGACACCGCTCCGTCGGAAATCGTATACGCCCGCGTTGCCTAAACTCGCCCTTGATCGCCTGCGTCAGATACAAGGATGTTGAACAGATCCTCCTTCGGGAGGGTTTCGTTTGTTTGGGTCCGGCCGCGGATCACATCGTCTTCGAATGCCGCAACCGCCCCGACGGCAAGCCTCAGTATTGCTCGATCCACCGACCCAACCCGATGGACACGATTGCGGAAACCTCGCTCATCGAGTCGTTTGAAGAGGCGGAGATCGAGATTCCGAACTGGGATGTCGTGTGGAGCGACTGACCACCCAAGTTCACAGGCTCACGGTGCCTCATGCGATCCCGTGTTTCTCGATGCGATAACGAAGCGTATCCCGCGAGATCCCCAGGATCTTCGCCGCCTGAGTGACGTTGCCCTTGCTCTGCGCCAGGGCCCGTCCGATCAGCGCCCGCTCGGCGTCATCCAGGGCCCCCGCCGCGAGATCTGTCCCGTTCACGCTCTGAGCCACCTCGATCCGACCCGGTGCGGCAGCCGGACCGGTTGCACCCAGGATGTCGGATGCCGGTGTGATCCCAAGGTGCGCCTCCTCGATCCGGTCGCCACGGGAGCAGAGCAGTGCCTGTTCGACCACGTTCCGCAACTCCCGCACGTTCCCTGGCCACGGGTGCGCCCGGATGCGGGCCAGGGCGCCCTCGGAGAAGCGCACCCCCTGCCGACCGTAGCGGCGGGCATGGAGCGCCAGGAAGTGCTCGGCCAGCATCTCCGCATCACCAGAGCGGGCCCTAAGCGGCGGGAGGTCGATGGTTACCACCCGCAGCCGATAGTAGAGATCGGAGCGGAACCGGCCGGCGCGGACGAGTTCTTCCAGCGGCTGGTTCGTGGCGGAGATGAACCGGACATCGACCACGCGGTCCCGTACGCCGCCGACCCGCCGCACGGTTCGGTCCTCCAGCAGCTTCAGCAGCTTCAACTGCACGCCGGGCTCGGTGTCGCCGATCTCATCGAGGAACAGGGTGCCGCCATGGGCCGCCTCGACCAAGCCCATCTTGCGTTCCTTGGCATCGGTAAAAGCGCCCCGCTCATGCCCGAAGAGCTCGGATTCGAGCAGATGCACCGGCAGGGCTGAGCAGTTGAGCTCGATGAAGGGCGCGTCCTTCCGGGGGCCCTCGAAGTGGAAGGCCCGCGCGGCGAGCTCCTTGCCGGTACCGGTCTCGCCCCGGATCAGCACCGCCGGTGGGCTGCCCTCAATGAGCCCCCTCTCCGCCTCGACCACGGCGCGGATCCGCTCCCGCACCTGCGCCATGGCGGAGGAAGCACCCAGCAGGGTCGGAAGGCCGCTGCCGGAGGCCTCGCGGGCGTTGTAGTAGGACAACGCCCCTTCCAGCCGCTCCTGCCCCAGGGCCTTGTCGACCAGGAGCTTCAGCTCGCTCAGGACAACCGGCTTGGTGACGTAGTCGTAAGCCCCGCCCTTCATGGCATCGACGGCGACCTGCACGCTGCCGTTTCCGGTCACGCACACCACCTTGACCCGCGGATCCCGCCGGCGGATCTCCTCCAGCACCTTGAGCCCATGCAAGTCGGGTAGGTTCAGGTCGAGCAGCACCAGGTCGATGTCCCCTTGCTCGAAGAGCCGGAAGCCCTCGACGGCGGTGCCGGCCGTAACGACCTCGTACCCGCGCCGGTCGAGATACCGCTTGATGTTGCCGGCGAGGACCTCCTCGTCCTCGATCAGCAGGATGCCCTGGCCCATCTCATCCCCCCACAGGCAGGTTCAGCACGACTCGGGTTCCCCGGCCCTCGCGGCTGTCGAGTTCAATCTGGCCCGCATGCCGCTCGACGATGCGGCGTGTCAGCGCCAGGCCGAGGCCGACGCCGTTGGGCTTGGTCGTGAAGAGCGGCTTGAAGGCTCGCTGAGCCACGCCGACCGGCATGCCGACCCCGGTGTCTGCGATGACGATCTCCACCTGCCCCTCGCCGGTTGGGCGGCCCTCCACCCGCAGATGCCCGCCCTGCGGCATGGCCTCGACCGCATTCGCAATGATGCTGCGGATCGCATGGGCCAACGGAGCCCGGGTTCCTCGAACCGGAGGAAGCGGAGCGACATTGACGGTCAGGGCGATCCCTCGGCGCTGCATCTCGGAGGCAACCCCGTCGAGGCTCTCCTTGATGACCGCGTTAAGGTCGACCTTCTCGACGGGCACCACCCCGCCTCGAGAGGCCGCCAGCAGTTCCCGGATCCAGCCGTCGAGCCGGTCTGTCTGGCTCGTGATATTCTGGAGGCATTGCTGCAGAGCGGAACCCTCTTCCTCGTGGGCCAGCTCAGCGGCGGATCGGATCGAGGCGAGCGGGTTGCGGATGCTGTGCGCCACCGCGGCGGCCATCTCGCCGATCACCGACAGCGTCTCGGTTTCGACCAGCCGTTCGCGCTGCTCGTGCATGATCCTGTTCGCCCGGCGCACGATCCAGAACAGCGAACCATAGAGCACCAGCCCCATGATGGCGGCGCTGGCCCACACCAAGCGCACGCCGTTGTCGATGGAGCGGAAGAGAGTCTTCGGCAGCTTGTAGATCTCGACGACGGCCACCACCCGCTGACCTGTCGCATCGCGGATCGGCAGGTACGCTTCCACAAACCGCTCTCCGATGTTGCGGAGAAAGGTCTCGGTGAGCCAGACATGTTCGGGTTTGCCGTCCTGGACCGTGAACACGCCTGACTCCGCCACGATCTCATTCTGGAGAGCTTCTTCAAGCTCGTCGTTGCTGTCGAACCGGCGCCCGATGATGCTTTTCTCACTCGACCAGAGCACGGTCTGGTCCGCAGCGTAAAGATTAGCCCCAATGACGTCCGGCAGTGTGGGAAGGTGCCGAACGAAGCGGTCGAGGGCCTCTGTGGCACCGTTTAGCTGCCGCGCCTCGAAGGAGGAGAAGCTGTCCTCGGCGGTGACGATGCTCTCGATGAACTCACGGGTGACCTCCGCGTCGCGTCTCAGCATGCTGTCCGTGAGATAGCGCGTCAGGAACGCGGCCATGGCCGTGCCGGTGATCAGGATCGTCAGCAGGCTCAGGAGTGAGAACCATCGCAGCAGGTTGAAGTTCTGGGAGGAGGATGTGCTTTGGGCCCCTCCCGCGCCCACGAGGCTCGCTGCATCAGCCTCCACACTCATGGGGTTCTCCTATGGGTCCTAATGCTTTGGGCCTCCTGACCGAGGTCGATGCCGTCACATCCTGAACGAAGCTGTGCTGTAAAGGAAGCCAAGCCATTAGTTGCATGGCAACGGGGCTGCGGAGCAGAAGGCCAACTCCGCAGCTCGCGCCACCGGCGGCCGGGGGCGGGACCGCCATCACTCGTCGTTCTCTATCGGCGCTTGTGAGGCAGGGTGAGCCCCGGTGAACTCCGGGGCTCATGTCAGGAAGGGTGCTGGGGTTCAGCCCCGGCCGCGGTCATCGCCGGCGCGGTCGTCCCTGCCGTGGCCGCCGCGATCGTCGCCGGCCTTATCATCGGCGCCATTCTTCGCGACCTGGTAGCCGGAGTCGATGGAGGTGTGGCCAGGGCCGTCATCGTGGCCGCCGCGGCCTTTGCCGCCACCGCCTCGGCGGCCGCCACGATCATCCCCTCCCCGATCATCGGCGCCCCGCTTGGCAACCTGGAACTTGCCCTCGAGGGACGTGTGACCGGCGCCGTCATCACGATGACCGCCGCGGTCATCACCCTTCGCGTCATCGGCGCCATTCTTGGCGAAGGCCGACGCCACCGTGAGGGTTGAGGTCGAGGCATTGAACGTGACGGGGGCCGCAGCCAGCCCGAGGGTGAAGGCGCCAAACAGAGCGGCGGTGAGGATCTTGGACATTCTGGTCTCCCTAGCTGTGAAGCGGCGGCTCGCCTGCCGACCACCGACAGATCCGCCGCTCGCTGGGGAAGAAAGCACAAGCCGTGCCAACGAGGTAACCATTTGAAAAGCGGAGACTTTCCGGTCCGATGCCAGTCGGCGACCTGGGGCAGATCCCCCAAGTTGGGCCATGAACCCGGTGTCTGCCCCACCCTTGTGTTGCCGGCGCGAAGCGGGTGGCGCGGCGGACTGGAATGATCTCCCCAGGCTTAAAACTGCTGCCGAGTGACAACCACACTATGGCCGGAGGAGTTGTCTCGGGGCGCATGTCCCGCCGGGAAGTTCCCTTCCTCCCCGGATGAACCCAGGAGGGTTCCATGACCACGTTCAAAGTCGGCTATCTCATCGGCAGCCTCGCCAAGGAATCGATCAACCGCAAGCTGGCCAAGGCGCTCATCCACCTTGCCCCAGAATACCTCAAGTTCAGTGAGATCCCGATCCGGGACCTGCCGCTCTACAGTTACGACTGTGATGCCGACTTTCCACCAGTGCCAAAGCCTTCAAGGACGCCATTGCCGCGGTCGATGCCGTGTTGTTCGTGACCCCGGAGTACAACCGCTCGATCCCAGGTGGGTTGAAGAATGCCATCGATTGGGCCAGTCGGCCCTACGGTCAGAACGCATTCACCCACAAACCCTCAGCTGTCATCGGCACCTCGCCCGGTGCGATTGGCACCGCTATTGCCCAGCAGCATCTGAGAAGCGTGCTCGGCTTCTGCAACTCGCCCCAGATGAATGCGCCGGAGGCCTACATTCAGTTCAAACCCGGGCTGATCACCGATGAGGGCGAGGTCACCAACGAGTCCACGGCCGGATTTCTGAAGAACTACATGGCGGAGTTCCACCAGTTCATTGAGCGGGTCTACACCGCTCTGCCGCCGGACGCCTGAGCCACTGGGGAGAACCGGATCGAAGCGTGGGCATTGTCTCCTGGCGGACGGCCCTCGGGCCCCGCCCCAAGGGAGGCCTGCCATGGCGAAACTGTCCGGAAAACCCGATTGCTGCTGGGTGGCCGATGCGCCGAAGACCGATTTCCCGGAGCTTGTGGGCGCACAGGAATGCGACGCGGCGATCGTTGGGGCCGGCATTGTCGGCCTGACCACGGCCTTGTCACTTCTCGAGGCTGGCAAAGCGGTCATCGTGCTCGAAGCCCGACAAGTCGGACGGCAGGTTACAGGGCGTTCGTCCGCCAAGATCACGGCCCAGCACAGCCTGATCTACCGCTACCTCATCGACACGGCCGGGCATGAGATTGCATTGGCGTATGCCGAGGCTAACCGCAGGGGTGTCGCCACGATCCGGGAGTGGATCGAGACGCTCCAGATCGACTGCGATCTCGAACCCAAGTCGGCCTTCACCTACACCTGCGATCCGAGGACCTATGCCGGAATGTGGGTGATGACGGTTTGAGAAAGGCGACGTATCGAGGCGGGTGTCGAGCCTGCCAGAACCTCTTCAGGAGAGCGATACGTCATGACCGAGACTACCAACATTGTTCGCCTGCGTCAGCCCGACACGATTGATGATCCCCTGACCGATATTCTCCGAGCCGGCGCCCGTCAGCTCTTGGCCCAAGCCATCGAGATCGAGGCCGAGGCTTATCTCGCCAGCATGCGCGAGCTGAAGCTGCCGGATGGCCGTGAGCGCCTGGTCCGCCACGGCCATGGCCCCGAGCGCACGATCCAGACCGGCATTGGCCCGGTGGCGGTCAGCCGGGTGAAGATCCGCGATCGCGGGGCTGCGGGCGAGGACCGGCTCCGCTTTTCCTCGGCCATCCTGCCGAAATGGGCTCGCCGCACCCGGAGCCTGGATGCCTTGCTGCCGATCCTCTACCTGCGTGGGCTCTCCACCGGTGACTTCCAGGAAGCTCTGGCTGCCTTGCTCGGCACGGACGCGCCCAACCTCTCGCCCTCGGTGGTCACCCGGCTCACC
>NZ_VOSK01000195.1 GCF_009296175.1 Microvirga tunisiensis | reverse complement strand
ATGCGTTTGCCCGGCAAATGCGGCTCCATCCGATCCCACTGGTGATCTTTCAACATCAGACGAACTCCGCTCACCCAAGCCTCCGCGCCCAAAAGGAGCTTGAATCAGATTTGCGAGTCCGTCGAAAGCCTGAATGTCAACGCGCTCTAGGGAAGGCTTGCTCTCCCCACATCGGCCGCGTTCTGGCTCCGCCGTCGAACGGATCCTATCGGGCCGTCGTCCGCGTCCACGCGGGCGGGTCGCTGGCCGGGAAGGATTCCTCATCGGCCTCCTCGACGATGTCCAGGACGTCCCCCGGGGCATCGGCAATGCTGACCAGATCGGTGTGCCCGAAGCCCTTGGAATAGTCGAGCACCGAGATGACGGTCGGCATCACGCGGAAGATCCGAACCTCCTCCGGACCCGGCATCGGGCCCGGCAGGGAGGCCTGCTCCGGATACTTCCGCATGAGCATCCGCATCACCCTGCCCGCCTCCGCCGGATCGGTCACCGCCCGCGCATGTCCTGCCATGGACAGGCCTGAGATCGCCATGATGTCCGACGTGTCGTGATCGATCGTCAGCGACATCCGGTCGTCCCGCGCCAGGTTGGCGGCCTTCTGGCTGTCCAGGCCGCACAGGAAGTAGAGGGTGAGACCCTCGCTGGCATAGCCGACGGTCGTCGCCTGCGGCCAGCCATCCGGCCTGAGGGTGGCAACCGTCATGACCCGGTGCCGGTCCAGCAGCGTCAGGATCTTGCGTCTGAGTTCCTCGTCCATTTGCCGCCTCCATGCTGGCGCAAGCCAATGCGGTTGCTATCGGGACCTTTGCAGGCGGTTGAGCCGAGCCGTCCAATCGGAAGGCCAGAACGCCAGCACGGCGACGATGAGGGTAAGAAGCAGGAGGGCCACCATCATCTGGATGATGCCGAAGTTGGGAGCATCCTCAGCCACGAGCCAGCCCGTCACGGCACCTGCGGCGATCATCAAGAGACGGACGATCCAGGAGATCATGTCCTCCTCCCCTGCCGATCGGGACGCTACATGGGATCCATGCCGCGCCACCTCCATGAACGAGCGTCCAGTATACCACCCTTTTGCAGGGCCGTTTTGATCCACATCAAGGCGGCCTGGACCGAAGCAGCTCAGCATCTTCCGGCCTCGTTCCAGGCGAGACGACCGCCAAGCTGCCTCAGATTGCCCGAATTGTTCTGGTTAACTTAGGTTAACAGCTCAGGCGGAAGCCAGCCAAGAACCAGAACAACAGCGGAGGAAGCCATGTCATTGGATGTGCAGCACCCGCGTTCCCGGGAAACGTCGAGCACGAATACGGTGTATTCGCCCGACATCTTGCCCCGCCTTCAGTCGCTCCTGGCCGATTTGGCCGATATCGATTTCGCTTGCGAGAAGAAGCTCGACGCCATTGAACGCGGCCTGGGGGACGAAAGCCTCAAGCGCAAGATGATCGCTCGGCTTTGGGAGTACCATCAGGAGCGCCGTGCACCCTACGTTGCGGAGCTTGAGGAGTTGCAGGAGCGGATCAGGGCCGGCTTCGACTAGCCTGCGGCGCCTATGACTGCCAGCGCTGAAGCCACAGGGTAGAGGTCCGGCCCATGAAGGCGATGGTCCTCCATAAGGTGCGCACACCGCTCGTCATCGAGGAGCGGGCGCTGCCGTCACCCGGCCCCGGCGAGATCCGCGTGGCGGTGGAGGCCTGTGCGGTGTGCCGGACCGATCTCCATGTGGTCGAGGGCGACCTGCCGCATCCCAGGCTTCCCGTCGTCCCCGGCCATGAGATCGTGGGACGGGTGGAGGCGCTCGGTTCCGGTGTCCGCAACCGCCGCCTGGGGGAACGCGTCGGCATTCCCTGGCTCGGCCATACCTGCGGCCATTGCCCCTACTGCACCTCAGGGCATGAGAACCTGTGCGACGATCCCCAGTTCACGGGCTACACCCGCGACGGCGGCTTCGCGTCCCACGTGATCGCAGACTCGGCGTACGCCTTCACCCTGCCGGAGGACGATGATCCTGTCGCCCTGGCTCCGCTCCTGTGCGCGGGATTGATCGGCTGGCGCTCGCTGGTGGCTGCGGGACCCGGTGAAAGGATCGGCATCTATGGCTTCGGTGCGGCGGCTCATATCGTCACCCAGGTCTGCACCTGGCAGGAACGCCGCGTCCTGGCCTTCACCCGCCCGGGCGACGTCGCCGCCCAGGATTTTGCCCGCTCGCTCGGCGCTGTCTGGGCCGGCGGCTCGGACGAGGCGCCGCCCGAGCGCCTCGATGCGGCGATCATCTTCGCGCCCGTGGGCGATCTCGTGCCCCTGGCGCTCGGAGCCGTACGGAAAGGCGGCCGCGTCGTCTGCGGCGGCATCCACATGAGCGACATCCCCCGGTTCCCGTATCGGCTCCTGTGGGAGGAGCGGCAGGTCGTGTCCGTCGCCAACCTGACGCGTCACGACGCCTTGGATTTCCTGGAGATCGCTCCCAAGGCCCGGATCAGGACACAGACGGTGCGCTATCCGCTGGAGGCCGCCAACGAGGCCCTGGACGAACTCCGGTCGGGACGGCTCCAGGGGGCCGCGGTGCTGGTCCCCTGACACAGGGCAGAACCGGAAATCATCCGTCGGGAAACCCGACGCCAAGGACGAAGGGAGGAAACCATGCTTGAGAACATCCGCAGCATCCTGATCGGGATCACGGAAGAGGGGGATGGCGAAGAGCGGTCCTCGGCCCTGCCCTACGGGCTTGCGCTCGCCCGGGAGGCCGGCGCCCACGTCACCGTCCAGGCCGCCTCGTTGAAGGTGATCGCGCCGTATTCCTTCGTCAGCGACTTCGCCGAAGGACTCGTGGCGACCGAGAACCGCCGGCTCGATGCCCTTGCCCACGCAGCCGCCGACGCGTCCCAGCGGGCCGCTGCCGCATCGGGCGTCGCCTGCATCAGCCAGGCGCCGCACCTGACGTATCCGGACCTCATCGGGAGCTTCGCCTCGCTGGCCCGTGCGCATGACCTGACGGTCCTCGACGCGGAGCCGATTGCCCTGGCCGTCGACCGCGGGCTGATCGAGGCCGTGCTCATGGACAGCGGGCGGCCTCTCATGGTCGTGCCCCCGGGCCGCGAGGCCTTCGCGGCCGACAGGATCGTCGTGGCGTGGGACGGCAGCGCCAAGGCGGCGCGTGCTCTCAACGATGCCCTGCCGTTCCTGAGGGCGGCGACGCAGGTCGAGCTGGTCAGCGTCACGGGCGAGAAGGATCTGGCGCACACGCTGCCCGGCGCGGAGATCGCCCCGCATCTCACCCGACACGGCGTGACGGCGACTGTCCTGGCGCTGCCGGTCCTGGACGGGGACGTGGCCGAGACCCTGCGCAACCATGCCCACCTGACGCGGGCCGACATGATCGTGATGGGCGCCTATGTCCATTCGCGCCTGCGCGAAATGGTGCTCGGCGGCACGACCCAGTCACTGCTCAAGAACGCGTCGGTACCCCTGTTCCTGTCCTACTGAACGTAGAGGCCCGACATCCGCGCACACACTTCACCGAGGGAGGCCTGCATGTACAAGAACATCCTGATTGCCACCGACGGTTCGTCCCTGGCGGCCCGTGCCGTCGAACACGGGGTCAACCTCGCCAAGGCGCTGGGCGCCAAGGTCCTGCTCCTGACGGTCACCGAGCGTTTCCATGTCTTCGCACTCGAGGCCGATCAGTTGGAGGAAACATCGGACTCGTTCAGGGAGCACATGCGGAAGCAGGCCGAGCGCACCCTGTCGGAAGCGTCCGAAATCGCGCGCAACCTAGGCGTCGAGGCCACGCGCTTCAGATGGAGGACGACGCACCCTACCGGGCGATCATCCGCATGGCCGAGGATCACGTCTGCAACCTGATCGTCATGGCTTCGCATGGACGCGGCGGCGTCTCGGCTCTCCTTCTCGGGAGCGAGACCATGAAGGTCCTTGCCCACTCGAACATCCCAGTCCTGGTCGTGCGCTGAGGGTTCCGAGGCGGCGGGGCAACATCGATCAGTCTGACCATTCACCTGAATGGCCGAATTCGAGCTGGGAGCGGGCGTTCCACGAAAGTCAGCTTCGTGCCAGGAACGGACCTTCGCAGGGAGCCTGATCAGATGGAATATTGAGCCAAGACATCGCACGAAACCTTCTCAGTCAAAGGTGGGAGTAGGACTTAGAGGATTCGCGCAACTGGCGATCACATATGAGCAGCAGATGGAGGGATCGGGTGAAATGTACCGGATGGCATGATCCCGCAGCAGGCGATCCGCCGAGCGCATCGTGCCGATCCCACCTTAATAGTCGGTCCGCAGCCGATAGCCGATCCCGGTCTCAGTCAGGATGTAGCGCGGCTGCTCCGGATCCGGCTCCAGCTTCTGGCGCAGGGTGCGCACGTAGATGCGCAGGTATTGTACCTCCCCTCGCGATCCCCAGATCGCCTGCATGATCGCCCGATGGGTCAGCACGGTGCCGGCGTGCATCACCAGCAGGCGCAGGATGTCCCATTCCTTGTTGGTCAGCCTCACCTCCCGGCCCGCCACCTGCACAAGGCCGCGCGTGAGGTCCACCGTCAGTTCCCCGCTCCGGAACACCGCCTCCGTCCCCTGCCCCGGGGCGCGCCGGCGCAGCGCGGCGCGAATGCGCGCCACGAGCTCGGCCATGCCGAACGGCTTGGTGACGTAGTCGTCGGCCCCGAGATCAAGGGCCTCGACCTTCCCGGGCTCGCCGTTGCGGCTCGAGAGCACGATGATCGGCACCCCGATGCCGCAGCCGCGCAGGCGGCGGATCACCTCGAGGCCGTCGATGTCCGGCAGTCCCAGGTCGAGCAGGACGGCATCGGGCCGCTCGCGGGCCAGCATGTCGAGCGCCGCCTGCCCGCTCGCGGCCTCGAGGATGCGATAGGCGTGGCCCGTGAGGGTAGTGCGCAGGAGACGGCGGACGGATGGTTCGTCATCGACGACCAGAAGGGCGATGCCCCCGGCGCTCATGGACCGGTGGCCTTGGTCACCGAGAGGAGCGACTTCGGAAAGGTGATGGTGAAGACCGCTCCCGGCCCGTCGTCCCGGCTCCCGGCCCGGATACGGCCGCCGAGCGCCTCGACGAAGCCATGGCAGATCGTGAGGCCCAGTCCCGTGCCGGTCGCCTGCCGATCCCGGTTGCCGCAATGGCGGAACATCTCGAACACCCGCTCGGGCTCGCAGGACGGCAGACCGGGACCCTCGTCGGCGACCTCGACGGCAACGCCTCCGGCCTCCTGGCGCGCCCTCAGCGTGACGGCCGAACCCGCGGGGGCGTACCTCGCAGCGTTGTCGAGCAGGTTCACCAGCGCGTGCTCGAGCAGGCCGGGGTCAAGATCGAGCAAGGGCAGGTCCGGGGCGACCTCGACCCTGACCGCATGGCCGCCCAGCACCGAGGCGGTCTGCCGAACCGCCGAGCCGATCACCTCGCCGACATCGACGGGCTGGCGATCCGGGACGATGGCACCCGCCTCAAGGCGGGTCATGTGGAGCAGGTTCGCCACGAAGCGATCGAGCCGCTCGGCCTCGTCCTGGATCATGCTCTCCAGCTCGTCGCGGGCGGTCTCGCCGTAGAGGTTTCGGTCCGTCCGCAGGGCGGTGATCGCGCCAAGGATCGATGAAAGAGGCGTCTTCAGGTCGTGCGAGAGCGAGGTGAGCAGGGCCGCGCGCAGCCGCTCCGTCTCCGCCGCCAGGCGGGCCTCGTCCCTCTCCCGCCCGAACCGGATGCGCTCGATCGCGACGGCGGCCTGGCTGAGGAGGGCATCGAGGGTCTTCTGCTGGTCGCCCGTCAGGAGGTCTTCATTCCTTGCAGTGCGAGTCCCGTGCCTTGCAGTGCGAGTCCCGTGTCGGGCGATCCCCACCTGGCCGACCACCGCATCGTTCGTCCACAGGTCCAGGAACCGGACGTCGGCGTGCCGGGCGCCGGGATCGCCATCCCCTGAGGCCTCGATCTCCCGCCAGGATGGGGTGCTTGCCCGAACGGCGGGCTGTCCCGTCCCATCCGGCAGCAGGAGCGCGGCCTCGCAATCGAGCATCGTGCCGATCTGCTGCACCGTCGCCCGGAGCAACTCGTCGAGTTCGGTGATCCCGGCGACCCGTTGGCTGAAGGCGTAGAGCGCCTCGGCCGTGGCCACGCACCTGCGCGCCGCCAGCGCCTCGATGCGGAGCCGGGCGGTCAGATGGCTGGTCACGACCGCCGCCAGCATGAAGACCGGGAGCGTGATGGCATTGTCGGGGTGGGTGATCGTGAGCTCATGCACCGGCGGCACGAAGAAGAAGTCGTAGGCCAGTGCGCCGGCGACGGCCGAAACGAGAGAGGGCCAGAGGCCGTACCGGATCGCCACGGCAACGACCGCGATGAGGAAGACGGTGTCGACGCACTCGACCCCGGCGACACGCTTCAGGAGCAAGGAGGGGACAAGGATGCCGGCGACGGCCGCGAGGGCGGCGCCGAAGGACCATGGATCGACCGCATGATCGGCGAGAAGGTGCCGCAAGCCTCGCGCCGCACCTCCCGTGCGGGCGAAGGTTTCCGCCATCCGGCTGTCGGCATCGCGCATAGGCGTTCACCTCCACCCAAGGCCGATGCAGGGGATCCGCGCGCCTCCTCAAGCAAACGGTCTGCACATGAACCGTCGGGAACGAGACAACCTCAGCAGGAAACCTACGCTTTCGGGCGAAAAGCGTTCCACGCAAGGCATCCCGCGTGGGATCGGAAATATAAATCTCATATAAAGGCGGCTTATGCGGCCGCGCCGCCGTTGCCGCGGGGTGCCGCGCGGAATAGCCTCCCGACCGAGGATCCTGTCCCGTTGGCCCATGCTGAACAGATCGGCCAGGAAGAACAGATCGCGCCATGGCATGTATAGGCCGCATGGATTCTGGCATTTCCCAGATCCGCGAAAGTATTCGCCATGCATAATCGTGCAGAATTGCGCGGCTTTCCCCGCTCCTCTCATGATCGGATCAAGTATGGATACGTATTACGCCCGTCTGGATCGACGCACGGCTTGTCAATAACATATGCTATTGCGAGAACGACATAATCCTTATTATCCAAAAATTCTAGCCGATTTTGCTTGCTGAGTTCATTACTGGAGCGCAATGTATTAACTCGCGATGGTTAGTGACATGCTCCATGAGCCAATGCCGGAGGGAGCGTAATAGAAAGTAATCGCGACCAGCATATACATCTTCATTGTTTCTGTCGGGAGGCAGTCATGACACGTATTCTTTCGCTCGCCCTTCTCGCATCCGCCGCCTCGTTCGCCATTACGCCAGCCGCCTGGGCGGTCTCGCCGTCCCAGGAGCAATGCGAGGCGGGCGGCGGCACCTTCACCCGCACCAACGGGGAAGTGAAATGCGTCACCGTGGAGGAAGGCAAGAACCCGAAATTCACCGATACGTCGACGGATACCGGCCAGGGGAACAGTGGAAACAAGCCCGCTTCTTCGGATGTCTGCGAGCCAACGGGCAGCCAGAAGTGTCCTCCCGGGCAGTTCTAGGCCCGACCATGGTTCATCTGATCTTTCTCTTCCAACAGGAGGCAGTCATGACTCGTGTACTTTCACTGGCCCTTCTCGCATCCGCAGCCTCGCTTGCCATCGCGCCCGCCGCCTGGGCGGCCTCGCCGTCCCAGGAGCAGTGCGAGGCGCGAGGCGGCACCTTCACCCGCACCAACGGGCAGGTGGAGTGCGTCGTCGTCACCGTCGACGAAGGCAAGAACCCGAAGTTCACCGAGACGACGACGACGGAGACGACCGGCCAGGGCAATACCGGAAACAAGACGGATACCGATACCGACACCGCGTGCGGCGGCACGGGCAGCAACAAGTGCCCGCCCGGGCAGTTCTAGCGGCCCTGCGGTCCAGCGGCATCGAGCCGGAGGCATCGACGTCTCCGGCTTCCATAATCGCTGCCCGGCGCCCTCCTGCGGGGCGCCGGGCATAGCCATGGGACAAACGCCATGACGCGGATCTTCCTGCTTGCAACCCTCATCGCGGCCGGGATGCTGTGGCCCGCCCGCAACCTGGTCCCGGAGGGCGCCATGCCGCCCGTCCTGTCGGACCTGTTGGGCTCCCTGGCGCCCGCTCCAAGCAACCGGGAGCCGTCGGCGTATCGGACGGCCCCGGCGGAAAGGGGCGACCTCGTCTCCACGGTCACCGCGGGCGGCACGCTCAACGCCGTCGTACTCGTCGAGGTCGGGTCGCAGGTCTCGGGCCAGGTCAGGGACCTCTTCGTCGACTTCAACTCCGCCGTCACCCAGGGCCAGGTGATCGCGAGGATCAGCCCGGAGATCTACGAGGCCCGGGTCGCCCAGGCGCAGGCGGAGCTGAAGACCGGGCAGGCCGGCCTGCCCGTCCACCAGGCCGGCATCGAGCGGGCCCGCGCCGAACTCGACAATGCCAGGTCGGCGCTCGCTGTGGCAAAGGCGCAGACCGTACGGGCCGAACTGGCGGCGGACGACGCCAAGCGCGACCTCGACCGCAAGCAGTCGCTCGCCGAGCGCGCGATCGTCTCGGCCAGCGATTGGGAACGCGTCCAGAGCGCACACCGGGCAGCCGAGGCGCAGCTCGCGGCCTCGCGGGCACAGGAGCTGTCGCAGGCCTCCGCGATCCGCGCCGCCGAAGCGGCCGCCAGGATGGCCGAGGCCCAGCTCCTTGCCGCAGCGGTGCAGGTGACGCAGAGGGACGCCCTCCTGCGCCAAGCCCAGATCGACCTCGAGCGCACCTACATCCGTGCGCCCGTCACGGGAACCGTGGTCAACCGCAACGTCAACCGCGGGCAGACCGTCGCGGCCAGCCTGCAAGCCCCGACCCTGTTCACGATCGCCCAGGATCTGCGGCAGATGCAGGTCGAGGCCTCCGTGGTCGAGGCGGACGTCAGCCGGTTTGCCGTCGGACAACCCGTCACCTTTACCGTCGACGCCCATCCGGGGCGCTCGTTCACCGGAAGCGTCCAGCAGATCCGCAAGGCCCCCCAGACCGTGCAGAACGTGGTCACCTACACGGCCGTGATCGCCACGGGGAACTCGGACGAAGCGCTCCTGCCCGGGATGACGGCCAATCTCCAGGTCGTCGTCGGCCGCACGAAGGACGTACTGAAGGTGCCCAACATGGCCTTGCGCTTCCGGCCGCCGGACCACGTCCCCGAAGCCATGGCGCAGGGCGCCGTCGCCAGTCCCGCCGGACCATCGCCGGAGCAGCCGGGCCTCCGCGGCCAGGTTTTCGTCCTCGGGCCGGAGGGTCGGCCTGTCCCGGTGCCGCTGCGTCTGGGCATCAGCGACGGCCGCATGACGGAAGTGCTGGCCGGAGATCTGGTCGATGGCCAGGCCGTCGTGGTCGGGCAGGCGGCGGCCGGATCCCCAGCCACGCCGCCCCTTGCCACATTTCGGCTTCGGTAGGAGACCCGCGGCCGTGGCCCTGATCCGGACTCAAGCGCTGCGACACGGCTACCGCACCGGCGGCGAGCTCGTGTGGGCCCTCGACGGGGTCAGCCTCGGGGTCGAGAGGGGGGAGTTCGTGGCCGTCATGGGTCCGTCGGGTTCGGGCAAGTCGACCCTGATGAACCTGATCGGCTGCCTCGACACCCCGAGCCAGGGCGGCTACTGGCTCGACGGCATCGATGTCACCGGCCTCGCGCGCCGGGCGCTCGCGACGATCCGCAACCGAAAGCTCGGGTTCGTCTTCCAGTCCTTCAGCCTGCTGCCGCGGACCACAGCTCTCGAGAACGTCGAGTTGCCGCTCCTCTACTCCCGCGTGCCGGCCGCCGAGCGCCGCCGCCGCTGCCTGGCGCTCCTCGACGAGGTCGGCCTGGCCCATCGGATCAGGCACACGCCCGCGGAGCTGTCGGGCGGGCAGCAGCAGCGCGTCGCGATCGCGCGCGCCCTGGTCAACGACCCCATGGTCCTGCTGGCGGACGAGCCGACTGGGGCCCTCGACACTCAGACGGGCCGGGACATCATGGCGATTCTCCAGCGTCTCCGCCGCGAACGTGGCCTCACGGTCGTTCTGGTCACGCATGACGCGGAGATCGCCGCCTATGCCGACCGCGTGGTGACCTTCCGCGACGGGCGGGTCGTCTCGGACGAGTGTCGGTGTCCCGATCCCTGCCCACCAGGCGCGAGCGCGGATCATGTTGGGAGCTAGCGTCAGGACCGCGTTCCGCTCCCTGCGGGCCCATCGCCTGCGCAGCGCGCTCACGATGCTCGGGATCATCATCGGGGTGGCGGCCTTCGTGGTGATGGTGGCGGTCGGCAGCGGCGCGCGCGAGCACGTCGCGGCCCAGATCCGCAGCCTGGGGGCCAACCTGATCGGCATCAGCCCGGGCAGCCTGACGATGAAGAGCGTGCGGCTCGGCCGCGGCGCCTCGCCCCGCCTTAACGAGGACGACGCACGGGCCATCGCGGCGGAGGTGCCCGACGTCGTGGCGGTCGCGCCGGTGCTGTACGGCCGGGCCCAGCTCACGAGCGGCGCGTCCAACTGGATGGCGCCCATCCATGGCGTCACGCCCGACTTCCTGGCCGTCCGCGGGTGGGGCGTCGTGGATGGACGGGAGATGACCCTCGAGGACAACGTCCGCTCGGCCATGGTCGTGCTGCTGGGCGCGACCATCCGCGAGAAGCTGTTCGGCGAGGCCGATCCGGTCGGCACCGTCGTTCGCCTGCGGGGCGTGCCGTTCACTGTGATCGGCGTCCTCGACCGCAAGGGGCAGAGCGTCTGGGGCGATGATCAGGACGATGTCGCGCTCGTGCCCTTGGCCACGGCCCGCAGTCAGCTTGTCGGCGTGAACCGCGCCAGCCCGCGACTGGTCCACGGCATCTCGGTCAAGTACGCGGAGGGCGGATCGGCCGCCGAGGTCATGCCGGCGATCGGCGACCTCCTGCGCCAGCGCCACCGCCTCCCGCCCGGACAGGACGAGACCTTCATCATCCGCAACCTTGCTGAGGTGGCCGGCATCGAGCAGGCCGCCACGCGGACCCTGTCGGGGCTGCTCGCCGCGGTCGCGGCCGTCTCCCTCGTCGTCGGCGGGATCGGCATCATGAACATCATGCTGGTCTCGGTTACCGAGCGCACCCGCGAGATCGGGCTTCGGCTCGCCGTCGGCGCGCAGGATCGGGACATCCTGGCCCAGTTCCTGGTCGAGGCGGTGACGCTCGCGGCCTTGGGCGGCCTGCTCGGGGCGTTGGTTGGGATCGCCGGCTCCGTGGCGGTCGCCATGACGGTCGGGTGGTCCGTCCTCATCGACGTGAGCACCCTGATCGTCGCGATCGCGTTCGCGGGAATGGTGGGGGTGTCCTTCGGCTTCTACCCGGCCTGGCGGGCCGCGCACCTCGATCCGATCGTTGCGCTGCGCTCCGAATAGCCGGCTCCCCGATGGGACGACAAGGGGGGCACGTGCGATGCTCGCCTGCCGCAGCGGACGGAGAACCACGCCGGCCCCGTGCGGGTTGAATCGATGTACGCTTCCAAGGGAGGGTTGAATGCGCGAACGTACTCTTTTGGCAGCCGCTGTCCTGACGCTCTCCGGCTTGCCTCTTACGCCCTTGCCTAAGGTAGTGGCGCCGTCGGCGGCGCGGCTGCCGGTGCCGCCGTGGGTGGTCCCCTGGGCGCCGCCGTTGGCGGCGTGACGGGAGCCATCGTCGGCGGTGCGCTCACCGCCGACGAGTCGGCCAAGGTGAAGCAGTACGTGGTGCGGGAACGGCGACCGTCGGTGAGGGTCTCCAAGACGGTCACGGTCGGCGAGGAGCTGCCGTCGAACATCGAGATGTACTCCGTCCCCGAGGATGTCGGCGTGCGCACCGAGCACCGCTATACGGTGGTGAACGACCGCACCGTGCTGGTTGACCCGAAGACCCGCAGGATCGTGCAGGTCATCGAGTGACCCCGGTGCGCCCGTCAGTGGCAGGGAGCCTCGCGCCCCCTGCCGTTTTCTTGAGGCTCAATTCCAGCATCTGCTGACAAGTGAAGGACCGGAATGGGTCAATCGGAGCCGTTGGGCATAGCCTTAGGATGGTCCGCTTACCCTGTGACTACGGAAGTTCGGCAATCGTCTGCCTCGTCTCTGGATGATGTCTGTCTGTTCCACACCTCGTGCAGGACCAGTTCGCGATCGACTCCATCATCAGGCGTCAGCGCCATTTGGCGGCGGTCCACCGTCCCGAACAGTCGATCCTGCCGGCGATAGTCCAGTGGCCGGAACCCGATTGCCCCGCGAGGTTGCCTGTGACGTCAACCTGGGCCCCGCGGCGTTGGAGACCAACCTGAACGCGCCCGCTGGGTTCGAGCCCGCCTGTGACATTGGCCCTCGTCTGCCCGGAGGCATTGCGGGCCACTCCATTCTCAACCACGACCGCATAATGATGCTTCCTCCGACAGCCGCCCTTCTCTGGGATGGTCGTGACGGTCCAGCGCCCATCGAACTGCTGCTGCGCCATGCCCGTGGTGCTGACCGGGATCAATGGCGCGGCAAGGAAAAGGCTGACCAGCAGGCGGTTCATGGCACGGTCTCCCCTTTGGCATTCCGACATTGTAGCGCGACGCGCGAATGTGTGAGTAAGGCGACGGCCAGATTTACGAGATGTCGCCTCCGGTTGAAGTCGACCTACCGTGTCACGGGACGACACGGAGGAGCGCATGAGCCGGCTCGATCAGGAG
>NZ_VOSK01000194.1 GCF_009296175.1 Microvirga tunisiensis | reverse complement strand
CCCAACAGCTCCAGCACCAACCGCTTCAGATCGGCGTTCGACAGGCCATCAAGATCCGGGGCCGGTGACATGCAGGGGATTGAATCAGAATTGTCGCTGCGCCGGAACCCCGACCCGCCAGCTCAGCCCGGACTTTTGCCAATGTTACGTATCATTCTGGTAAGCTATTAGGAGACAAGGCCTTAGGGCTCAGATCCCTCTCGGCGTACGATCTCATCCAGGATGAGTTGCTGATGCCTGCGCAACTGCTCAAGGGATTGCTCGCAGTTGCGCAGCAGCTTCTCGGCCTCCTTGGTATCGTGACCCCTCTTGGCCATCCAACCGATCCGAAGCACCTGCTCAGCCGCGAGCCTCTCACCCTCGACGATGTCGCGCTCCACCTTGGCGAGTTCCTCGCGTTCTTTCCAGGCATAGGGCATGGCGCTGCCGATCATGCGCCTATTCGCGCGCACGAGCCACGAATTTCCAAGACGGCTATCGATGCAACGCCGCTATTCACGGCGAGCGCAGCCTAAGGACATAAGTATAGTTGGCTGACATTCTGATCTTAGGGATGTTGTCCCGTACTCTTCACCTCGTAGCCTCCACCTGGAACGGTCTAGCTCAGGGGGAGAATGCCTAATCCGAGATGGGAATGCGTCGGGGACCAATCGCGGGGCTGCGCCTGTCGTTCCAGGCCTGGAAGGCGTTGCGCAGAGAGGGCATCACGACCTTGGACCGGCTTAGGGCTAACGCTGATCAGATCCACACGCTCCCGGGCATCGGCCGCAAGACGGCACAACTGATCCGGGACGAACTCGCCCGTATTGAGTTCCGTGACGAGCAGTCTTGGCTCCGCCGGACCACCATCTGAAGTGGATCTGAAACCTGAAAGTGTCCTTGGCACAGGCGGAGACATGGCCGGCCTTGGCCGTAATCCCATTGCCAAGCGGGCGCCACCCAGACATGGCAACACTGCGGAGCTGGAGGCGCTGGAGACTATCGCGCAGCTCAAGCGGCGGCGAGGGTACCGAGATTTATGACGCTGCAAAGAACACACATCTAGTGAAGGTGCTCGCTTGAGACGGCTTCTCTGACGAGGACCAGCTTGTTGAGCTTAGGTGGATCAACGGCGAGACGGTCCGCCCATTCCTCCAGGGCTGAAGCGTAAAGATGGGCCATGAGGCACGTTGGCTTCTGTGTGCCGTTCTTCAGCCTGACCAGTTCGCTCAAGGCCGTCTTCAAGAGTTCCCGATCGACCATCATAGGCACACCTCATCGAGCCAGAAGCCATTCCTGAATAAGGAGATCGACTTACCGCCTTAGCCGAGCCAATGCTTTAACATGCATTGAGCTCGGCCGGCGTCGTTCGCCGAAGCGCCTTAATGAAGGGCTGGGGCATCACCCGAACAATAAGAAGCGTCCTCTCTTTCCAGGGGTGCTCCAAGGTCTGACCCAAGAGGGCAAATGCGGGCTAGGAGCGCACACGCGGTCACAGGGCCAGGCGCGGCCATTTTCTTTGGTTCTCGTCTGGTGAGGCTTGCAATCTCGGAGGGTCTTCTGCTCGAACAAACCACCTTTTCCTGAGTTTGTAGTCAACCGTGCAAGCAACGGGAGTTACAGTACCGCAGAGCAGCAAGCTCTTCCTTGTAGTCATTGATCGGTCGTTGACGGTTAGCGAGAGAAAGGTCGCACCGATGGGACGCTATTATCTAAACTACCGGAAGGCAGATGGCAGCATCCTGCCAGACGAGGAAGGATCCGAGCTGCCGAGCCTGCAAGCGGCGCACGACCAAGCTTTGGATGTGGCCTGCGAGATCCTGATGGCAGACATGCAGTCGGGTTGGGACAGCCACACCGAGGCGATCATCCTTGCGGATGAGCAAGGCCATCACCTGGATTGTGTGCGCTTGACAGAGGTGACGCTGAAAGGCTTCCAACTCCAGCACCGCGCTGACCGGTAAGGCGTCTGGAACGACCGTAATTCCGATAATGGGAATTACGGAGCGCTGCCCGGCGCAGAGCATAGCCTCGAGCAGTGGAGGTTGGCACTGGGTCAAACCAGAAAGTCTTGCGTCCTTCAGAGACGTCGGTTTTCCAAGTAAGCCGAACAATCGGCTTACTTCAGCTCAGTGTCATTCGTCGACGTTTGACAAACAGCAGACAGCAATCAGTTCGTCACCCCAGCCACGATATGCGAACACGGTGGCGCCATTGACCGGTGCTCCAGGGCGCGAGGGACAGTGGTAAGGGACTTGTGCAAGGGTTTACTGTGACTTGCGTCGCCGCATCACCAGGACTTAGCCCACGCAGAAGACGGACTTAAGATCTCAACGGAATGCGTTCAGCCTTGAGACATCTCGGGAAGCTGCTTGCCGGTTGCGGTATCGTCCGAAGCGGCTTCGCGAGTTTCAACGGTCCCAGCAGGGGGCGCTTTCTCGACAGCCGCGTCGGAGCGGTCCGATGTAATGTCTGTTGGCTCCTCAGCCTTCAACTCACGCTCGGCTTCTAGCCAGTGATCCTCGGGAGTGCCGGTGCGCCCCTGGCGCTCCCAGATCTCGTAGGCCCTGACCCGGATCTTCTCTTCGCGATTGTCCATAACTCGCCTCCTGTCAGCAATTGGCTCTGTTCCCATGCAGCCTGAGACCGCCGCTGGCCAGCGGCACCACGCACGCGCTGAAGAGGCAAAGCCTCCTACCGCCCTCTGCCCACCCGCACTGGCTGAAGGCTCATGCGGCTACATCCTCCCGCACCAGATGAAGGTAGGTCGGGTCGAATTCGCCCACTTCCTTCAGCTTGTCCCAATCGGGAATCCTCAGCCGTGTTCCTTGGGTTTCGATCAGGCCCTCGGCCCGCATCTGCTGCAGCACCCGGTTGACGTGCACCGGGCTAAAGCCGAGCGCGTCAGCAAACTCGATCTGGGTGATCGGCAGGTCGCAGACATGATCCTCGACGAGGTCGACCGCCTTCAGGCGCACCACCAACTCGCACAGCACATGGGCCATCCGGCTGACGCCTTCGCGCTGTCCCACATTCATCACCCATTCCCGGAAGATCGCTGCATCAATCAGGGTTTCGCGCCAGAAGGCGGCGCCGATGGGCGGATAGCGGAGGCAGAGGTCGCGCAGGGCCTCGTGCGGGATGAACCCGACCCGGCAGGGGCTGATGGTAGCGATGCTGGTGTCCAGGGTCTTCAGGTGCAGGCTCTGCAGGTCGGGAATGTCACCGGCGATGGCGAAGGAGACGATCTGGCGCTTGCCATGGGCTGTCATCTTGTAGACGCAGGCAAAGCCGCTCAGGATCAGACAGGACCGGGAGGGGCGATCGCCCCCGCGCACGATGTCCTGACGATCCTTGAGCACCGCAACCTGCATCGGCAGGGTCTCAAGGACCTGTCGCTCGTCATCGGTCAGGATGAACACGCTCTCAAGCTTGCGGATGAGCGGATTGTAGTCGGGGTGGAACGGTGAGGACATGGGACGCTCCCCTGATGTGCAGGCGGGAGCGCGCGCATCTCTCAGTCATCAGCGCCTGAGATCAATGGCTGATGGTAAAGTCAGTGTCGCAGACGCAGAAGTGTCTGTCGCAGGCCTATGTTAAGTTCAGAGATTAACATCGTCGATCAAAGCAGACGTGTCTGTGACGGCAGTAATTTGCAGAAGCCACAGCATCGAATGGGCCAAGGCAACCTATGTTAGTGATCGAGCCACTCCTAGTTGAAGGACTCGCGGGGGGTGCTATGAAGGCTGTCTTGTTCCCCTGGGTGTCCGGCCATTTCGCAGCTGACCTTCCGCCCCAACGTGGAAGGCGAAGGCGATGCCCCTCGACATCTCATTTCTGCCCATGCGCGTGCTCATCGACGGCCATGATAGCGACGGCCGGCTTGTCCTCGCAGATAGCCAGCTTGCCGCCGTCATCGTCCGCCTCGACGGCGAGACGCATAACCCTGAGCACAAGGGGCGGTGGCACCTGGAAGCCGGGTTTGGCAAATGCGACGTTCGGAACGCGCCCCTGTTCAGGACACCTGACGAAGCCGGAGCCTGGGTTGAACAAGTCCTGACACGTAACGCCTTCTCAACTCCTGAACGACTCCGCAGGTGGTGAACTCAGCCCTTGATCTCGGCTTTGAGGAACGGCCGTCTTCCACTCGGCCCGATCGACTGGGGATGACGCTTGTCCTGGAATAGCGCCAGCGGTCGGCGTCAGGAGTGAGTGATCGGTGCATCCACGGTGCAAGTGACGCCAGCCGGGGCGAACTCGATCCGAACCTCGCCAGCCAGAGGGTAGCGTGTTCAAGGGCAGGCATTTTGATCGATCTGTGATCCTGCTCTGTGTCCGGTGGTACTTGGCTTACAGCCTGAGATTGCGGGATCTCGAGGAGATGATGGCCGAGCGCGGCATCTCGGTCGATCACGCGACCATTCACAGGTGGGTCGTGCGTTACTCGCCTGAGTTGCTGGAGCGGTTCAATCGCCGCAAGCGGGCCGTCAGCCGGAAATGGTACGTTGGTGAGACGTATCTCAAAGTTCGTGGGCAGTGGATGTACCTTTACCGAGCCATCGACAGCAACGGTGACACGGTCGAGTTCTGGTTCAGCGAGCGCCGCAACCTCACAGCCGCCAAACGGTTTTTACGGAAGGCGCTCAAGCGCCATGGCCGGCCTGAGCGGATCGTGATTGATGGAAGCCAGACCAACCGTGAAGCGATCCTGTTGTGCGACACAACAGACAGGCTCGAAGACAGAGCGCAGCGTGATCTGAAGCCCATCCGCATCCGCCAGAGCGCCTATCTCAATAATCGGATTGAGCAGGATCATCGCGCCGTCAAGCGCCGGGTCCGGCCGATGCTCGGGTTTAAGTCGATGGCATCCGCTCGAACGATCCTAGGCGGGATCGAGATGGTTCACATGATGTGCAAGGGACAGGCGAAATACGCCTGCAATGCGCAACTGTCGCTTACTGAGCAGTTCGAGTGGCTCGCCGCATAAGCGGATACGAACCGCGTTCAAACCCTTTTGTCCGTGCTCATGAATTGCGACAGATCCGACCAGTTTGGCGGGTCAGGACCACAGTCCAAGTTAATGCAACAAAGCCCATTCTGGTAGTCGGCATACCTCTCAACCCTAATCCATCTTACCTTGGTCCTGTCTTGGAGGGCGGGTTTAAAAGCCACCTCGCCTAGTTCCGGAGCGGCAGCACAAGCAATGCAGATGGTGGGCCTCGCTCGTGCTGTAGTCCCTCTCAGGTCATGCTGCCTTCTGGTTGAGCGCCGCCTCGGCAAGCTCGGTGAGAAGCTGATCTGTTTTCTTCTCCTCCTGCAATGTCTCCTCGAAGAGGGTCACGGCGTCGTTCATGCCGAGCTGAGCCGCCCAGCTCCGGAGCGTGCCGTAGCGCGCGATCTCATAGTGCTCCACGGCTTGGGCAGCTGCGAGCAGGCCGGCATCAAGGGCCTCGCTTTCAGCAAAGTCGTCCATGACCTCCTCACCTTCAGCAAGGATCCCCTGCATAGCCTCGCAGGTCTTTCCCTGCGGACGCTTGCCAACCATCTCGAACACTCGCTCGAGACGCTCGACCTGCCCCTCCGTTTCAGTCCGGTGGGTCTCAAACGCCTGTCGAAGCTGATCGGATTCGGCGGCCTTTGCCATTTTGCGCAGCGATCTCAGCAGCGCCCTCTCGGCGTGGTAGATATCCTTCAGTCCAACCAGGAACAGATCCTGCAGGGTCTTCTGCTTGGCGGGCATGGTGGTCTCTCCAGCGTTGTGTGCGGGCTCGTTCAACACCGCCCTGAAGGCCATTGTTCCGGGAGCATCCATCAGAGAGAGGCACAGCAACACTGACGTGTAGCTGGTGAGCCCGCTCTTCCTGCCAAGCCATCCGGTGCTAGGCCACGAGGTCGGGGGCTGCACCCGGTCCGACGTCGCCCTCCGCGGCGCTCGAGGTCACCTCGATTTCTCGCAGTGTGCCCAGACGGGACCAGGATACCTTGAGTATGGCTCCTGTCAGCGGTCAGTCCAAATTTGTGTGGTAGTGACGATAACGGTTGTTCGACCGGAGGCCACCTGCTTCGAAGCATTCTTCATTCGCGATGGAGGGCTACTGCAGAGAACAGGCTGCCTTTTCCTTCGTCACCCCGGAACTTGCCAATTACCCCAGCGTTCAAGGCGTTCCCTTCAGGCGAGTTTCCTATGGTTCTTCTTGATTACACGGGCTATGCGGCGGCCCTCTGTACAACCGGCGCCTATGTTCCCCAGGTGCTCCGGGTCTGGCGCACCCGATCAACCCAGGACATCTCGCTCAAGATGTTCCTGGTGCTGGTGACAGGCTTGGTCCTCTGGCTCGTGTACGGCTTCTGGAAAGGCGAGATCCCGCTGATTGCCGCAAACGGCGTCACGCTGATGCTCGCGGGCATCATTCTCTACTTCAAGATCAAACACGGATGAACGCGCACGGGCACGGGACAGGGAACGCCAATGATCAAGGCCGTAATCTTTGACGTGGACGGGACGTTGATCGACACCGTTGATCTGCATGCGGCCTGCTAGGTTGAAGCCCTGAAGCACGTTGGTGCCGACGTGCCCTTCGACGACATCAGGGTTGGTTTGTTGCACGGATCGGTTGGTGGCCGCACTGAGCCCGTTCAATGCCTTTGTTTAAGCGATGCGGACGGACTCCGGGCGTCCAAGCTCGAACATGCGGTTCAAAGCGTCGATGCCGATGGCGACCTCGGTCGCGCGGCGGGGTTCAGTCCGCGAGCGTAGCCCATCGCCGATCACGCGTTTGATGCGGCTGATGGCGGCCTCGACCAGGGCTCGTCGAGCGTACCCGGACCGCTTCTGCCAGCCCATGCGTCCATGCTCTTGGATGCTTTGGAGATGCCGATCACGCTGGGTCGGAGTGCTCCCTGCCGTGTCGCTCGGTACCGCCGTTGATCGTGGTGGCACGATCACGTCAGCCTCAGGATAGCGCTTGGCGATAGTGCCGTAGATGCCAGCTTGATCGTAGGCTCCATCGCCGATGAATGACGCGAGTGGAGCTGTAATCTGGTCGAGCAACGGTTCCACTTGTGAGCCATCATCGACGTCGCTGGTCGTCAGCTCTGATGCGAGGATCTGCCCAGTCTCGGCATCGACGCCAATGTGCAACTTTCGCCAGGATCGGCGCCTTCGGGTGCCATGCTTCTCGACCAACCACTCGCTGGGGCCACACAGCCGCAGGCCCGTGCTGTCCACCAGCAGATGGACGGGCCTTCTGGGGTTTGGAGATCGGTTTGGGACCGCCAGGGTTTCGGCGCGGCGGCTCAGGGTCGAGTGATCCGGCACCGCAAGATCAAGCCCCAGGAGTTGGAGGATCGAGCCGATCAAACCCTCGGTCTGGCGCAGCGCCAGCCGGAACACCGCCCGGAGCGTCAGGGCTGTCTTGATTGCCAAGGCCGAATCATGGGCTTGACCACCGCGTGTGGTGCGGGGCTCAGCCCGCCAGACGGCAATCGCCTCCTTGGTAAACCACACCGTGAGACTTCCGCGCTGGCGCAGGGCCGCATCGTACTCCGCCCAATTCGTCACCCGGTACCGCTGCTTGGGGATGCGGTGACGGCGAGCGGCATTGGCCTTGAACGGCATGGCAGAGATCTTTGGTCAGGAGGGCACTGTCTATGCTATTCGACTTCAAGCACCACCCTCCGATCCGTGCAACAACGCGAATCCGAGATCCTGGCCGGCTTTGTCCGACAATCCAAGCAGGAGCCCGGCCGGGAGAGGAGCCTGTACGTCCGAAGGCGTGAGCATCCCAGATTTGAGCTTCAGCAAACCTGAGTGGGAGAAATACTGCCGGAGGGCCTTATGGCGGGCCGTGCGCCGCTCGCCAGCGGTCTTGTGCCGTGCCTCCGGCGAAGATGGGACGCGAAGGATCGGCGGATCCAGGACATCCTGCGCGATCTCCTCCAGAGACTGTCCT
The DNA here is from genome assembly GCF_009296175.1 of Microvirga tunisiensis. Taxonomy (GTDB): domain Bacteria; phylum Pseudomonadota; class Alphaproteobacteria; order Rhizobiales; family Beijerinckiaceae; genus Microvirga; species Microvirga tunisiensis. The sequence goes on along the minus strand of NZ_VOSK01000194.1, from coordinate 4,823 downwards.
GTACCGACGGCGATCAGCAGATCCGGTCGAAGCGCGTCGATCTTGGCAGCCTTGAGGCGGCGGCCTGGGCCCGCCAGGAGACCGCTCGTGTTGACGATCAGACAATCCGCATCCGTCCGTTGCGCCAGACGGCGTGCGCCTTCGATCAGGCGCGACCAGCCCTGAACGGGATTGGTGCTGCCCACGAAGGCAAGGAAGTGTCCGTGCGCATCGTCCATGCTCACGCAAGCTGGGGGACCAACGAGTTTCTGGCCGACATCGGTATCCAGAAGAGCGGTGCCGCAGCCCGACCGTGTCGCGGCCTGCGCAAGAAAGCGACAGAACGTGCTCTTGCCCGTATCCTTCTCTCCGACCACCAGAATCCTGCGCAGGCCATGATGGCGGATATACTGCGCAGCCGCGTCCCATGCGGGCGGAACGTGCAAAGAGACGTCAGGCAAGAAAGCGTCCCACAGCGCGCTCGACCATTTCCGGCGGCACGACATGGCCGCCATCGAACTCGTGGTACTCCACGTCGTAGCCCGCTCGCCTCAGCGCCGGAACGATCCTGCGGCTGCAGGGATCGATGGGCAGGACCTCGTCATGAACCCCGTGGGATACGAAGATCCGCGGCGTATCGGCCGCGCTCGTCGGTGCCATGAAGCCTGGCGAGAAAGCGAGGATCTGGTCAAACAGCTCGCCGTTAATGACACCCACTGACAACGCATAGGACGCGCCATCCGAAAACCCGGAGAGCGCGACGCGGGAAGGATTGATGGGATGGAGCTGGAAGATCTTCGTCAGAGCCCTGTCGATGAAGGCGACATCGGGACCATAGCCGCCCCTGATCCCATCCCAGGTCGAGCCGCGGGATTCAGGCGCGAGAACGATCATGCCCTGCCGCTCCGCCTGAACTGCCAGGAGATCGAGCATCTGCGTGGCGATCCCGCCTGCGCCATGAAGTGCCACGATGAGCGGGGCCGGCTTGGCCGGGTTGAGCCCGGCCGGCACCAGAAAGGCGCCATCCCGCCTGCCGTCCAGACCTAACGGATGGCGGCCCGGCGTTGATGCGGCAGGAGTGGCGATCCGCTCCGGGCGCGCCCGGAGAACACCTGAGGTGTAATCTGTGCTGGTGACGGCCATGAACGAAGACCTCGCTCAAGTCGCGCCAACGCCTGAACAGAGCCCGCTGTTCCTCGGATCGTTCCGGCAGGATAGAGGAAGAGCGCAGGAGGATCCCTGCCCCCAGCACATGAGAGACTGCCCAATATGGCGGTGCCTTGCCAATATGTAAGGTCCGGGTCGGGCAGCCTCCGAGATCCGCGGCCCTGTGAGAGTGTCCGGTGTGCCTGCCTCAAGCAAACGTCTGACGCGCTGCGTGGCACTGCCATGCATCAGGGGCATGAACATGCCGCGGCTTCCGGGGCTATATATTACCCGATGTTGCCCTGAGCACCAGGCGGAGTATGGAATGGAAGAATTGAGCGGGAAAACGCAGCTCCACCCCATGACCCGGGAGGCTCTGCAGAACGGGTTTGTCAGTGAGATGATCGCTCGCTCGGGCACCACCCTTCGGGTGCTGAGTGACGAGGAGCGGCGCCAATCCTTGGAAGCAACGCTCGCGGCTCAACCTGTTCCGGGGGACGTCTGGCTGTTTGCCTATGGCTCTCTGATCTGGAACCCGGCCTTTCACCATGCCGAGCGGCAACCCGTGTTGATCCGAGGCTGGCATCGACAGTTCTGCTTAGCCACCCCGATTGGACGCGGGACACCAGAACACCCTGGTTTGGTTCTGGGACTGGATCGCGGCGGCTCGTGCCGGGGCGTAGCCTTTCGCATCGCTCGTGCCGAGGCAGAGGCTGAGCTCGAGTTGGTCTGGCGGCGCGAGATGGTCACAGGAGCCTATGTCCCGCGTTGGATCAGGCTGCACGGCCCCGATCTCCCTCACGGCATGTCGGGCATTGCCTTCACCATCAACCGCGCAGCGCCGAACTATGTGCGTCCTGTCTCGGAGGCCGCGACGGCCCAGACAATTGCGACGGCCTGTGGGGTACTCGGCTCCTGCCGGGATTATCTCTTCGACACGATTCACGGCCTGAAAGGATTCGAGATCCACGACGACCACCTCGACCGGATCGCACGCTTGGTGCGAGAGTACCGGGACTGAGCAACCGGCAGCCCAACTCAAGGCAGAGCGCACACTGACATGCGCACACAGGTACGGTTGAGACAACTCCGAGGGAGATCAACCTCGCGACTGTGCTTGACCACTTCCCACTTAAACAAAACCAGCGAGTGCGTGCGGCACATAGGGCTCTTCCAGGGCCGCTATCTCCTCCGGTGACAGCGTGAGCGACATGGCAGCCATGGCATCCTCCAGGTGCTGCGGTTTCGAGGCGCCGACAATCGGCGCGGTCACGACCGGCTTGTGCAGCAGCCACGCCAATGCAACCTGCGCCCGGGGAACGCCGCGACGAGCTGCGATCTCAGCCACCCGTTCCACCACCCGGCGATCGGCCTCCGCCGTCTGGGCGTACAGCGACTTGCCGAACTCGTCCGTTTCCGACCGGGCGCTCGTCTCATCCCAGTCTCGGGTCAGGCGGCCGCGGGCAAGCGGGCTCCACGGGATGACCCCGATCCCTTCCGCCTGGCACAGACGCAGCATCTCCCGTTCCTCCTCCCGGTAGAGAAGGTTGTAGTAGTTCTGCATCGACACAAACCGCGTCCAGCCATTCAGGTCGGCCGTGTAGAGCGCCTTGGCGAATTGCCAGGCATACATGGAGGAAGCTCCGATGTATCGGGCCTTGCCGGCCTTGACGACGTGCAGCGCTTCGAGTGTTTCCTCGATGGGTGTCGCATAGTCCCAGCGATGGATCTGGTAGAGATCGACATAGTCGGTGCCGAGCCGGCGCAGGCTGTTGTCGATCTCGGACATGATCGCAAGGCGCGACAGGCCGGCGCCGTTGGGTCCCGGGCGCATGCGCCCATGCACCTTTGTGGCGATCACCACCTCGTCGCGCCGTGCGAAATCCTTGAGTGCGCGACCGACAATCTCTTCGCTCGTGCCGTCGGAATAGACATTGGCGGTATCGAAGAACGTGATGCCGAGCTCCAGCGCACGCTTGATGAAGGGGCGGCTCTGGTCCTCGTCGAGGGTCCATGGGTGGTTCCCGCGATCAGGAACCCCGTACGTCATGCAGCCGAGACAGAGGCGGGATACCTCAAGGCCGGAGCGGCCAAGCCTCACGTAATCCATGACCGTTTTCTCCTCGCATCCGTTCTGTTTGCGCCAGCCTCGTCGTCGCCATGTGCCAACTGAAGATAGAGGTGAGGCCACGGGCGGAGTTTTTGAGCCGAGGGAAGGGTTATATGGCTCATTCGTCGATCGACCAGCAGGTGATCGGTTGTCAGCGGCTGTCCCTCTCCTCTCTTGCTGTCGTGAATGCTCTTTGGGCGGCGCATCGGGATAGCGCACGATTAGTGTCCAATGATATGGTAACGCAGTACGTAGCTAGAACGTAGTCGGGTAGCCGGGCTCCGTTACCGAAGCCCAGCCCCCTCAGAACCGGACGTGACGATTGCTCGTCATCCGGCTCAAGCCTCAGCCGCCCGATACCCGACCTGCTGATGGTGTTGACGGTGGCACCATCGATGCAGGAGGCGCAGGTTCCCCATCTCGTTCCCGCCACCTGTGTGGCGAGGCTGAGCATGATGCACGTCCATCATGTTGATGTCCTCATCCGGATCGAACGGGACACCACATGCCGCACAAGCATAACCCTGGGCCCGCAGGAGCGCCTGCCGCCGTCTGGAGAGGCAGCACGCCGCCAGTCGTGTCCGCCGCCGCTCGTCCCAGTAGGGTTGGGCGTCAGGATCAAGGGGGCTGGTGCGCCCCTTGACCTTGATGTGGCGGACAATCTTGGTGTCGCTGTACCAGGGCAGCATCGCCGCCCCTGGGATGACCGCGTCGGCGAAGTTCCACACCCGCGTCCGGGTCGGCCTGAAGTAGCGCGCCTTGACCCATCGTCTGCTCTTCTGCGGGTGCCGCCGCCTGGCCCACGCCCACAGCATCTGCCAGACCCGGTGATCGAGATAGGCAAAGGTGGTGGCGGAACAGGCATGACGGTAGTACAGCGTCCAACCCCGGATCATCGGAGTCAGAGCCCGCACCACCGCTCCGGCGGGAACCTGCCGATGGGCGTCGAGATAGGCTTTGATCGTGCGCAGGTGTGCGCGGACCTTGGCCTTCTCGGGCATGATCAGCAGCGTTCCATTGCGGAACTTCCGGATGGTGAACCCAAGGAAGTTGAAGCCCTCGTCAATCGAGACGACGCGGGTCTTCTTCCGGTTCAGCGTGAGCCCTCTCGCGGCGAGGAATGCCTCGATGGTGGGCCGCACATACTGCTCCAGGATCTCCTTTGACGGGGCCGTTACGAGGAAATCATCGGCGTATCTGATCAGGACGACGCTCTTGTTCATCCCCTTCTTCTGCGCGGCCTTCACGGGGTTGCCGTGGCCGTCTTCACAGCCGAAGAGGCGTTCCATTCCGTCGAGAGCGACATTCGCGAGCACGGGGGATGCAATTCCCCCTTGCGGCACTCCCGCTCGGCTTTCCTGCCAGTTGCCGTGTTCGATCGAGCCGGCCTTGAGCCAGCGCTCGATCGTCCTCGTAAAGGTTGGCAGCTTCGCCAGCAACGGCCCATGGGCGATTTGGTCAAAGGAAGCAGCCACAGACTACCCATTCCGAAGATCTTCCAACGTCCATAACCATCACTCGGGAGCGGCACGCATTCGAGGGCTGTCGCCTGACTGTCATCAGCCGTCTGAAGCGCCGCGGCATACTG